>NZ_JACHNA010000001.1:325085-650170 GCF_014205175.1 Micrococcus cohnii | reverse complement strand
GATCGCCGTCGACCACGTCCGACCAGGCCGACAGGCCCGGGGCCGCGTCGACGGCCGCGCGGATCATCGTGGCCCGGACCGTCGGGTTCTCCACGCCCGCGAACGAATTGGCGCAGAGCACCGCGAACCCGTGCGAGGCGAAGCGCCGGGCGATGCCATGCATGACCGCCCCGGGCTCGGCGAAGCCCGGGAAGGTCACGACGATCCCCAGGTCGGCGCCGGCCGTGGCGTCCGCGGGCCAGAACAGGTGACCGCCGGCGAAGCCGCGCACATCGGCGGCCGCCAGCGGACGGTCCTGCACCGGATGCGGTCCGACGGTGTCGACCGGCACCGTGGTCGGCTCCGCCGCGGCCGCGGGGGCGGCGCCGAGGCCGGCCAACACGGCGAGACCACCGAGCGTCAGCGTCCGACGACCGAGGTGGACGTGACCGCCGGAGAGGCGGGAGCCGTGAGCGGGCAAGGCGGAGTCATGGTGAGTGGGGCACATGAGATGTCTTTCCCTTCGTCTGACGGATCTGAGTTGCGGTTCCGGCCTTGCCGATACACGCTCCGGGGCGTCGCGCGGGCGACCGGGACATTCGAGACGCTACGGACCGCAAGTATCTGCACACAAGAGACGATCGGACAGATCTGCCGACGTGCAGCCCACTTCCCCGCCGGCGTGTCGTTCGGGACCGTCGTGCTCTGTTGGCAGCGGCGCGCACCGCGTCAGGTGCATGCGACCTATGTGGCCTATCCTGGACCGCCGGGACCTTGCCACCGTGACGGGGCCCACACGCCACACGTCATCGATCGACTCTGGAGGCCATCCGTGAGCACCGCCGCACGACTGAACATCACCCGTGAGGACGCCGCCGACCGGGCTGCGGCCCTCGACGTGGACGTCTACGACGTCGTCTTGGATCTGACGCGCCCCGGAGGGCAGTTCGGCAGCGCGACCACGGTCAGCTTCCGTGCCGCCGACGCGGCCGTCGGCACGACCACGTGGATCGACTTCGTGGCGTCGCAGGCGCCGACGGTCTCGCTCAACGGTCAGCGCCTGGACACCTCGAACTACGACGGAGCGCGCATCGCGGTCGGGCCTCTAGCCGCGGAGAACACGCTCGTCGTGGAGGGCGAGGCGGACTACACGACGACGGGCGAGGGCCTGCACCGGTTCGTCGACCCGGTGGATGACGAGGTCTACCTGTACACCCAGTTCGAGGTGCCGGACTCTCGCCGCATGTTCGCCGTCTTCGAACAGCCGGACCTGAAGGCCGCGTTCCGGTTCACGGTGACCGCTCGCGCCGACTGGGCCGTCGTCTCGAACCAGCCGACCCCGGAGCCGGTGCCCGCCGGCGTTGACGAGCAGGGCAGGGCGACCGCGACGTGGTCGTTCTCTGCGACGCCGCGGATCTCGTCGTACATCACGGCGCTGGTGGCCGGCCCGTACCGGTCGACGCACTCGGAGCTGACGAGCTCGGACGGCCGCACGATTCCACTGGGCGTGTTCTGCCGGGCGTCGCTGTTCGAGCATCTCGACGCGGAGAACATCTTCGAGCTGACCCGGCAGGGCTTCGAGTTCTTCGAGTCCCAGTACGGGCACCCCTACCCCTTCGAGAAGTACGACCAGCTGTTCGTGCCGGAGTTCAATGCGGGCGCGATGGAGAATGCCGGCTGTGTGACGTTCGTGGAGAACTACGTGTTCCGCTCGCGGGTGCCGGACGCGGTTGTGGAGCGTCGGGCGATCACGATCCTGCACGAGCTGGCGCACATGTGGTTCGGCGATCTGGTGACGATGCGCTGGTGGAACGACCTGTGGCTGAACGAGTCGTTCGCCGAGTTCATGTCCACCCTCGCGGCAGCCGAGAACACGAGGTACACGGGCGCGTGGACGACGTTCTCGTCGATGGAGAAGTCGTGGGCGTACCGCCAGGACCAGCTCTCCTCCACCCACCCCATCAAGGCAGAGATCCGCGACCTGGACGACGTGCTGGTGAATTTCGACGGCATCACCTATGCCAAGGGCGCCTCGGTGCTGCGCCAGCTGGTCGCGTGGGTGGGCCAGGAGAACTTCATGGCCGGCGTGCGGGAGTACATCGCGAAGCATGCGTGGACGAATACGCAGCTGCCGGACCTGATGGTCGAGTTGGAGAAGGCCTCCGGCCGCGACTTGTCTGAGTGGACGCGGCTGTGGCTGGAGACTTCGGGGGTGAACACACTGCGTGTCGAGGTGGATGAGGCCTCCGACGGCACGGTGAGTGAGCTACGCCTGGTGCAGTCCCACCCGGACGGCTCCGCGACGCGTCCCGGCGAAGCGGTGCTGCGTCCGCATCGGATGGCCGTCGGGTTCTACGACGTGGATGCGGCCTCCGGCGCCTTGGTGCGCACGCGGCGGTTCGAGCTGGACGTCGACGGGGAGACGACGGTGGTGTCGGAGGCGGCCGGCACGGCGCGCCCGGCATTGATCCTGCCGAACGACGATGACCTCGCGTACGCGAAGATCCGTCTCGACGAGTCGTCGTGGGCGGTGGCCGGTGAGCGCCTCAAGGATGTCGCGGAGTCGCTGCCGCGCACGCTGCTGTGGAACGCGGCATGGGACACGACGCGTGACGGCGAGGCGTCTGCGGAGTGGTTCGTTCGACTGGTGCTGGCGAACATCGGTGAGGAGTCGGATTCCACCGTGGTGCAGACGCTGCTGCGGCAGGTCTCGACGGCACTCAACCAGTACCTTCCGGACGCACAGAGCGATGCGCTGCGCATCGATGTCGCTGACCGACTGTGGGAGCTCGCGCGGGAGGCGGAGGCTGGATTCGACAGCCAGCTGCAGTTCGTCAAGGCCCTTGCCGTGCACGCGCGCACCGATGCGCAGACGCATGTGCTGGAGAGCCTGTGGGACGGCTCGGTGGAACTGCCGGGCCTTGAGCTGAGTGCAGACCTGCGGTGGGAGCTGCTGACCGGGCTGGTGGCCGCGGGCAAGGCCGGCGAGGCCGAGATCGCGCAGGCGGAGGCCGAGGACGCGACCGCGACGGGTGCCCTGGCGGCCGCGCAGGCGCGCGCGGCGGTGCCCACAGCGGAGGCGAAGCGGCAGGCGTGGGAGCAGACGGTGGCCGGCACTGTGTCGAACGCGATGCAGCGCCAGGTGCTGACGGGTTTCCAGCGCACGCACGACGCCTCGTTGCTCGCCCCGTACGCGGACGAATACTTTGCGCGGATCGAGCGGATCTGGAACTCACGGTCGCACGAGATGGCGGAGCCGGCCGCGATCCTGGGCTTCCCGTCGTCGCAGGTGTCTGAGGAGACAGTGAACCGGGCGACAGCTTTGGTGGAGCGAGTGCGCGAGACGAACGCCGGCCTCGCGCGCACGGTGGCCGAGTGCCGCGACGACATGGTGCGGGCGCTGAACGCACGGCAGGCGAGCTGACGGAGCCGCACGGCGCCGGGGCTCTCGCTACGCGCGAGGTCCCAGCGCCATGGGGCGATGGTGATGCCGGCGGCTTGTGTCAGCGCCCCAGGCGGCGCCGACGTCGGCGCGTGGCCGGGCCTCGGTCATCGCCCCGACGCGCTCTCCTCGTTCTGGTAGACGCTTCCACAGCCCCAACTACGGGGATTCGTCGCGCAGTCGTCGGAGACGTTACGAGTCTCGACGCGCCAGATGTCGGCCTCGACCGGGTCGGATTCGAGGTCGATATCGCCGGGCACGGATGTCCAGGTACGTCCGCCGTCGAGCGAGTACGACCCCGCATACGTGGTGGTCAGCTGAACGTCGTAGGTGCCGGTCTGCTCGTACACGTGTGAGGTCGCGGTCTCGACGTCGAATTCGGTGGCCTGTTCCCCGGGCATCGTCGTGGTCCGCGGGGCAGAACCGTCACCGTAGTCCCAGGTGTAGGACTGCGGTTCGGCCCGAATGGTCAAATCGACGCCGTCGATCTCATGATCGATCGTGACCGTCTCAGCGTCAGTGTAGAAATTGATGTGTGCGTTGCGCAGACTAAGGCCGTCCTCGTTGTGCTTGATCTCCGGCGCATCGACAAGGAGACTCCGGATCTCGTCGATCGTGACGTTCGGCTCGCGGTCGCTGTCGTCAGATCCGACTCTTTCACGGTCTGCGTCAACGCATTCAGCCATAGACGATCGATATGTAACCTTCGACCCCCGCCGGTTAATCGTCAGGTACTTCATCCAAGTCAAACCTGTCGAGCAAAATCCCTCAGCTTGCTCCATGCATTGCGCGACCGTGACCCCCTCCTTCAGTCCACGCTCGTCACACGCATGAACAAGTATGGTCTCCGTATCAGGCAGGGGGCTTGGTGCTCGATGTGCCTCCCGCTCATCTCGCCCACCGCCCTCGGGAACGCGTGGCGTCGGCATCATGCCTGGAGAATCATCACACTCATAAATTACCTTAAATCCCTTATCTTTAGACTCACCAGAATCCACGCATTCATTCATGGCCCGCGAAACAGCAGCCGCTCCCACTGGATACGCACAAGCGAATGTGGATACGAGGGCCATAAAACCGACGAAGCGCCGCCATCGGCTCCGTGCCATCAGGGCTGCTCCCGATTGACAACCCACATCTTCCAGTGGTGATCCTCGGAGTCAAAAACGAGTCCGAATGACCAGCTTTCATCGCTATAGGCTACGTCACTCATATCATTACGTGGCTTACCTTCAGCATCCCACGCATTTGCTTCCGAAATGTAAATCTTCGAACCCACCTGAGTTCCACCTTCAAACTCCGATGTAAACGAATCACCGACAGTTACACGCGATCCTTCTCGCCACCCTTTTTCGGAGGAGTACCATTCCTCCATCACCGTTGCGTATCTATTACAGTAGGAGCAATCTTCGTGCGATGCATCTAGCATCAAGTCCGAATTTCCCGTTTCATCCAGGTAATACACTGTGTCCCACCAATACTGGACGGCGGCCTCAGCGCCTTCTGGCGTGTTCTTCTTCATCTCGTCCGGCATCGTGGGCTTGGGGACATTCTTTGCCGGCCCATCCTTCGTCGCGGGCTGATAGTCGCCGCCATCGTCACTCGACGTCTCGCTCGAGGGCGGCGTGGACGATTCATCTTCCGAGCTGCCCCCGACTGACTTCGCCTCGGCAGTCTGTGTCGCCGACGCCCCCGACGAGTCGGCACGAGCCGGCTGCTCATCGCCCCCAGCCCCACATCCGGCGAGCACGACTGTCATTCCCAGCAGTCCGGCGGCGGCGACACCGCCCTTCACTCTGCCAACGACACCGCGGTCACACCGCGCGACCATCCGAACCTGCACACCTGACTGAGGCATCACGCCCCCTCCTCCATCTGCCTGATGACACGGTTGTGTACGGCGCACTCGTTTCGTGGCGACCCCGATGCCGCCTCCGCCGCGTCATCCGCAGCCCGAGTGAGCCGCGACCACTATAAACGTGATGGGTGCCACTTGTGGAGCACATCCACATCGCATGGCCGGTGCCGGCCGACTCGGCTCGTCTTCTGGGACATGCTCCGGGCCGACGACCGACCTGCCCCGATAGGCTGACATCCATGCATCACACGTTCACGCTCCAGACGGAATGGACCGGCAACACCGGTTCCGGCACCAGCGGATACCGGGACTACTCCCGGGACGTGGTCGTCCAGAGCGAAGACGCCGGACAGCTCCGCGGCTCCGCCGCTCGTGCCTTCCACGGCGACGACTCCAAGTGGAACCCCGAGCAGCTACTGCTGGCCTCGCTCGCCCAGTGCCACGTCCTGGCCTATCTGCACGCGGCGACCCAGGCAGGGCTCATCGTCACCGCCATGACGTGCGGCGTCGAGGGACACCTCACCGTCGACGCCGAGGGCGCGGGCCGCCTCACCGGCGCGACGCTGCGTCCCACTGTCGCCCTCGACGACGATGACCGACGCGCAGAGGCGGACGAACTGCACGCTCTCGCGCACTCCCGCTGTTTCATCGCGAACTCGCTCGCCTTCGACGTCGAGATCGAGCCGCAGCCCACCGCACCCGCCACACCGCCGACCGTCACATCGCGCCTGGGTGCACCGCTCACCCTGTTGCCGCCACGCGTGGCGAATCGCCCCACACAGGTGACAGGTCTGACCGAGCGCCCGAGCGAGGTCGAGCCGGTCACCACGGCGCACTCCCCCCAGCCGACCACCGCCTCGACAGCGCCTGATGAACAGACCGAGGGCGTCCCCGGCAGCTTCTACGAGGCTGTCGGAGGCCGGGAGACGTTCGAGAAGCTCGTGCATGAGTTCTACCGCGGCGTGCGCGAGGACCCGCTGCTGGCTCCGATGTACCCCCAAGAGGACTTCGCCGGAGCAGAACGACGTCTGCGCATGTTCCTCGAACAGTACTGGGGTGGGCCGAAAACCTATTCGGCCGAACGCGGCCACCCCCGCCTGCGCATGCGCCACATGCCCTTCACGATCGACGCCGCCGCCCGCGACGCCTGGCTGCGGCACATGCGCGCCGCGCTGGACGCGGTGGAACTCTCCCCGATGCACGAGGCCGAACTCTGGGACTACCTCGAGCGGGCCGCGCATTCGCTTGTGAACTCCGCCTGAGCGGAACGGTTCACAGGCTCACGGCAGGCCGGTGCAGGACGAACCCGCCGGTCGTGTCCAGGCGCGTCCACGGCCCGTTCTGCAGCACGCGCGCCCGGCCGGAGGGAGGCAGGAACCCCAGCGCAAAGGCCGCGAAGGCCGCACCCGCGGGCAGCACCGCCGGCTCGCCCAGCATCTGACCCCACACCGCGGCACGGACGCGCTGCACGACCGCTTCACCGGGGTCTGAGGGAAGCGTGTCGCGCATCGCCTGGAGGCCATCCTTGGCGACGGTGATGAGCTCTTCGTGCGAGACCTCCGCGACGGGAGTCCACTGCGCACGCGGCGGTGTCAGGGCCGTCCACGGCTCGTTCAGCCGGCTCGGCGGCACGGCCAGATCCAGGGCGTCCTCTCCCGTCATGGTCCGCATCCGAGCCGTACGCTCGAGGACCGACCCCAGGGGCACGACCGCGTCGAGACCGGACACACCGTCGGCCGAACGCAACGGCACCGTCCGCAGTCCCAGCACCGTCGGCACATCGTCACCCAGTCCTCGTGGGCGCAGCACACACACCCACTGGGCCAGCACCGGCGAACGGTCCGAGCCCATGGACGGCGTCACCTGCAGGCGCATGCCCGCGTCATTGGCGCGGCGCGCGCGCGTCGCGAACTGCTCCAGGTCCCCCACCGCCTGCGGCGTCGTCAACCGCAGCTTCGCGGCAGGCTGGTCCCGGGTGGCGTTGTGCGGCAAGGTAGTCATAACACCATTGTCGCAGGGCCGGACCGACAGCACGCCGGCCGTCGCCCGGCGGCCGCTCCCATCGTCGATGACACCCGAGGTCCCATGTCTTCCCCCTCTTCTCGCATCGATCCCGTCGGCTCCAGCGAGGACCCCCTGATCGAACGTCACTCCCCCGCAGCGACCGGCGGGCGTCCTGCCTCAGCGCCCGAGGACCCGACGGACCTGCTGCGCGGAATCCTCTCCCTTGAGGCCGACGCCCCACATCCGCAGACCGGCGAACCGCGATTCGTGGGCACGACGCCCCCGCAGACCGGGGGCCGCGTGTTCGGCGGACAGGTGCTCGCCCAGTGCCTTGCGGCCGCCGGACGCACCACCCCCGAGGGTCGCCCCGTCCACTCGTTGCACGGATACTTCATTCGGCCAGGCGACGCCCTGGTGCCGATCACGTTCACCGTGGAGACACTGCGCGACGGCCGCTCGTTCTCAGCACGGCGCGTGCTGGCCTCGCAGAACGAGAAGGCCATCATGGCGTTGACCTGCTCATTCCAGCAGCCCGCGGAGGGCCTGGACCACCAGATCACGATGCCCGAGGGCCTGCCGGACCCCGAGTCCCTCCCCACGACGGCGGACCTCGTCGGCGGATACCGGCATCCGGTCCTCCAGGAAGTGGCGTGGTCGCGTCCCTTCGACGTGCGGCACGTGGACCCGGCCCTCTACGTCGACGCCGCCGCCGACCAGCGGCCGACGAACATGGTGTGGATGAAGACCTTCTCCCGGTTGAGCGACGACGTGCACATGCACCGAGCGGCCTTGACCTATGCGTCCGACTACACGCTGCTTGAGCCAGTGCTGCGCCAGCACGGCGTCGCGTGGTCGCAGCCGGGCATGTCCGTGGCCTCGCTCGACCACGCCATGTGGTTCCACCGGGACACCCGCGTCGACGACTGGCTGCTGTACATGCAGACCTCACCGTCGGCCCAGAACGCGCGCGGGCTGGGCCAGGGACACGTGTTCACACGCGATGGCCGCCTCGTGGCGACCGTCGCCCAGGAGGGCATGCTGCGCCTGCCCACCGGCATGCAGGGGGCCACCTCTCGCGTGCAGGGAGCCGCGCTCAACACGGCTCTGAAGATCATGCGGCGCCGCACGTGGCGGCGGTCGCGTCGGCGATGACTCGGCCCCCGGTCAGAGGCCGGGCCTGGCTGGGATCCCGCGACGCCGCTGCGCCGCGGGATCCCTGAGACGGAGCCGACTCAGTCGCGCGTGAGCTTGCGGTGCGTCACGCGGTGCGGTCGAGCGGCCTCAGGGCCGAGCCGCTCGACCTTGTTGGCCTCATAGGACTCGAAGTTGCCCTCGAACCAGTACCAGTTGGCCGGGTTCTCCTCGGTGCCCTCGTAGGCCAGCATGTGCGTGGCCACGCGGTCGAGGAACCAGCGGTCGTGGGAGACGACCACGGCACAGCCCGGGAACTCGAGCAGTGCGTTCTCGAGCGAGGTGAGGGTCTCCACGTCGAGGTCGTTGGTGGGCTCGTCAAGCAGCAGTAGGTTGCCGCCCTCCTTGAGCGTCAAGGCCAGGTTCAGACGGTTGCGCTCACCGCCGGAGAGCACGCCGGCCTTCTTCTGCTGGTCCGGGCCCTTGAATCCGAACGCGGAAACGTACGCCCGCGAGGGCATCTCAACGTTGCCGACCTTGATGTAGTCGAGCCCGTCGGAGACGACCTCCCACAGGGACTTCTCCGGGTCGATATTCGAGCGGGACTGGTCCACATAGGAGATCTTCACCGACTCGCCGATCTTCAGGTCTCCACCGTCCAGAGGCTCGAGACCGACCATCGTCTTGAACAGGGTGGTCTTTCCGACGCCGTTCGGGCCGATGACGCCGACGATGCCGTTGCGGGGCAGCGAGAAGCTCAGCCCGTCGATGAGCGTGCGGTCCCCGAAGCCCTTCTTCAGATCCGTGGCCTCCAGGACGATGTTGCCCAGGCGCGGACCCGGCGGGATCTGGATCTCCTCGAAATCCAGCTTCCGGGTCTTCTCCGCCTCGGCGGCCATCTCCTCGTAGCGGGCCAGACGCGACTTCGACTTGGCCTGACGGCCCTTCGCGTTCGAACGCACCCACTCAAGCTCCTCGGCCAGGCGCTTGGCCAGCTTGGCGTCCTTCTTGCCCTGGATCTCCATACGGGCCTTCTTGGTCTCCAAGTACGTGGAGTAGTTGCCCTCGTAGGGGTACAGGCGGCCACGGTCGACCTCGCAGATCCAGCCGGCGACGTGGTCGAGGAAGTAACGATCGTGAGTCACCGCCACAACTGCGCCCGGGTAGGAAGCCAGGTGCTGCTCGAGCCACAGCACCGATTCGGCGTCCAGGTGGTTGGTGGGCTCGTCGAGCAGCAGCAGGTCGGGCTTCTCCAACAGCAGTTTGCACAGCGCGACACGACGCTTCTCACCGCCGGAGAGGTTCACGACCGGCGAGTCGGCCGGCGGGCAGCGCAGCGCGTCCATCGCCTGCTCGAGCTGGGAGTCCAAGTCCCATGCGTCGGCGGCGTCGATGTCCGTCTGAAGCGATCCCATCTCCTCCATCAGGGAGTCGAAGTCCGCGTCGGGACTGGCCATCTCCTCCGAGATCTGGTTATAACGCTGGATCTTGCCGTAGATCTCGCCGACTCCCTCCTGGACGTTCTCGAGCACGGTCTTGTCCTCGTCCAGCTTGGGTTCCTGCATCAGGATGCCCACCGAATAGCCCGGCGAGAGCCGCGCGTCACCGTTGGAGGGCTCGTCCAGACCGGCCATGATCTTGAGGATCGTGGACTTTCCCGCGCCGTTGGGGCCGACCATGCCGATCTTGGCCCCGGGGAAGAACGACATCGTGACATCGTCCAGGATCAGTTTGTCGCCCACCTTCTTGCGGGCCTTGACCATCGTGTAGATGAATTCCGCCATGTGAGCCAGGCTAACCCGTGGCCGCCGGATTCGATGCCTCCGACGGCCACGGTGGACGTGTCCGGCTTCTCACACGCTCACGCGGGCACCGGCTCGGCCTCCCGGTCCTCGACGCGGACCTCGGATTCGGCGTCCGCCTCCGCCGTCTCCGTCACCTCGTGGTGCACGTCGGCGTCCGCCCCGGCCTCGGCCTCAGCCTCAGCCTCAGCCTCGGAGCACGGTTCCTCACCGTCCACCAGGCGCCGCAGCTGCCCCGTCTCCACACGCTCACCCCACTCCTGATGCCCGCCGCGCGGGGCCTTGATGTACGAGGCGACGCCGTGGTTCAGGTCGTGGCCCAGGGAGTCCGCCACGACGTCGACGCTCGTGCCGGAACGTTCGTCGGTCGCCCAGTCCCGAATCCGCAGGCGACCGGTCACCAGCACCGGGTTGCCCTTCGCCAACGACTGCGACGCATGCGAACCCAGCCGACCGAACGCCGACACCGAGTACCAGTTGGTGTGCGCGTCAGACCACTGGCCCGTCGCCCTGTCATAGCGCCGCTCGGTGCAGGCCAGGCGAAAGCCCACCACCGTGGTGCCGTTGGCCGTCTTGCGGCTGCTCAGATCGGTGGCCACGCGGCCCCGCAGCGTGATCGTGTCCTGCATGGTTGCTCCTCGTCCTTCCGGTTCGCCGCGGGTCGCGCCCCGCGGGTCGCTGTGTCTGTCGCGGCCGCCACGCCCGACGCCGAGGCCTCGGACGCGGCCACCGAGACCAGTGCATCGCTTTCACCTGACGTCCTACCGCGCGCACATGAGCGCAGTGGACTCCCACCGGCAGCCGGTCCCCTGTGCAGGAGCACCGCGGACACCGCCTCCGACTGGGGTCACGGCGCGGCTGCCACCCCCGACGCGCGGCCGGGGAGCCGTGCGGCGCGGCCGCGCGCGGACGATAGACTGACCGGCGCCCAGCCCCAGTAGCTCAGCTGGACAGAGCAGCGGCCTTCTAATCCGCCGGTCGGGGGTTCGAATCCCTCCTGGGGCACAACCGATCCCCGCCCGGCCCGGGCGGCGGCGCGGCGTCCGTGGCCCGGCCCTCGGAACGACGACGGCCACACCGAGCCCCACCGCTGGAGGAAGAAGCATGCTCACCCGTCTTCGCTCCGTCCTGCCAGAACGGCGTTCGGCGCCCGCCGCGGTGCGCGTCGAGCGCGGTCAGTGGGCCGTGCTCGCCGGACTGATCGGTGCGTTCGTCGCCGCATACATCACGCACTCGTTCCTGCGCTTCCACGCCTACGAGGCGAAGGGGTACGACCTGGGCATCTTCGACCAGGCCGTGCGTCAGTACGCGATGCTCAAGCCGCCGATGGTCCCGGTCAAGGGCGTCGACTTCCATCTGCTGGGCGACCACTTCCATCCGATCCTGGCGCTGTTGGCCCCGTTCTATTGGCTCTGGGACGACCCGCGCATGCTCGGGATCATCATGGCCCTCGCCCTCGGCTGCTCCGCCGTGCCCGTCTACCTCTTCGCCCGACGCCGCTGCGGCCACCTCGTCTCGCTGCTCGCGGTGGCGGGACTGCTGCTGTCCTGGCCATATCAGGCCATGGTCAACTGGGACTTCCATGAGATCACCCTGGGCGTGCCGATCATGGCATGGCTGGTGTGGGCGATCGACGGCTGCCGTCCCTGGACCGCGACGGCACTGGCCGTCAGCCTGCTGTCCGTGCGCGAGGACATGGGCGTCACGCTCGTGGCCGTCGCCCTCGTCCTGGCGATCCGTCGGCACCTGTGGCCGGCCCTCGTGACGTTCGCCGCGGGCCTGCTCGGCTACTGGTTCGCCACCTCCGTCGCGATCCCTCACTTCTCACCCACGGGCGACTTCGGCTACTGGCAGTTCACCGCGCTGGGCCCTGATCTGCCCAGCTCGCTGGTGTTCATCCTGACGCAGCCCTGGGCCGCCGTGGCGGTGCTCGTCGACCACCCGCTCAAGATCGGGCTGTGGCTGCTGCACTTCGTGCCGCTGCTGCTGCTGCCGCTGTTGAGCCCCCTGACGCTGATGGCGATGCCGATCCTGGTCTCCCGCCTGTTCAACGACCGACTGAACGTTTGGGCTCCGGTCTACCAGTACGACGCGATCCTCGCGCCGATCCTGCTAATGGCTGCCCTCGAGGGCGCCGTCAGGCTCGGCGGCTGGCTCGGGACACGCCACCGCCCCGCACTCCTCACCGCGGTCAGCGGAGCCTTGCTGGCGACCGGGCTGATCGGCACGGCCCTGTTCCCGCAGGTGTTCCCGTTCCATCGCAGCGCGACCGGCGACCTGGTTCGCACGCAGCACGGCGACGATCTGAACCACGCGGTGTCGCTCATCCCCGACGGCGTGTGCGTCGAGGCCGCCGACAACGCGGTGCCGCACCTGACCGAGCGCACCTACGTCGGGCTGCACGGGGACATCGGCGACGAGCTGTCCACGTGGATGATCATCGACACGAAGGTCTCGGAGCTGGGCGGCTGGGATCCGCTCACCCCTGAGCAGGCCCTGCGCCGGGCCGACCGGCTCGGGTTCGAGACCGTATGGCGAGCGCGGGACGTGGTCGTGCTGCACCACCCGGACCGGCCGGTCGCCCCCCGCTGCGGCGACTATCTCAGCCGCTGACCCGGGACGAGGACCGCACCGCCGTCGCATCGGCACGCACCGGGCCATGCCCTGCTGGCGGCAGCAGGAAACGATCCGGTGAGGAGGCGAACACGCCGTCACCGGGGTCGTCGCTGCCGCCGCGACGGACGGGGTCCCGACTCGGGTCCAGCACATCGCGCACCACGCAGACCATGATCCACAGCAGAGCGAGCACGTGCAGGACGATGCCCGAGACGTACCACGCAGTGATCCACCACGCGCCCCCGGCGAACTCATCGCCCGAGGTGATCCGCGCCGACTCCATCCACACACCGGCCCAGTGGTAGACCTCGATCGCCTGCCAGATCCAGAACTGCGGGGCAGCGGGCCGGGCCAAGACCACCAGCGGGATCAGCCACATCACGAACTGCGGCGAGTACACCTTCCCGACGAGGATGAACGAGGCGACGATCAGCAGGCACAGCTGCGCGATCCGCGGCCGGTGGCGCGCGGCCAGGCCCAGATACGCGACCCCGGCGCAGCACAGGGCGAACACCCCGTTCTGCAGCGTCGAGAACGTCTCCCCGGACCAGCCGGTCCAGGACAGGGCGAGCCACGTCGAGGAGAAGGAGACGGGCCGATCCCCCGAGAACGCGTAGAACCGTGACCACTGGTCGAAAGCCGTCAGCATGAACGGGACGTTCACGGCCAGCCAGGTCAGCACGGCGGCGACGAGGGTCTTCAGGAACACGGCCAGCCGGCCGGTGCGCAGCGCGAGCACGAGAATCGCCCCGAGGAAGAACAGCGGGTAGAGCTTCATGGCCGCACCCAGACCGATGAGCACCCCGGCCAGTCCGCTACGCCCCCCGGACCAGGCCCAGAGGGCGAGCGCGGCGAGCATGACGGCCCACAGGTCCCAGTTGAGCATCGAGGTCAGGATGATGCCCGGCGCCACGGCCACCATGAGGGCGTCGCGGCTGCGTCCGCGGGCCGTGTAGGCGGTCGCCACGACGACCACGAGCCAGCACAGCACCACGCCCAGCGCGTTCACGTCGAAGTAGGCGACGGTGCGCTCGTGCAGGGTGCCGCTCTCGGGCACGAGCCACGCCGTCACGCCCGCGACCACCGCCAAGAGAGCGGGATACTCCATCCACTGTTCCTCGGGCAGCGGGGTGTAGAAGGGGAAGTACCCCTCCGCGAGTCCACGCGTGCCGAACAGCTGCCCGAAATCCGAGTAGCACATGTGCACGTGCACGTCCGGGGCGGCCCAGCCGTGCACGCGGCACCACTGCTTGGTCAGGAAGGCCACGACGGCCGCGAGCACGGTCAGGCCCAGCAGCAGGCCGATCCACTTCGGCGTCGGTCCGGCGCCGGCGGGACGGGAGCGGGTCGGGGTCACAGAACCTCCTGTGGGGCGGGACGGGCGGATGAACGGAACACGCGCGAGGTGTGCGGGTCCCACCAGACGATATAGGCCAGACAGGCCAGGACGATCGCGGCCGCGAGCAGGCGCACCGGCACGTGCGGGATCCACTGGAACACGGCGATCTGGTCGACGACGCCCACGCCCGTCAGCAGCAGGACGGAGCCGGCGAGCACGGGCCCGAACCACCGTGGATGCTCGAGCCGGCCGGGCAGGCAGGCCGCGACCAGCGGCAGCAGCCACACCAAGTACCAGGGCTGGATGATCGGGGCGACGACGACGGCGACGAACAGCACCGCCGCGCTCGTCCAGACCGGGTCCGATACGTGACGACGCAGACCGCTGTAGGCCGTGTAGGCCAGCGCGCAGACGGTGCCGGCGGTGTAGCACCAGCCCGCCACCGTCCGAGCGTCCAGGGCAGTCGCGAGGTCGACCAGCGCGCCCACACCCAGACCGATCAGGCCGAAGGGCGCATAGGGGAAGGCTGCGTCGCCACTGGTCAGCATCGCGGCGATCCAGCCGAATCCGAGCCCAGACAACTGACCGAGGACGGCCAGCACGGCCACCGCGAGCACGGCCGTGGTGATCCACGGGCCGAACCGCGCGCGCACGGGCATGCCGCGGCCAGTCGTCCACGGGGCCCAGCCTGCCGGCAGCAGCAGGGCCGCGAACGGCAGCATCAGGATGGTCAGCGGTTTGATAGCCACGGACAGGCAGATGAGGACGAGCCCGGCCAGTGCCTGAGGTCGGCGGCGTCCGGGGCGCACGAGCAGCACGAAGCCGGCGAGCATCAGGCCCATCATGAGCGCGTCGTTGTGGGCCGCGCCGATCATGTAGAGCAGGAACAGCGGATTGGTGATGCTCAGCCACACCGCGCGGTCGGGGTCTCGTCCCGCTGCGCGCGCCAGGCGCGGCACCGCCCACAGGCACAGGGCCATGCCCACGACCGCGATGCCTCGGAACAGCAGGGTCGACACCTCCGGGCGTCCGTCACTGACCAGCCAGATACCTTCTGCCGCCCAGAGGAACAGCGGCCCGTAGGGGCTCGGCGACTCCGCCCACAGGGAGTCCGCCCCGTGCATGAACCAACCCGGCACGGCCGAGACGCCGGTCGTGTACGGATCCAGGCCGACGGCGACCATCCTGCCCTGCTGCACATAAGAGAAGACGTCACGCGAAAAGATCGGCAAGGCGGCCAGCAGTGGCACGGCCCAGCGCAGCGCGGCGCGTCGAGCGGCGACGCCGTGGGTGGTCCACCGGCCGTCGAGCTGCTGGCCCAGCCGCAACCACGAGCGGACCAGCAGCATCGAGCCGAGGGCCAGGAACACGGTGCAGACCACCACACCGACCAGGTCCACGCGCACGGCCAGCAGGAGACGGCTGCGCGCGAGCACGGATTCGGGAACGTGCGGCAACCAGCCGACCCCCCAGGAGCCGACCATGATGAGCACCGACCCCAGCGTGCCCTGCCGAACGGTGTCGTACGGGCCTGGATCGTTCGGAAACAAACGTGCGGCGAGGCGGCGGGGCGCGGCAAGGCCCATGGTCACCGCCGCTCGACGCGACGAGAGCGACCGGGGACCGCCTGGATCCGCCGGGTCACACGCCTGCCCCGTGTGAACAGCTCCATCAGGGCCGGGCGCACATGCCAGTCATCCTTCACGAAGCGTGAGGTCTTGCGGTCGATCACCAAAATCCACACCAGGCAGATCATCGAAACCAGGACCGAGAGCTGCACGACGTCATCGGCCAGGTCCAGGTACTGCCAGGTGAAGATCTGGTCGGAAGCCCCGAACACGAGGAAGTAGGCGACGGTAAACACGACCCATTTGATCTGCCAGTTGTCCCGCAGCCCGATGACGGCGAAGAACGGCAGCAGCCACAGCAGGTACCAGGGCTGAATGATCGGCGAGAGCACCACGAGCGCCGTGAAAGCCCACGTCATCCGCCGCATCACCCGGTCCTGACGACCAACGAACATCAGTATGAGCACCACGATGACGGAGATCAGGCGTCCGATGCGCTTGTACATGTCCTCGACATGATCGGTGGATTCCCCACGCAGCTCGAGCACATCCTGCGTGATGTTCGTCAGGATCCCCACGGGCGACCACTTCACGCTGCCGGTGCCGGTGCCGAGCATGACTTCGAGCCAGCCGAACCAGAACCCGTTGAGCCAGCCGACGAGCACCATGATCGCGAAGGACATCGTTGCGGTGACGGCCCATATCAGGAAACGCCGGGGCCAGCGCGCTCGCGGGCCGGCCCACAGCAGTCCAATGAACGGCAGCAGCACGAGAGTGATCGGCTTGATTCCCAGCGACAGTGTCACGAGCAGGACGCCGGCCAGACCCCACCGCGTCGAGGCCGCCGGGTTCTCGCCGGGACGGGGTCGACCCGCGCGCCAGGCACAGTAGGCGCCGGCCAGCGCAAGCCCGGTCATGAGCGCATCGTTGTGCCCGGAGGCGACGAAGCTGATCGTGAACAACGGGTTCGCGGCGGTGATCCACTGCGCCCAGGCGGGGTTCACTCCCAGCTCTCGTGCCATCAGCGGCACGAACCACATGATGAGCACGACGCCGAGCACCGCCACGAGACGGAACAGCAGGATCGCCAGGTCTGGATTGTCCGCGCCGGAGAAGGCGACGACGGCCTGCTCGATCCACAGGAAAATGGGCCCGTAGGGGGTCTCGGACTCGGCCCACGTCGCGTCCGTGCCAAGCTGGAACCAGTTGGACAGCGTCGAGATGCCGTCCTCGTAGGGGTCCCGTCCGGCGAGCATCAGACGCCCCTGACCCACGTAAGCGAAGATGTCGCGGCTGAAGATGGGCAGGGCGAACAGCTGCGGCACACACCACAGGACGGTGGCCAGGTTGACGGTGCGCAGGGCCCCGGCGCCGAACGGGCGAATCACCTGCCCCAGTCGCAACCATGCCCAGAACATCACCCAGCACCCGGCGGTGAGCAGCACGGTCCCGAGGATCACGCCCCACTCCTGGGTGCGGAACGGGATCAGCCATTGCCAGCGGTTCACCGGTGAGGCCGAGGCGAGCCATCCGACCGAGAGCGAGCCCATGACCAGCAGCACGGATCCGAGGGCGCCGACGACCAGCGGCCAGAGGACCGACCCGGCGACTTTGGGGTCGACCCGCAGACCGCCCACGCCGACGTATTCGGGGGGCACGCGGGTGCCGGAGCTCTCAGCTGCGGTCACAGGGCTCTCCCCTCTCAGAACGGCTGTGGGCGTCGGCCGGACGCCGGTTCCACGGCGGATGTCGAGACGCGGCGGCCTGGCGCGCGGCGTCGCACTGAGCGCTGAATCTACCATCGGGCAGGTCCGAGCGACCGGAGGACGCCGGTAGGCTGAGCGGCGTGAGTGAGACGACGAACACCGACAAGACCACGGCGGACGACCACGCGCCCCTGGTGTGGATCGACTGCGAGATGACGGGGCTCGACTCCGTCGCGGACGACCTCGTGGAGGTCGCCGTTCTCATCACGGACTCCGATCTGACCATCCTGGACGAGGGCATCGACCTGGTGATCCGCCCCTCCCGCGAAGCCCTCGCGCAGATGGACGACGTCGTCCGGACCATGCACACCACCTCCGGCCTGCTTGACGAACTCGATGACGGCCTCGAACTCGAGCAGGCCCAGCGTCGCGTCATGGAGTACCTGCGTTCGCGCGTGCCTGAGCCCGGCAAGGCGCTGCTGGCCGGCAACTCGGTCGGCCAGGACAAGGCGTTCCTCAGCCGGTACATGCCCGAGGTGATCGACCATCTGCACTACCGCATCGTCGACGTCTCCACCGTCAAGGAGCTCTCCCGGCGCTGGTACCCGCGCGCGTACTTCCAGGCCCCGGCGAAGACCGGCGGGCATCGCGCCCTGGGGGACATCCGCGACTCGATCACCGAGCTGCGCTACTACCGGCGCGCCGTGATGTCCGCCGAGGGACCCACGACGGAGCAGGCACGTCAGATCGCCCGGGAGGTCACCTCCCCCGACGCCTGAGGCCGACCATGAGAACCCGAATCCTCCGGCTGATGTGCGTTCGACGGGCCGGGTCGTGTATGGTGTTCTCTGTTGCCCGTCGGCACGACCGGCGACGCACATGGTGGATGTAGCTCAGTCGGCAGAGCGTCTGGTTGTGGTCCAGAAGGTCGCGGGTTCAATCCCCGTCATTCACCCCACGAAGAGGCCCGGAATCACGCGAGTGGTTCCGGGCCTCGTCGCGTCGAACGGCCTCGGCGCGCGGTCCCCCGGCCGCCACCGCGAACCGCCGTCCCTCCCTGACCGGCACCCCACGACCGGCAGGAGTAGCGTGGCCTTGTCGGCCCGCGTGCACGACGAGCCGGCAGCGAATCCGCCCCCGTCGAAGGAGACCGCCATGTCCGTCGTGAAGATCAACGCCATCACCGTCCCCGACGGCGCCGGCGAGGAGCTCGAGAAGCGCTTCGCGGCACGCAAGCACGCCGTGGACTCCGAGCCGGGGTTCGAGGGTTTCCAGCTGCTGCGCCCGACGGCCGGCGAGTCCCGCTACTTCGTCGTGACGACGTGGGCCACCGAAAAGGACTTCCAGAACTGGAAGTCGAAGCGCATGCCCGCGGCCCACGCCGCCGAGAAGGAGGGCCGGCCCGCCCCTGTGGCCACCGGTGCGGATCTGCTCGAGTTCGAGGTCGTCGAGCTCGACTGACGCACCGCCCGCCCGCGGCCCGGCCGCGAGGTCTGCGCTCCAGACCCGGCGGTAGGCTTGGGCGCCGACCGTTGACACCCATGTCCCGCCCGCCCGTCGGGCTCTCAGGAGGAAAGCCCCATGTCGATCCGCCCCATCACCGTGTACGGCGAGCCCGTGCTGCACACCCGCGCCGCGGAGGTGGAGGTGATCGACGACTCGATCCGCACCCTGGTCGAGGACATGTACGAGACGCAGGAGGCCGCGCACGGCGTCGGGCTGGCCGCGCCACAGGTCGGCGTCGGGCTGCGCGTGTTCACGTGGACCTTCCCGGACACCGGTGCGGCACCGAACATCGGGCACGTGATCAATCCGGTGCTCACCTACCTGGACAAGGCCCCGCAGACCGACCCGCACAAGGACGACGACGTCGAGGGCTGCCTCTCGGTGCCGGGCCTGGGCTTTCCCCTGGTGCGCTCCAGCCACGTCCGACTGACCGGACAGGACGTCACCGGCGAGCGGATCGACGTCGAGGCGCGCAGCTGGTTCGCTCGGATCCTGCAGCACGAGTACGACCACCTCAACGGCACGCTCTACGTGAACCGCCTCGAGGGCAAATGGCAGCGCAAGTGGAAGCGGGCGCAGCGGGCCGAGAAGCTGAACGTCCCCGGCGTCACCTGGATGCCCGGGGAGGACGTCGACCCGTTCGGCCACGACGAGGACCACGAGCACGGCGCCGACGCCTGAGCTCTCGACGCACGACGGCCCCGCTCCTGCCGAGCAGGAGCGGGGCCGTCGTCATGCAACCCGCAGGCGTCAGGCCGTCGGGAAGGCCGGGACGTCCTGGCCGGCCATCTTCTCGACGACGCGGACGACCTGGTGTGAGTAGCCGTACTCGTTGTCGTACCAGACATAGAGGATGGCGTTCTTGCCCTCGTTGTTCACGAGGGTGGCCAGACCGTCGACGACGCCGGCGCGGTCCGAGCCGACGAAGTCGGTCGAGACGACCTCCGGGGAATCCACGTATCCGATCTGGCCGCGCAGCTCGCCGGTGAGGGACTCACGCTGCAGACGGGCGTTGAGCTCCTCGACCGAGGTGGCCTTCTCCAGGGACAGGTTGATGATGGCCATGGACACGTCCGGGGTGGGGACGCGGATGGCGTTGCCCGAGAGCTTGCCCTTGAGCTCCGGCAGGGCCTTGGCCACGGCCTTCGCCGCACCGGTCTCGGTGAGCACCATGTTCAGGCCGGCGGCACGGCCTCGGCGGGCACCCTTGTGGAAGTTGTCCGTGAGGTTCTGGTCGTTGGTGAAGGCGTGCACGGTCTCCACGTGGCCGTACTGCACGCCGTACTCGTCGTTGACGACCTTCAGCACCGGGGTGATGCCGTTGGTGGTGCAGGAGGCGGCGGAGACGATGGTGTCCTGGTCGGTGATCTCGTCCGAGTTCACGCCGAACACGATGTTCTTCATCTCGCCCTTGCCCGGGGCGGTGAGCAGGACCTTCTTGGTGCCCGTGGCCTGCAGATGCTGGTTCAGGCCCTCCACGTCGCGCCAGCGACCAGTGTTGTCGATCACCAGCGCGTCCTGGATGCCGTACCGGGTGTAGTCGACGGTCGTCGGGTCCGAGGAGTAGATCACCTGGATCTCGGTGCCGTTGGCGGTGATGACGTTGCGCTCCTCGTCGACCACGATCGTGCCGTCGAACGGCCCGTGGATCGAGTCGCGGCGCAGCAGCGAGGCGCGCTTGATCAGGTCGTCCTCGGTGTTCTTGCGCACGACGACGGCACGCAGACGCAGCTTCGAGCCGCCGCCGGCGTGGGAGAGCAGAATGCGGGCCAGCAGGCGGCCGATGCGGCCGAAGCCGTAGAGCACGACGTCCTGGGTCTCGCCCAGGCCCTCGCCGGACTTGCCCTTCACATCGGCGAACTCGGCGTCGAGGAACGCCTGGACGTCCTGGCCCGAGTCCTTGTGCTTGCGGGCCAGCTTGGCCAGGTCGACGGTGGCCGCGCCGAGGTCCATGCCGACCATGGCCTCGACCAGCGGGTAGGTCGTCTCGACCGACAGCGGCTGGTTCTCGACGCGGCGGGCATAGCGGTGGGCCTTGATGATGTCGATGACGCCCTGGTGGACGAGCGAACGGCCGTAGATGCTGGTCACCACGTTGTTCTCGCGGTACAGCGTGCCCAGCAGGGGCACCATCTTCTCGGCCAGCTGCTCCTGAGCGGTCCATTCGGGGGTCTGGATCGGGGCGTTGTCTGCCACGGGAGTCCTTCCTTGATTCCACTGCGGGCGCATCGGCGCGCGATGACCCGGCCGCGTCGACGCTGACGGCGGACGGCGACCATTCTACGCAGGACAGTCCTCACGGCGCCGCCTCGACGCCGGCGCGCGTAGACTGGACGATCGGGACGGATCGGCGGACGGCCGCGGCCCCGGCGCAGGCCGGGGACGAGGAAAGTCCGGGCACCGCAGAGCGAGATGGTGGGTAACGCCCACTCGGGGAGACCCGCAGGCCAGTGCCACAGAAAACAGACCGCCTCCCGCGCGACGCGGGCGGTAAGGGTGAAACGGTGGAGTAAGAGACCACCAGCGGCCCCGGTGACGGGGCCGGCTCGGTAAACCCCATCCGGTGCAAGGCCGAACAGGATGTGCTCGAGGGCTGCTCGCCTGAGCATCCGGGTTGGCCGCTCGAGCCCGTCGGCAACGACGGGCCTAGATAGATGGTCGTCACTCCGAGGCCGGCGACGGCGTCGGAGAACAGAACCCGGCTCACAGCCGGTCCGTCCCCTCGCTCTCCCGCGGCGGGGCGCCGCCGTCCGCGGACGACATGCCTCGTGGCCGTGCCCCATCGGATCAGTCCAGCGTGGGGACCGCCTCGGCGATCCCCTGGGCTACACGGCGCGCTCCCGCCTCGTTCGGGTGGAGCCCGTCGAAGGTCAGCTCCCGGTCCCAGCGACCGTCCTCGCCGCGCAGCCGGTCCTAGGGCTCAGCCCGAACTCACCTGCGAGCACCCGGTGACCAGTGCCCCGGAGGCGAGCACGCCGACGAGACGACGACGGCGGACGGGATCAGTCCTCATCTCGGCGGGTGAAGCGCAGCAGCACATCGTGGTCGCGATCAATGCGGTCCGTCAGCTCGTAGCCGTACATGTCCCCGATCCGCAGCGCCGAGGCCATCGACGGGCGACGGCGTTCGCGCGGCCAGACCAGCTCGGTGTGCTCGGCCCCCGTGAAGACGGTCTCGCGCAGCCGCAGCTCGAACACCGAGGCCCGGGTGCGCTCCCGCCCCGAAGAACGGGCTCCCACGATGAGCGCGGCGATGATGATGGCCAGCACGAACGGGAACACGATCCCGAAGACCTGCTTGGCGTCCATGGTCCGGTTCCTCTCCGACGGCGGCGTGTCGACTCCACCGTAGCCCCCGTCCGAGCGCCCGTTCGCCGTCGGTCCCGCTGGCCAGGACCGACCCGCGCGACGAGGACGCCTCAGGCGGGTCGGTACCCTGGCACGCGTGCTGATCCTGCTGCCGCCCTCCGAGGGCAAGACCTCCCCCGCTTCCGGCTCCGGCTTCGACCCGTCGGCGCTGCGCTTCGCCGACGACGCCGCAGTGCGGGCCGGACGCGACGAGATGCTCGCGCGCCTGGCCGAGGTCTCCGCCCGGAAGGACGCGCTCGAGCTGCTCGGCGTGGGTGCGTCCCTGACCCACGAGGTGGCCGCAAACCGGCACCTAGCCAGCGCCCCCGCTGCAGCGGGGCACCGCGTGTACTCGGGCGTGCTCTTCGACGCGCTCGACTACGCGTCGCTGCCGGAGCGGGCGCGCCACCGGGCTCGGCGGCAGACGCTGGTCTTCTCGGCCCTATTCGGGGTCACCGGTCTGGGCGACCGCATCCCCGCCTACCGTCTGCCGATCGGTGCCCGGCTGCCCGAGACACCCGGCCTGGCCGCCTGGTGGCGTCCGCGCCTGACCCCCGCCCTGGACGCCGCGGCCGAGCAGGACGGCGGCCCCGTCGTGGACTGCCGCTCCGGCGGATACGCGGCGCAGTGGAAGGCCCCGGCGCATCGGACCGTCACGGTGGACGTCTTCCAGCTGCGCAACGGAACCCCAAAGGTCGTCTCGCACTTCGCCAAACACACCCGCGGCCTCGTCGCACGTGCCCTGCTGCAGGCGCCGGCCCGGTCGACACGATCGCTGGAGGCGGTGGCGGAGGTGGTACGGGCGCACCCGGCCGCGCCCGTCGCCGAGGACGGCACCGCTCCGGCTGACGGGGCGGCGCGCTGGCACGTCGAGCTGGTCGAGCCGACCGGAGCGAAGCCCGGATCGCTGCGGATCACGCTGCCCGAGACGTGAGCTGCGGCTCAGTCCTCTGTCGCGACGAGCTCCACCTCGAACCCGTCCTCGTTCTCGAGGTAGGCGGCATAGTGGTTCCGCCCCCCGGCGAAGGGGTGCATGTCGTCGAACATGAGCGTGAACCCATGCTCCTGTGCCAGCTCGACGAGCTCGTCCACCTGGGCGCGTCGTCCGGCCGCGAAGGCCAGGTGGTTGAGGCCGGGCCGTCGGCGCTCGTGTGCACACTCGGTAACGTCGGCACCGGACTCGAGCACGATGTAGTCACCGGCGCCCTGGTATGAGCGGCCGTGCTCCCAGCGGCCGTTCATCTCGTAGCCGACCTGCTCGAGAAGCCAGCCCAGGCTCTGCTCGGCGCGGACGAGGTCGGCCACCCAGATCTCGACGTGGTGGAGCCGTCCGGGAAGGCCGCGACCGCCCTCGACGTCGTCGGCTCCCGGCGTCGCGGCCACCGGATCGGCACGTGCGTCGCGTTCGGCGCCGTCGGCGTCCTCACCGGTGTGTTCGGCAGGTGCTGTCACCGCGATGCTCGAGGCCCCGGCATCCCAGGCGCGGCCTGCGGCCCCGGCATCCATCGCCTCATTCGAGAGCTGATCGGCGTCCGTGTTCTGGGCGCGGGGAATCCACTCGTAGGTGACGCGCCCGGCCGGGTAGAGGCCGCGTGCCTCGTGGGCCAGGCGGCGCATGTCCTCGTGCTTGATTTTCCAGCGCCCGGACATCTGCTCGACGACGAGCTTGGAATCCATCTTCACGTGCACGCGGGCCGAGGGATCCACCGTGAGCGCCAGGCGCAGGCCCGCGATCAGGCCGGAGTACTCGGCGACGTTGTTACTCGCCTTGCCCAGCGGGGCGGCGTCGGTCATCAGCACGTCTCCGGTGGCCGGGTCACGCACGAGCGCCCCGTAACCGGCGACGCCCGGGTTCCCCCGGGAGCCCCCGTCGGCCTCCACCTGCAGCACACGGTCAGTCACGGACAGGTCCTCCTCCTTCACAGCCGGACGAGCAGAACGCCTGTGACGGGGCACTCCGCCAGCACATTCTCGGGCAAGGCCCGCAGGCGTTCGAGCTCGACGGGGCTCAGGTCGGTTCCGGCCGGCCCCGAGTGGCTCCCCATCAGGGTGCCCACACCCAGGCCGGCGTTGCGGTCACGGATCTTCTCATAGCGGGCAAGGACGGGCTGCGGCACGCCGGTGGCGGTCTGCGCACGCTCAGCGGCCAGGCGACGCCCCACCTTCGTGACCTCTGCGCCCTCGGCGCGCAGGTGCTCGGCCCGGTCGGAGACGGTGCGGCGCGCGGTCTCGAGCCGCTGGGTCGTCTCGGCGACGGCGGCGGTCGCGGCGTCGGCCTCCTGCATGGCGGCGAGCGCGGCCGCATCGTGCTGCTCGAGCAGCGCCTCGAGCGTCGCTTCCTCGTGCACGAGCCCTTCGAGGTCCTTGGGCGAGACCTGCCCCTCCTGCAGCCGGGACCGGGTCCGGTCCCGGCGCGCGCGTGTGGCCGAGGCGGTGTCCGCTGCGGCCAGCGCGTCGCGGTCTGCGTCCTCGCGGGCCTGTTCCGCCTCGGCCAGCTGGGCCGCGAGGTGCTTGGCCTCGGCCCGAGCCGCGGCGTACTCCTCGTCGGCGCGCAGCGACGCCAGGCGAGTCTTCGCGCGCGCGATCTGCGCGTCGAGCTCCTGCACCTCGAGCAGTGCTCTCTGTTCCTGGGGCGTGGCGATCAGGGTGCTCATCCGTCATTCCTTCCCACGAGGATGAAGTCCCACGGATCGGTCACGACCCCGGAGACGGCCATCTCGACGCTGAATCCGTTGTCTTCGAGCAGTCGTTCCAGGGCGTGCGCTCCCGCGGGCAGCCACAGCCACTCGCTGGCGAAGTGCGAGACGTCCACAAGGTACGGCCGCCCGTCTGCGTGCAGCGCGGTTTCGCGTGCCTCGGAGGCCGGATGGTGGCGCAGGTCCGCCGTGACGTACACGTCGGCATCGGCCGCCCGGACCTGGTCGAACAGGCTGTCGCCGGCACCGCCGCAGACGGCCACGGTGCGCACCAGCGCGTCCGGGTCGCCGGCCACGCGCACTCCGGAGGCCACCGCCGGCAGGTTCACATGCACGCGTTCGGCGAACTCCGCCAGGCGTAGGGGCGTTTCCAACTCCCCGACCCGTCCGATTCCCTCCTCGTGGGTGGCGTCCGTCGAGGATCGGGACGGGGAGAGAGGCCGCAGCCCCTGCAGCCCCAGAATCTCCGCGATGACGTCCGAGACCCCGCCGACGGCCGAGTCCGCGTTGGTGTGTGCGGTCACGAGCGCGCACCCGTGCTCGATCAGGGTGTGCACGACCTCTCCCTTGGCGTGCGTGCCCGCCACGGAGTGCACGGCGCGCAGCAGCAAAGGGTGGTGGGTGATGAGCAGGTCCGCGCCCTGGTCGACCGCCTCGGCCACGACCGCGGACACCGGATCGACGGCCCAGTGGATCCGAGAGACGGGCTGATCGGGTCGTCCCGCCACCAGTCCACTGGCGTCCCAGGACTCGGCCAGCGAACCCGGCCACAGCTGCTCCATGCACTCCAGCACGTCACGCAGCAGGGGGCGGCGTGGCTCGGAGGACTCGGAGAAGGGCCCGGACGGTGACGGGTCGACGGTGACGCTCATGCCCGCCATTGTGCCCGTCTCCGCCCCTCGATCGGGACGATTCAGCCGCTGGCCGAGGCCGCGTCGCACGTGATCTGCCTCGCGGCCGGACACGCACGTGGAATGAATTCACCCGTCACGGTGCTGTTGCCTCACGTGAGCATCGAAACAGACACCACCGACGGATCCCGCCTGCGTGAGCTGACTCTCGCCGGCGGCTGCTTCTGGTGCCTGGACGCCGTCTACCGGCGTCTGCGCGGCGTGCACGAGGTCGTCTCCGGTTACACGGGCGGCCATGACCCGCAGCCGGACTACGAGTCCGTGTGTTCCGGGACCACCGGGCACGCCGAAGCGGTGCGCGTGCGCTTCGACGAGCAGGTGATCCCGGCCGAGGTGATCCTGGATGTCTTCTTCACCTCGCACGACCCGACGTCGCTGAACCGACAGGGCCACGACGTGGGCACCCAATACCGTTCCGCCCTGTTCTACCGTGACGAGGCCGAGCGCGCCGTCCTCGCCGCGCAGATCGACCGCGTCCGTCCTCACTTCGACCGTGAGATCGTCACGACGCTCGAGCCGATGGGCCGCTGGCACGACGCCGAGCAGGTGCACCAGGGGTTCTACGACGCTCGTCCCGAGTCCGGCTACTGCCGCGTGGTCATCGACCCGAAGATCACGGCGCTTCGTCAGCACTACGCCGCATGGCTTCGCTGAGCCGAGGCCGGCCTCGGTCTGGGTAGCCTGAGAACCGACCGTGGCCGCACCCGGCACGCCCGCCCGCATCGTCCGCCCCGACTTCCGAGGGAGAAGCACATGAGCACCATCATGAACAACATCACCGAGGCCATCGGCGGCACGCCGCTGGTGCGCCTGAACCGACTCACCGAGGGCCTGCCGGGGCAGGTCGCCGTCAAGCTCGAGTTCTACAGCCCCGCCAACTCCGTGAAGGACCGGATCGGCCGGGCCATCGTCGATGCCGCCGAGGCCGAGGGCGAGCTGACCCCCGGCGGCACCATCGTCGAGGGGACCTCGGGCAACACCGGGATCGCCCTGGCGATGGTCGGTGCGGCCCGCGGCTACAGGGTCATCCTCACCATGCCCGAGACGATGTCCACCGAGCGCCGCGTCATGCTGCGCGCCTACGGGGCCGAGATCGTGCTGACGCCGGGCGCCGAGGGCATGCGCGGCGCCGTCGAACGCGCCCAGCAGATCGTCGCCGAGACCGAGAACTCGATCTGGGCGCAGCAGTTCGCCAATCGGGCCAATGTCGCGGCCCACTATGAGACCACCGGTCCCGAGCTGTGGGAGGCCACCGACGGGAAGATCGACATGCTCGTCTCCGGTGTGGGCACCGGCGGCACGATCACCGGCGCGGGCCGCTACCTGCGTGAGCAGAACCCGCAGGTGCGTCTCGTCGCGGTGGAACCGGCGAACTCCCCCATCCTCTCCGGCGGCCAGCCCGGCCCGCACAAGATCCAGGGGCTGGGCGCGAACTTCATTCCCGAAATCCTCGATCAGGACCTCTACGACGAGGTCCACGGCGCCACCCTCGAGGAATCGATCGCCACGGCTCGCGACCTGGGCACCAAGGAGGGCATCCTCGGAGGCATCTCGTCCGGCGCGATCGTCTCCGCCGCGCTCACACAGGCCGCGAAGCCGGAGAACGAGGGCAAGCTCATCGTGGCGATCGTCTGCGACTACGGCGAGCGCTACATCTCCACCGCCCTGTTCGAGGACATCCGCGGCTGAGCGCGGCCCGGATGTCCGCCGACGGCGGCCGGGTCGCCGCAGCTCTTCCGCACCCCTCCCGCACCACCGCATCGCACTGCACTGCTCGGCACCAGAAAGGCGACCTGATGGGTCTTCTCTCCCGCGTCGGCTCGGCCGCACGCTCCCGTCTCGGCACCGGCTCCTTCGATCCCCCGGCCCTGCTGGCCCGGGTTCGCGAGGACATCGCCGCCGTACGCAGTCACGATCCCGCTGCCCGCGGTGACCTTGAAGTCGCCCTTGTCTACTCCGGTCTGCACGCGGTGTGGGCCCACCGCATCGCCCACCGGATGTGGCAGCACGATCGTCTCAGGACACCGGCGCGCCTGCTCTCCCAGGTCTCACGCTCGCTCACGGGCATCGAGATCCACCCGGGGGCGCGCATCGGTCGGCGGTTCTTCATCGACCACGGCATGGGCGTCGTGATCGGCGAGACAGCGGAGGTAGGCAACGACGTCATGCTCTACCACGGGGTCACCCTGGGGGGCCGTTCCCTGGCGAAGGTGAAACGTCACCCGACCCTGCACGACGGCGTCGTGGTCGGGGCCGGCGCCAAGATCCTGGGCCCCGTCGAGGTGGGCGCCGGCAGCGCCGTCGGGGCCAATGCGGTCGTCGTCAAGGACACGCCGGCGGATGCGATCGCCACCGGCATCCCGGCGACCTACCGGCTGCGCTCATGCGAGAAGGAGAAGGCCCCGCTGGTGGACCCGGCCGAGTACGTCGACCCGGCGATGTACATCTGAGCCACAGCCACAGCGAATGTGACGGTCAGCACATTCAGGGATACGCTGTCGGCATGACCGAGCTCACCCGTTCTGCCTCCCGCTCCCTGACCCGTCGCAGCGCCCTGGCGACGCTCACCGCCGCGCTGGCCGCTCCCTCCCTCGCTCCGGGCGCGGCCGCCACCGGCTCCCTGCCGCCCGAGAACCGCACCCCCACCGGCGCGATCCGCTCGTACGCGGACATGCAGCGTGAACTGGAGCGGATCGCCCGCGCCAGCGGCGGTGCGGTGCGTGTGACGACGCTGAGCGAGCAGGGCACCGCCGAGCAGTTCTCCGAGCAGGGCCGCGAGCTGTACGTCGCCACCGTGGGCCACGGCCCCGAGCCAGTGTGGATCCAGGGCCGTGTCCACGGGGACGAGCCCTATGGGCTGGACGCCTGTGTGACGGTGCTCGACCGGCTCGCCGCGGGCGGTTCGGCCGATGTCGCCCGGGTCCGGGACGAGTTCACCGTCCACGTGATCCCGATGTACAACCCCGACGGCTCGGAGATGAACACGCGCACCACCACGCTGTGGGACCGCGCCCAGGACGCTCCGGTGCGCGACGCCGAGGGCGCGCCGGTCACCGTGGACCTGAACCGGGACTGGCGGCTGGACGGGTTCCGTGCCCGTGAGTCCCGCGCCTGGTACGAGTACTGGACGCGTGTGCGTCCCTCGTTCGTGCTCGACCTGCACCACCAGTCCGTCAAACAGTCTGCACAGACCGGTGAGGACATCTCGTTCTCCCTCGGCGTCTCGCTCGCCCCCGGTGGCCCCACCCTGCCCGAGGTCCGCGGCGGGGAGTACGACGTGCTCACCCGCCAGATGATCGGCCACGTGTGGCAGTCGGTGCGCCACCGCGGCCACATCTCGGCCGACCGCTACGACGTTGGCGACGGGCAGGTGATCGACATCCGCGGCGGCGTCGTCTCGGCGATGATGCTCGGCCTGAACTGGAACGGCCTGAACGCTGACGGTCACGCGAACCCGGCGGTCTTCTTCGAGACCTCGGGCAACACGCGGGAGGGAGGCCTCGGACAGAAGGCACGGGGAAAGTTGCTGAAGCAGAACGTGGTCGCGACCATGGCGCTGCTCACCGGCTGGGCCGACAGCACAGTCACCGAGGTCGATCCTGCCGTATGGGATGAGATCCCGCACGCACCGGTCGAGGCCTACGTCACGGACTGGGGCGGGGTCATCCCGGCCTGAGCTCGCGCCCCGGACAGACGGCGGGCCCCGCATGAGTGCTCATGCGGGGCCCTCCGTCGCGGGAGTTCGTCGTCTCACGCGGGGCGCATCACGCCTCGACCTCGCTGCGGTCTGCGGACCACAGCGTGTGGAACGATCCGTCGCGGTCGGTGCGGCGGTAGGTGTGGGCGCCGAAGTAGTCGCGTTGGCCCTGGACGAGCGCGGCGGGCAGGCGATCGGCGCGCAGACCGTCGTAGTAGGCCAGCGCCGAGGAGAACACCGGCACCGGCACGCCCGCGGTCACCGCGGTCGCCACCACCCGACGCCATGCCGGCAGAGCTTCGGCGATCGCCTGAGAGAACTCCGGGGCGAACAGCAGATTCACCGGCTGACCCTCGGCGCGGGTGCCGGGCTCGGGATGGCGGTCGGTGTCGCGGCCACCGAAGGCCTTCATGATCACGTCCAACAGGTCCGCGCGGATGATGCACCCGTCGCGCCACAGCGAGGCGATGGTGCCCAGGTCCAGGCTCCAGCCGTACTCCTGCGCGGCGGCGGCCAGCATGTCCATGCCCTGGGCATAAGCCACGAGCTTGGAGGCGAAGAGCGCCTGGCGCACGTCCTCGACGAATTCCTCCCGGTCGGCCGGCTGCGGGGCCTCGACGGACTCGATGCCCGCGGCGAGCGTGCGGCGGGCGACCTCGCGCACGTGCGGCTGCGAGGACAGCGACCTGGCGAACACGGACTCGGCGATCGCCGCGACGGGAGCTCCGACGTCGAGGCCCGAGATGGCCGTCCACCGGCCGGTGCCCTTCTGGCCGGCCTCGTCCACGATCACGTCGACGAGCGGACCGCCGGTGGCCTCGTCCTTCTGGGCGAGCACCTCGGCGGTGATCTCGATCAGATAGGACGCCAGGTCAGTCTGGTTCCATGCGGTGAAGATCTCGGCCTGTTCAGCCGGTTCGATCCCGCCGACACGGCGCAGCAGGTCGTATGCCTCACCGATCACCTGCATGTCGGCGTACTCGATGCCGTTGTGGACCATCTTCACGTAGTGGCCGGCGCCGTCGGTGCCGACCCACGCGCAGCACGGCTCGCCGTCGTGGTGGGCGGAGATCTTCTCGAGCATCGGGCCGAGCGCCTCGTAGGACTTCTCGGGGCCGCCGGGCATGATCGCCGGACCGTTGAGCGCGCCTTCCTCCCCGCCCGAGACGCCGACGCCGACGAAGTGCAGACCCTGCTGCGCGAGAGCGGCCTCGCGGCGGCGAGTGTCCTCGTAGTGCGAGTTGCCCGCGTCGATCACGATGTCCCCGGCCTCGAGCAGCGGGATGAGCTGGTCGATGACGTCGTCGACCGGCTGACCGGCTTTGACCATGATCAGCACGCGCCGCGGGACGGCGAGCGAGGCCACGAGCTCCTCGAGGGACTCAGTTGCCACGAAGGTGCCCTCATGCCCGTGCTCGGCCACCAGCTGGTCGGTCCGGGCGCGGCTGCGGTTGTGCAGGGCCACCGTGTAGCCGTTGCGGGCGAAGTTGCGGGCCAGGTTGGCGCCCATCACGGCCAGACCGGTGACGCCGATGTCGGCGGTGCCTCGTTGCTGATTCGTCGTCATTGTCGGTGTCGCCTTCCCGGCGCCGCCCACGGCGCCACTGACTGTCGGGGTGTCGGTGCCCCAGACTACGCCGGACACCACGCAGCGACCCGCCTGCTGAGCGGCCGGCCGCCCCACCGGGGTTCTGACGCGAGGGCGCCCGACTGGCACGCCGGACGCGGCGGCGGGGTCAGTCGCCGACGGCGTCGCGGCCGCGTCGGATGATGTTCGGGTCCGGCTCGCCGACCACCTCGTGGTCCTTGCCCTCGTACTCGAACTGGGAGAGGAAGTAGCGCATGGCGTTCAGACGGGCACGCTTCTTGTCGTTGGAGCGAATCGAAATCCAGGGGGCGTGGTCGGTGTCCGTGTGCCGGAACATCGCCTCCTTGGCCTCGGTGTAGGCCTCCCAGCGGTCCAGAGACTCCAGATCCATCGGCGAGAGCTTCCATTGCCGCACCGGGTCGATCTGACGGATCGCAAAGCGGGTGCGCTGCTCGGTCTGCGTCACCGAGAACCAGAACTTGGTCAGGTGGATGCCGTCGTCCACCAGCATCTTCTCGAACAGGGGGACCTGGTTCATGAACCGGGTGTACTGGTCCTCGGTCGAGAACCCCATGACGCGCTCGACTCCGGCCCGGTTGTACCAGGAACGGTCGAACAGCACGATCTCACCGGCGGTCGGAAAATGGTTGATGTACCGCTGGAAGTACCACTGGCCCTGCTCACGGTCCGAGGGTTTGTTCAGCGCCACGACGCGCGCCGTGCGGGGGTTCAGGTGCTCGGTGAAGCGTTTGATGGTGCCGCCCTTGCCGGCGGCGTCGCGGCCCTCGAACACGATGATGTGACGCTGGCCGGTGTCCTCACCCCAGTACTGGAGCTTGAGCAGCTCGATCTGCAGCCGGTACTTCTCCAGCTCGTACTCCTCGCGGGACATGCGCGTCTCGTACGGGTAGTCCTCCCGCCAGGTCTCGACCGCGCGACCGTGCGGGTCGATCAGGTCCGGGTCGTTCGTGTGGCCGTCGGAGACGGTGTAGCCACCGTCGCGGAGCTTGTCGATGAACTCGCGCAGGTTCTCGCGCGGCGTGTCGGGGGTGAGCAGTTCCACCATGTTCTCGTCCTCATTTCCCGGCCACGAGGCCCGCTGATGCGAGGCCACGTGCGTTCGCAGTCGGTCTTGACCCCATTATGGATAGCGCGCGGTGATGTTTGCTCGCCCGCACGGCTGCCTCCGATGAACAACGGATGAACCCTGCGGCCGCGGCGTGCGCGGATTGCGTCAGCGACGGCCGGCGGCGCCCACGAGCTCGTCCACGGCCCGCACGGCGGCGCGAGCCGCCGCCACGTCGACGAACTGGGCGACGGCGTCGTCCCAGCGTGGGTGCCCCGGCAGCTTGAGGCCGACGGTGCGCCCGTCGGTGGACGGCAGCACCCACAGGCGGGCCCGCGGCTCGGGCTGGTGCTGATCGACGACGTCCTGTTCCTCCGGCACCTGGTCGTAGCCGACCCACTCCACGCCGGGCCGCGCCGTATCGGCGCCGTCGAGCACGTCCTCGCCGCCCATGCGGAGGTAGCCCACGCTCTGCAGCAGGGCATCCAGCGTCCGCGCTGCCGCGCGACCGGCGAGGGCATCCTCGAACAGGGCGAGCACGCGCCAGCCGCCGTCGTCGAGGAAGAGCATGGTCTGCCCGGCCTCGCCGCCGGTGATGACCGCGAGGTGACGGCGCCGCCCGTCATCGGAGGGCAGGCGCCAGAACCCGTGGGGCTGGGCGGAGGGCGGGTCGGCGGGCACGGGCGGCTCCTTCCACATGACGGGGACGACACGGACGTCGGTGACGACCTCCCAGGCTAGTGCCCGCATGGACTCCGACGAGCGCAGCGTCTGGGGCTGCCGCCCTCACTGCCGTAGCCTGCCGCCATGGCGACTCCCGAGTTCATTCTGGACCTGCGCGAGAAAGTCGGCCATGCCCCGCTGTGGCTCTCCGGCTGCAAGGCGGTTGTGCTGCGCGACGACGACGGTGAGGTGCTGCTGGTGCGCCGAGCCGACAACGGCGCCTGGACGCTGCCGGCGGGCATCATCGACCCCGGTGAGGAGCCGGCGGAGACGGCGGTGCGCGAAGTGGCAGAGGAGACCTGTGTGCAGTGCGTGCCGCGACGCCTGGCCGGGGTGGGGACCACGCATGAGGTCGCCTACCCCAACGGAGACCGCGTGCAGTATCTCGACGTGGTGATGGTCATGGACGCCGTGGCGGGTGAGGCCGCCGTGGGTGACGAGGAGAACCTCGAGGTCGCCTGGTTCGCCGTGGACGAGGTTCCGCAGATGCCGGAACTGCACGCCCGCGGGCTGCGCTGGGGCTTGGAAGCCGGTCCCGCGCGGTTCGTGCACGACGGTCGCGAGCGCCCCTGAGACGAGGCCCAGAGACAACAGTGGACCCAGAGGGACTCGAACCCCCGACCCTCTCGGTGTAAACGAGATGCTCTAGCCAACTGAGCTATAGGTCCGTGAACGACGGACAGCCTACCGGTTCGCCGACCACTGCTCGGTCACGGTCTCGTGCTCGGTGCGCGTGCGAGCCCGGCCCGGCTCGGCGGTCACGCGGCCGTGCTCGACGCCATCGGCGTCGACGAGGACGGAGACCCGTCGCGGCCGTCCCGTTTGACGGTCGAGCAGCCCGTAGTGATCGGCAGCGGCGCCGTGGGGCCAGAAGTCGGAGAGCAGCACGAGCTCATCGGGAGCCCCGGTCTCCTCCGCCACACGCCGCAGCACAGGTGCGGCATCGCACGAGATCACACGCACACCCACCCGCGGCCCGCCCTCGTCGGCGGTATGTGCGAAGCCCACGGCCATCTCTGCCAGCCACGTCAGCTCGGAGGTGCACACCGGCGTGAAGGCCCCGGGGAGGAACACCAGCCACGCGGCCTCGACCTCACCGCGTCCGGCCGACGCGTCCGGACCGACGATCGGCGGACACGGCCACGGCTGCCCGAAGGTGTCGCGCAGGGCCGGGGGTGCGACGCCCTCGACGTCCGGTGACGGCGCGTCCGTCATCTCCGCTCAGCCGCCACGCTTCTGCACGAGCCGCGTGGCGGCCCAGTGTTCGCTCACCCCGGCACCGGTGGTCACGTGCAGGCCCGCCACGGGGGCGGCCTCCTGCAGATCCGCCGGGGACACGTGACCCTCGCGCCCCTTGCGCGGGGTCAGTACCCACACCGGCCCCTCGTCCAGGCTGCGCTGCGCGTCCACGAGGGCGTCCGTCAGGTCGGTCACGTCTCCGTCGTCATGACGCCACCACAGGATCACGGCCTCGACGGGCTCGTGCTCCTCCTCCGCCTGCAACTGCGTGCCGAGCCCCGCCTCGAGGCGTTCCCGCATCGCATGGTCGACGTCCTCGTCGAAGCCGAACTCCTGGACGTATTCGCCCTCGGTGAGGCCGAGCTCAGAGAGCACGGCGCCCTGTGCGCCAGTCGCGGTGGACTCAGCGTCCATGTAGAAGAGACCTCCTCGGTCAGTTGGCGGGTCGGGGCGCGGTCCCCGTCGGCCCGCCCTTTCGGGTGACAGTTACCACTGTACGCACACCCGAGACCCCGTCGACGAGCCAGGCGGGGCCCGCCGCGGGTAGTGTGATCGCACGACCACCTCTTTGCATCAGGGGGCGTCGCGTCATGCCGCCACGTTTGGCGTGCGCGTGCGCGTCCCCCGGCTGAGAACGACGCGGGGGCCACCGCCTCCGCCTGAGACGAGGAGGCAGCATGAGCGCAGCCGAAGAGAGCTCCCGAATTCTGACCGGCCTGACGGCGAACCTGCCGGATAAGGACCCGGAGGAGACCGCCGAATGGATCGAGTCCTTCGACGGACTCGTCGACGAGCGCGGCACCGAGCGCGCGCAGTACATCATGCGCTCGCTGCTGCAGCGGGCCGGCATGAAGTCCGTCGGCGTGCCGATGGTGACCACGACCGACTACGTCAACACCATCCCCGCGGATCAGGAGCCCGAGTTCCCGGGCGACGAGGAGCTCGAGCGCCGCTACCGCAACTACCTGCGCTGGAACGCGGCCGTCATGGTGCAGCGCGCGCAGCGCGACGGCATCGGCGTCGGCGGCCACATCTCCTCCTACGCGGGCCAGGCAACGCTCTACGAGGTGGGCTACAACCACTTCTTCCGCGGACAGGACCACCCCGGCGGCGGCGACCAGGTCTTCTTCCAGGGCCATTCCTCCCCCGGAAACTACGCGCGCGCCTACCTCGAGGGCCGCCTGACCGAGGAAGATCTCGACGGCTTCCGCCAGGAGAAGTCCAAGGAGGGGCACGCCCTCCCGTCGTACCCCCACCCGCGCATGCTGCCGGACTTCTGGCAGTTCCCCACCGTCTCCATGGGCCTGGGCCCGATGAACGCGATCTTCCAGGCGCAGTTCAACCGCTACCTGCACAACCACGGCATCGCGGACACCTCGGACCAGCACGTGTGGGCCTTCCTCGGCGACGGCGAGATGGACGAGCCCGAGTCGCGCGGGCAGCTGCACATCGCGGCCAACGACAAGCTCGACAACCTGACCTTCGTGGTCAACTGCAACCTGCAGCGCCTCGACGGCCCGGTGCGCGGCAACGGCAAGATCGTGCAGGAGCTGGAGTCCTACTTCCGCGGCGCCGGCTGGAACGTCATCAAGGTCCTGTGGGGCCGCGAGTGGGACCCGCTGCTCGAGCAGGACGAGTCCGGCGAGCTCGTGCGCATCATGAACGAGACCCCCGACGGCGACTTCCAGACCTACAAGGCGGAGTCCGGCGGGTTCGTGCGCGAGCACTTCTTCGGTCAGTCCTCGACCACCAAGGAGATGGTGGCGGACATGTCCGACGACGAGATCTGGGGCCTCAAGCGCGGCGGCCACGACTACCGCAAGGTCTACGCCGCCTACAAGGCCGCGATGGAACACAAGGGCCAGCCCACCGTCATCCTGGCCCACACCATCAAGGGCTACGGACTCGGCAAGGCGTTCGAGGGCCGCAACGCGACCCACCAGATGAAGAAGCTGACCGCGGACGACCTCAAGATGTTCCGCGACCGTCACCGGATCCCGGTCTCCGACGAGGTCATCGACAAGGACCCGTACGACATCCCGTACTACCACCCGGGCATGGACGCGCCCGAAATCAGGTACATGATGCAGCGCCGCTCCGAGCTCGGCGGCCCTGTGCCGGCGCGTCGCTCGAAGCACCACCAGATCCCGGTGCCCCCGGAGTCCGCGTACAAGCAGGCCCGCAAGGGCTCGGGCAAGCAGCAGGCCGCCACCACCATGGCGTTCGTGCGCCTGCTCAAGGACCTGATGCGCGATAAGAACCTCGGTTCGCGCATCGTGCCGATCATCCCGGACGAGGCACGCACGTTCGGCATGGACGCGTTCTTCCCGACGGCGAAGATCTACAACCCGTCCGGCCAGAACTACCTCGCCGTGGACCGCGAGCTGTTCCTGTCCTACAACGAGTCGACCAAGGGCAAGCTGTACCACGTCGGCATCAACGAGGACGGCGCGACCGCCGCGTTCAACGCGATCGGCACGTCCTACTCGACGCACGGCGAGCCGATGGTGCCCGTCTACATCTTCTACTCGATGTTCGGCTTCCAGCGCACCGGCGACAACCTCTGGGCCGCCGGCGACCAGCTGGCACGCGGTTTCATCATCGGAGCCACCGCCGGCCGCACGACGCTGGCCGGCGAGGGCACCCAGCACATGGACGGCCACTCCCCCGTCCTGGCGGGCACCAACCCGGCGGTCAAGCACTACGACCCGGCGTTCTCCTACGAGATCGCGCACATCGTCCGCCAGGGCCTGCACGAGATGTACGGCGAACACGATCTGGGCGAGGACGCCCGCAACGTCATGTACTACCTGACGGTGTACAACGAGCCGATCGTCCACCCGGACGAGCCCGAGAACCTCGACGTGGAGGGTCTGCTCAAGGGGCTGTACCGCTACTCCGAGGGCACCGGCTCCGGCCCGAAGGCGCAGCTGATGGGCTCGGGCGTGTCCTTGCCGTGGGCCATCGAGGCGCAGCGGATCCTCGCCGAGGACTGGGACGTGAACGCCGACGTGTGGTCCGTGACCAGCTGGAACGAGCTCTACCGGGACGCGGCTGCCGCGGAGAAGGACGCGCTGCGCGATCCGTCGGCCGAGGCGCGCGTGCCCTACGTGACGCAGAAGCTCGCCGACGCCGAGGGCCCGATCGTGGCGAGCACGGACTACACGACGTCGCTGGCCAACCAGATTCGTCCGTACATCCCGAACGACTTCTCGGCGCTGGGCGCCGACGAGTTCGGCTTCGCGGACACCCGTCAGGCCGCGCGCCGCTACTTCCTGATCGACGCGCACTCGATGGTGGTGCGCACCCTGCAGCTGCTCGAGAAGCAGGCAGCGGTCGAGAAGGGCACCGCCGCCACGGCTCACCAGAAGTACACGCTGGACGACGTCAACGCCGGCACGACCGGCACCGCCGGCGGCGACGCCTGACGCCGCCTCGACGTCCCCGGGCCGGCCACGCTTCCGCAGTCGCGGACGCGTGGTCGGCCCGGCCTCGTTGTGGGCCCAGCCCGGCTCACGATCCGAGGCCCCGTCGTTAAGATCCACCACATGCCCGATTCACGCACGGTCACCGCGCCGCGATCGATCTCGGCCGAGTCTCTCGCGCGGCTGCGCGCCCACCTGGGCCAACTCAACACCGCCACACTGCAGCGGCTGGACGCGACCCTGCCCTGGTACCGACAGCTCACCCCGGACGAACGCAGCGCGCTGGGCCTGGTCGCGCAGCGCGGCCTGGCCGGATTCGTCGACTGGTTCGAACAGCACAGCCTCAGCACCGGTCACTTCCTCACGGAGGTGTTCGGGCAGGCGCCCACCGAGCTCACCCGCTCGATCAACCTGCAGCGGGCCCTCCAGTTGATCCGGACCGTCGTCGATGTCGTGGAGTCCTCGGTGCCGGAGATCGTCCAGGAACGCGACCAGGCGGCCGTGCGCGAGTCCGTGCTGCGCTACTCGCGTGAGATCGCCTTCGCCCTCGCCGACGTCTACGCACGGGCAGCCGAGACCCGCGGTGCCTGGGACTCTCGCCTGGAGGCGGTCTTGCTCGGTGCCGTCCTGCGCGGGCAGGACCCGGACGAAATCCGGCACCGCGCCACCGCGATCGGCTGGAACAGCGGCACCGGCGTCATGGTGATGGCCGGCGCGGCCCCCGGAACGGACAAGCCGGCCTTCGTCCCCGGTCTGCGTCGAGCCGCCGCCCGACAGCGCTGCGACGTCCTGGTGGGCGTGCAGGCCGAACGCCTCGTGCTGGTGATCGGCTCGGTCGAGGAGGCGGGGACGACCGCTGCGGCCCTGACGCCGTGGTTCGGCGACGGGCCGGTGACCGTCGGTCCGGTGGTCGATTCCCTGCACGAGGCACACGTGTCCGCGCGACATGCGTTCGCGGCCCTGGCCGCGGCTCCGGCCCACCCGCGGGCCCCGCGCCCCACGCCGACGCACGAGGTGTTACCCGAGCGCGCCCTGATGGGCGATCCGACCGCCCGCCAGAGCCTGGTGCACGGCGTGTACGAGCCCCTCGTCGACGCCGGCCCGGCGCTGTTGGAGACCGTCGACACCTACGGTGCGCTCGGCCATTCCCTCGAGGCCACCGCCCGCGCTTTGTTCATTCACACCAATACCGTGCGTTATCGGCTGCGCCGGGTCAGTGAGCTGACCGGCTGGGACCCGCTCGTCCCGCGCGATGCCTACGTGCTGCGCACCGCGATCACCGTGGGCCGCCTGGCCGATTCCGGCTCCCATGACGTGGGCCCGGATCTGATCCCGGACCGGCATCCGTGGTCGGACCCAGCCCACACGGACTTGTAGGAACCCTCCAAACAACGCCCCCAGGGTTCTCGAACCCCCTACGCCCCCGCGACCCCTGGTTGCTGACACCATGGAGCCCATGCTTGCCATCGTGTGCCCCGGACAGGGATCCCAGACTCCCGGCTTCCTCACTCCGTGGACGGAGAGCCCCGGCGCGGCCGAGCTGCTCGCCTCGCTCTCCGAGACCACCGGGCTCGACCTCGCCACCCTCGGCACCGAGGCCGATGAGGAGACGATCAAGGACACAGCCCATGCCCAGCCGCTGATCGTGGCGGCCGGTGTGCTCAGCGCCAGCGCCCTGTCCCTGCCGGATGTGAACCCGGACCGCGTCATCGTGGCGGGACACTCGGTCGGCGAGATCACCGCCGCGCACATCGCGGGCGTGCTCTCGGCCGAGGACGCCGGGTCCCTCGTGCGGGTGCGCGCCACCGAGATGGCGACCGCCGCGGCGGCCGAGCCGACCGGGATGGCCGCCGTGCTCGGCGGCGACCAGGACGAGGTAGTGGATGCCCTCACCACGTATGGACTGACCCCGGCCAACGTCAATGGGGCCGGCCAGATCGTCGCCGCCGGCACGGCGTCCGCGCTGCAGGCGCTCACGTCAGACCCGCCAGCCAAGGCCCGCGTCGTCCCGCTCAAGGTCGCCGGCGCGTTCCACACCGAGCACATGGCTCCCGCCGTGCCCGCCGTCGCCGAGCACGTGGCCGGCCTCTCCCCCGCCGACCCGCGCCTCCCGCTGCTGTCCAACCGTGAGGGTGCCGTGGTCGACTCGGGCGCGGACGCGCTGAACCGGATCGTCGAGCAGGTGACCCGGCCCGTGCGCTGGGACGCCTGCATGAGAACCCTCGTCGAACGTGGGGTGACCGGCGTCCTCGAGCTGCTGCCCGGTGGCACGCTCACCGGCCTGGCCAAGCGCGGCATGAGGGGGACCGCTACCCTGGCAGTCAAGACCCCTGAGGACCTCGACGCCGCGGCCGCGTTCATCGCGGAGCACACCGCCTGACCGAGACGGAGCGTCGCTGAGCCGAGCTCGCCGCCGCTCCGCCTCGGACCCCCGTCCGTTCGCCAAGGAAGAAGTGCCAGCATGACCGTCTCCCTGAACCAGTCGGCCCCGGTCGCCGCCAGCCGCATCACGGCGATCGGCGCCTACCGCCCCGCCACCCTCGTGCCGAACGAGGACATCGTCGAACCGATCAACTCCTCCGACGAGTGGATCCGCCAACGCACCGGCATCGTCACCCGACAGCGCGCGACGAAAGACGAGACCGTGCTGTCCATGGCGGAGGCAGCCTCCCGACAGGCGCTGGAACGGGCCGGGCTTCAGGGTTCGGAGCTGGGCGCCGTGATCGTCGCCACGGTCACCTTCCCGCACGCGACGCCCTCGGCCGCCGCCGCCCTGACGGCCGCGCTGGGCGCGACCCCGGCGCCGGCCTTCGACATCTCCGCGGCCTGCGCGGGCTACTGCTACGGCGTCGCCCAGGCCGACGCGCTCGTGCGTTCCGGCGCCGTGGACAACGTGCTCGTCGTCGGCGTCGAGAAGCTCTCCGACGTGATCGACCCGACGGACCGCTCCATCTCCTTCCTGCTCGGCGACGGCGCGGGTGCGGTGATCGTGTCCGCAAGCGAGGAGCCCGGGATCTCCAAGAGCCAGTGGGGCTCGGAGGGAGAGCGTTGGGACGCGATCGCCATGACCCACTCGCAGCTCACGATGCGCGAGGCCGTCGAGAAGGCGATCGAGACCGGTGATGTCTCGTGCCTGACGGCCACCGAGGACCCGCTGTGGCCGACCCTGCGCCAGGACGGACCGTCGGTGTTCCGCTGGGCCGTGTGGTCCATGGCGAAGGTCGCCCGCCAGACGCTCGAGGAGGCCGGCGTGCGCCCGGAGGACCTGGCCGCGTTCATCCCCCACCAGGCGAACATGCGCATCGTGGACGAGTTCGCCAAGCAGCTGGGCCTTCCCGAGTCGGTCGCCATCGCCCGGGACATCGCTGAGGCCGGCAACACGTCCGCGGCCTCGATCCCGCTGGCGATGCACCGTCTGCTCGAGGAGCGCCCTGAGCTCAGCGGCGGCCTGGCCCTACAGATCGGCTTCGGTGCCGGCCTCGTCTACGGCGCGCAGGTCGTGCGCCTGCCCTGACGGGCCGCCATCTGATTCACTGTTTTCCGCAGTACCCACCAAGTTTTCCGTAGTACCCACCAACCAGAAGGAGACGCCCCATGGCTTCCAAGGAAGAGATCCTCGCCGGCCTCGCCGAGATCGTGAACGAGGAGACCGGTCTGGAGACCGACGAGGTCCAGCTCGACAAGTCGTTCACCGACGACCTGGACATCGACTCGATCTCGATGATGACCATCGTGGTCAACGCCGAGGAGAAGTTCGACGTGAAGATCCCGGACGAGGAGGTCAAGAACCTCAAGACCGTCCAGGATGCCGTGGACTACATCGAGAAGGCCCAGGCCTGATCGTCTCCTCCAGGCGCATGACCGGGCCGGGGCGCCGCTGAGCAGCGGTCGCCCCGGCCCGGTTCTGCACCGGGCCGGATTCGTCCCGGTGCGCTCGCCCGAGACGGCCGCGTGCTGCCCCTCCCCCGCGACGTGGCCGCGTTCCCCGCCTTCCGCTGACCGCGACAAGCTGACAAGGATTCCCCTGACATGACCCGTACCGCAGTGATCACCGGCCTCGGTGCCACGACGCCGATCGGTGGCGACGTCCCCACGTTCTGGACCAACGCCCTGGCCGGCGTCTCGGGCGCCGCGCCCCTCGAGCAGGACTGGGTCCAGGAGAACGACCTGCCCGTCACCTTCGCCGCGCAGCTGAGCGTGCCGACCTCTGAGGTCCTGAAGAAGGTCGAGCTCAAGCGCCAGGACCCGGCGATGCAGATGGCGACCGTCGCCGCGCGCGAGGCGTGGGCGGACGCGGGCTTCGGCGAGGACGCGGACATCGACCACGACCGTTTCGCGATCGCCTTCGGCACCGGCATCGGCGGTGTGTGGACGCTGTTGGACGGCTGGGACACTCTGCGCGAGCGTGGGCCCCGCCGGGTGATGCCCATGACCGTCCCGATGCTGATGCCCAATGGCGCGGCCGGCGCCCTGAGCCTGGAGTTCGGCGCCCGCGCCGGCGCGCACACGGTCGTCTCCGCGTGCGCTTCCGGCACGGAGTCCCTCAGCACCGCCCTGGCGCTGATCCGCTCGGGCACGGCTGACGTCGTCATGTGCGGCTCGACCGAGGCCGCGATCCACCCGCTGCCGATCGCCGCGTTCTCCGCGATGCAGGCGATGTCTCGCCGCAACGACGACCCGCAGGCCGCCTCGCGCCCGTACGACGTGGACCGCGACGGCTTCGTCCTCGGCGAGGGGGCCGGCGTGCTCATCGTCGAGTCCGAGGAGCACGCCGCTGCCCGGGGAGCCCGCGTCTACGCCGAGCTCTCGGGCACCGGGGTCACCTCCGACTCGCACCACATCACCGCCCCCGAGCCGGAGGGCCTGGGTGCCTCCCGTGCAATGCGCGCCGCCCTCGACGACGCTGGCCTCGAGCCCTCGGCGGTGTGCCATGTGAACGCGCACGCCACGTCGACCCCGGTGGGCGACAAGCCGGAGTACCACGCGATGCGCAGCGTGTTCGGCGACCACCTGGCGGACGTGCAGGTCTCGGCGACGAAGTCGCAGACCGGCCACCTGCTGGGCGCCTCGGGCGCGATCGAGTCCGTGCTCTCGGTGCTCGCCGCTCACCACGGCACGGCGCCGGTCACGATCAACCTGGACGAGCAGGACCCGGAGATCGACCTGAACGTCGTCACCGGCGAGCCCGGGGTCCTGCCCGAAGGCCAGCGGGTCGTCATGAAGAACTCGTTCGGCTTCGGCGGCCACAACGCCGTGGCCGTGTTCACCGGGCGCTGAGGCGGCCCCGCTCCGGCGGGCGAGGACACCCCCCTGGCAGCGGCCCCTGACGGGTCAGCCCCAGGGGGTGTTGCGCGCCTGCAGGGCGAGGATCAGGTCCCGGTCGTCGGGCACGCGGCAGTGCTCGGCGACCTTGTTCTTCTGGCGGTGCCCGCACCCCTGGCACTCGTGCACCAGCTGGAATCCCTTCTTGGGGTGGTAGTCCACGGCCACCGCGCGCATGATCCCGTGGCAGTGCGAGGCCCTGTCGCCGGGGCGCACGTCGACATGGACGGAGCTGAGGCAGTGGGGGCAGTGGTTGCGGTACGAGCCGTTGGTCAGGGCCGGGACGTGGCGACCGCAGGCGGCGCAGTCGAAGTCGGTGTTCTCGGTGGCGCGGGACATCGGCGCTGCTCTTTCAGCCGGCCGTGCCGAGCCAGCGGACGGCAGCCCCGTCGGCTGCCTGACGGAAGGGCTCGAGCTCGTCGTCCCAGGCCTCGCCGAGGGCGAGGGAGAGCTCGTGGAGCACGGCGCTGAGGTCGCCGCGGCCCTGCTCATAGGCATAGCGGATGCGCTCTTCCCCCACGACGATGTTGCCGGCGACGTCGGTCATGGCGTGGAAGATGCCCAGCTCGGGAGTGCCGGACCAGCGGGAGCCGTCAATGCCGGGGGCCGGACGTTCGGTGACCTCGAAGCGCAGGGGTCCGCAGTCGCGCAGGGCGGAGGCCAGCATGGCACCCGTGCCGGGGCGGCCGTGCCAGGGCAGTTCGGCGCGATAGCTGCCGCGTGCGGCAGGCTGGGGCGTCCAGTCGAGGTCGGCCGTCGCGCCCTCACCCAGCAGTGGGGCCAGGGCCCATTCCACGTGGGGGCACAGGGCGGCGGGGGCCGAGTGGATCTGCACCGTACCGCCGGTGACGACGTGGGACACGGTTCCTCCAGATCAGATGCCGGGACGGCGCGCGAGGCCGCGCAGACGCCCCCCTCATTGTGCCCGAGGGCCGTCGGCCCGGCAACGCGGACGGCGTGCAGTCGGGCTCACGCGCGCGGATGCGCCTGACGGTAGCCCTCGCGCAGCCGATCGATCGAGACGTGGGTGTACACCTGCGTGGTGCGCAACGAGGAGTGGCCCAGGACCTCCTGCACGCTGCGCAGGTCGGCGCCGCCGTCAAGCAGGTGGGTGGCGGCGGTGTGGCGCAGGGCGTGCGGTCCGCGGGCGGAGGTGTCGCCAAGCCCGGCGAGCGCCCGGTCGACGCGCTCACGCATCTGCCGGACTCCCATGCGGCCGCCGCGGGCCCCCAGGAACATCGCGGCCTGAGTCGGGCCGCGGGCACCGTCTGTGTGGGCGCTGCCCTCATGGGCGCGGGCGAGGACGGGGCGGCCCAGGCGCAGCCATACCTGCAGGGCGTGCGCGGCGGGGACGCCGAGCGGGACGGTGCGTTCCCGGTCGCCTTTGCCCAGCACACGGACCACGCGGCGCTCGGCGTCGAGGTCGTCCACGTCGAGCCCGCTGGCCTCGGAGACGCGGATGCCGGTCGCGTAGAGCAGCTCGAACAGCGCGGCGTCACGGAGCGCGAGCGCGTGCTGGCGCGGGTCGTCGACGGTGTCCTCGACCCGGTGCCGGGCGGTCTGGAACAGACGCTCCATCTGCCCTGGTTGAAGCACGGCGGGCAGTGCGGGCTTCGGCGCGGGCGCGGACAGGCGCAGGGACGGGTCGTCCTCGCGCAGGCCCTGCCGCCGGGCCCAGCCGAAGTACCCGCGGGCCGCGCTCAAACGCCGGGTCAGTGTGCCGCGGGCCAGGCCGGATGCGGCCATGGCGGCCAGCCAGCCGCGCAGGTCCTCGAGGTCGGCCATGTCCAGGGCGGCGGCGTCGCAGTTCGTCCCGGAGGCTGGGCCGGCCAAGTGGTCCGCCAGATGCCGCAGGTCCGCCGCGTAGCTGCGCCACGTGTGCTCGCTGCTGTGTCGTTCGTGGCGCAGGTGCTCGACGAATGCCTCGATCCGGGCGGCATCGGCGGGGTGGGACGGCTCGGGCATGCTCCCACTGTGCCACGCTCGCTCGACGCTCCGAGCACACGACGGGCACCGGGACGCACTGAATCGAGTCCGCACCCTCATGAGGGCCGCACTGCGCGCCACCGCTGGTCGCTCTGCTCGGCCAGGCCGCGGCGGGCCAGGCGCTGCAGTCCCGTCAGCAGCTGCGGCACGGGCAGGCCCGCAGCCGTCGAGAGCTCGTCCACGCACCGGTGGGTGCGCGGGGCCAGGGCTTCGTAGACGCGTGACTCGAGTTCGTCGAGCTCATCGAGCACATCCACCGCGGCCCGGTCCCGAGCCCGCCGGCCGTCCGGGACCATCAGAGCGAGCCCGGGCTCGCCCTGCACTGGTCGGCCTCCCGGCACGAGGTCGAGGACCGATTCGGTGTCCATGACCAGGCGTGCCGGTGTCTCCAGCAGAAGGCGGTGGCAACCGGCCGAGGAGGGCGAGGTGATCGGCCCCGGCACGACCCCGACCTCGCGGCCGATCCGCAGGGCATGATGCGCGGTGTTCTGGGCTCCCGAGCGCCACCGAGCTTCCAGGACCACCACCGCCCCCGCTAGGGCCGCGATGAGGCGATTGCGGTGCAGGAACCGGTGACGGGTGGGGCTGGCCCCCGGGGGCATCTCCGAGAGCAGCAGGCCCGTGGCGGCGATCTGGCCGAGCATCTGCCGATGACCGGACGGGTAGAACCGGTCCAGGCCGCCGGCCAACACCGCGAGCGTCGTGGGACGCCCGACGCCGCGTTCGAGGGCGGTGCGGTGTGCGATCCCGTCAATCCCGTATGCCCCGCCGGAGACGATGCTCAGGCCCGCCTGGGCGGCTTGCCCGATGAGGCGCTCCGTAACCAGGCGTCCGTAAGAGGTCGCCTCGCGGCTGCCCACCGCGGCGAGCGTGTCGCCGACCTCGGGCGGCGGGACCTCGCCCCGGTACCAGAGTCCGAACGGTCTTTCGATGCCTAGGTCGTCGAGCTGGCGGGGCCATGCGTCGTCCTCGGGGATCAGCAGGCCCCCGCCCATCCGATGCATCGCGATCAGGTCTGCGGCCGGGTCAAGCTGGGCCGCCCGGGTCTGCCACCGTCGGCGTCCGGCGGCGAAGCGACGCGTCCAGGTCTCATCCGATCCCGCCTCGGCGGCCGCGCGCTGGTGCTCGTCGCCGGTGAGGCAGTCTTGCCCCGTCATCACCGCGAGGGCCCGGCATGGACCCACAGCACCGACGAGCACAGCCGCTGTGTGGTCCCCGGGCTCGACGAGCCGCGACAGCGCCGCACGCGCCAGGCGGACCTCGTCCCGGGGTCGCTGAGCCGGGCCACCGGGGCGCCCGAGGTTCGCAGGCGATGCCCCGCTCATGCGTTCTCCTCCGCGTTCTGCCGCAGATGCAGGGCGACGTCGACGTCGTCACGCGAGGGACAGTCCGCGCCGCGAAGATCGGCGACGCTCCAGGCCACGCGCAGCACCCGCGTGTGGCCGCGTCCGCTGAGCAGGCCGGTGTCCACGGCCGCATCCAGGGGCGCCCGGGTGCTCGGTGCGAGGGCGAACCGGCCATGACGCAGCACGGAGGCGGGAACACGGGCATTGCTCAGCGCCGCACCCGCTGTGTCACCGGCCTGCCTCCAGCGGTGCCGCTGTGCTCGCGCCGCGTTCGCCACGCGCCGGGCGATCCGCGCGCTCGGCTCGCCGGTACGCCCCGCCGAGAGCTCGGCACCGGTCAGAGGCTGGACGCTGACCTGCATGTCCACCCGGTCGAGCAGCGGCCCGGACAGCCGTTCCCGGTACCGCCGGCGCTGGGCCACCGAGCACTCGCACGAGGTGGCGGCCCCGTCTCCGTGTCCGCACGGGCAGGGGTTGGCCGCCAGCACGAGCTGGAAGCGCGCCGGGTACTCGACGGTGGCCAGGGCGCGGTGCAGCTGCACACGTCCGGACTCGAGGGGCTGGCGCAGCGCTTCCAGCGCGGAGCGGGAGAACTCCGGCGCCTCGTCCAAGAACAGGACCCCGCCGTGGGCGAGGGAGGCCGCCCCCGGACGGGCCAGGCCCGCTCCGCCGCCGACCAGTGCGGCGGTCGAGGCCGAGTGGTGGGGCGCCTCGAACGGTGGCCGCGTGTCCAGGCCGCTCGGACTGGGTGCGTCGCCGCGCAGCGAGCGCAGCGCGGTGACTTGCAGCGCCGTCCGATCATCGAGCGGCGGCAGGATGCCGGGCATCCGTTCGGCCAGCATGGTCTTGCCCGCCCCGGGGCGTCCACGCAGCAGCACGTGGTGACCACCCGCCGCGGCCACTTCGAGGGCATAGCGGGCCTCGAGCTGTCCGCACACCTCGGCCAGGTCTCCGACGTTCGACGCACCCTCCTCACGCCCGTCCCGTGTCGCCGGCTCGACGGCCTGGCCGTGCGAGGCCACTCCCGGCACCGGATCGGGCCGACCTCCAAAAGCGCGCACCACGTGGTGAAGGTGCCCGTAGCCGCGCACTCGTGCGCCCGGGACCAGCGCCGCCTGGCCCACCGCATCGGCGGCAACGACCAGGTCGCGGTGTCCGGCCTCGACGGCGGCCATGGCCAGCGCGACGGTGTCCGCAGCACCGTGCAGCGAACCGTCCAGGCCCAGCTCCGCCAGGAACACCGGACCGTGCGCCCCGCGCACCGCGCCGTCGGCGGCATAGGCGGCCATGACGATGGCAAGGTCATGGCAGGAGCCCCGCTTGTGCACGCCGGCGGGAAGCAGGTTCACCGTCAGGTGTCTGCGCGTCAGCGGCAGGCCCGCGTTCCGTGCGGCCGACCTGATTCGATCGCGGCTCTCCTGCAGGGACTGATCGGGCAGTCCCAGCAGAGTGAATCCGGGCAGTGACTGGGCGATGTCCGCCTCCACTTCGACAACGCTCCCCCGCAGCCCGGCCAGGGTGATGGAGCGGGTGCGTCCGATCCCGCTCATGGGCGCACGTCCTGCACGAGATCGACACGCACGCCACCGCCGGGCGGGACCAACACCGCCACCGCATCCACCCGCCACCGATCGGTACGCTCGGTCAGCGGGCTCTCGTTCCACCACTGCCGGGTGAGCCGATGCAGCCGACGCAGCTTGCGCGGTGTGATCGCCTCCAAGGGGTCCCCATAGCCGAGTCCAGAGCGGGTCTTCACCTCGACGCCCACCCACCAGCCACCGTGCTCGGCGACCAGGTCCAGCTCGCCGTCGACACCGCGCCAGTTGCGGGCCACGACGCGGTACCCCTGCCCCGCGAGCCACCGGGCGGCGGTCTCTTCGCCGAATCTGCCCAGCGCCGTGCGCCTGGCACCGGCTTGCGTCCTTCCCGCCGTCGTACGCGCACTCGCACCGAGCGTGGCCGGCTCCATCGTGTCCTGTGTGCTCGTCCTCGTCATCGCTGCACCTCCTGCCCCCACGGTGGATCAGCGGCGGCGACGACGACCGGCACGGGCACAGCGTCCGGGGCGAGCCGGTGGACCTGCGCGGTGACGGGGATGCCTGTGCAGGAGCGGGCGCCGTCGTGGCGACGGTCGTCCGCCTGTGGCAGGTCCCCTGCCGTCCTGGCCCAGGTGGCCGAATCGCTCAGGTGCGGCCGGGGCCCTGCTCCGTGGTCCCGGGCTCCTCGGTCGGCACGGACAGCTCGGGGGCGACTGGCAGCTCTTCGATGTTGACGTCCTTGAACGTCAGCACGCGCACGCGCTTGATGAAGCGGGCGTGCCGATAGACGTCCCACACCCACGCGTCCTCGAGGGTCAGCTCGAAGTACACGTCCGCGCCGGACTGCCGCGGCGTGAGCGTCACGTCGTTGGCCAGATAGAACCGCCGCTCGGTCTCCACGACGTAGCGGAACAGTGAGACGACGTCCCGGTACTCGCGGTAGAGCTGCAGCTCGGACTCGGCCTCGTAGTCCTCGATGTCGTCCTGGCTCATGCTTCTCCTGCTCCGCGTGTCACGTCCATGGCGAACAGGGCGGCCGGTCCCGTGCCGGGCACGCCCAGGTTCCAGCTCAGCCGATGGTACGGGCTCGTCCCGTGCTCCAGCAGCGCGGCCCGGTGCACCGCCGCGCCATACCCCTTGTTCTGGGCCCAGCCGTACTGCGGGTGCTCGGCGTCGAGGGCGATCATCAGGTCGTCGCGGTGCACCTTCGCGCAGATCGCAGCGGCGGCGACGGTCGCTGAGAGGTCCTCGGCCTTGACCTGCATGCTCGGGCGCGGCACCCCCGCCCCGTGACGGGTCAGCCAGTCGTCCCGGCCGTCGAGGATCAGCGCGTGGGGCACCGTGCCGGCCGCCTGCCTCAGCTGCTCCCACGCCCGCTTCCCTGCCAGCGCCAGGGCCCCGGTGATGCCGAGCTCATCGACTTCTCCCGCCCGTGCCTCACCGATCCCGACGCCGGCGGCCCACGCCCGGATCTCAGGCACGAGCGCACGGCGGCGCCGGTCCGTCAGCGCCTTGGAGTCCCGCAGCACCGGCTGCCTGACGGCGCCCGCCCCGGCATCGGTGTCGTCGCCGATCCACACGGCGGCCGCGCCCACGACGACCGGCCCGGCCAGCGCACCACGGCCGACCTCGTCCATGCCCGCCACCAGGTGCGGCCCGGGCCCGTCCAGGCGGACGGCCAGGTCGTTCTCCAGGTGCAGGTCCGCGCTCATTGCGCCCGCTCCGTCTCGGTGCCCGTCCCGTCGCCGTCCACGAGCGCCCACCGGTCAATGGGCCACACCCGCGCCTCGACCGGTCCCACGACGTCGTCGAGACTGATGAAACCGTCGCCGGGCCCGCCGCGATGATGACGGGAGTCCACCGAACGGGTGCGGTGGTCGCCGAGCACCCACAGCCGCCCCGGCGGCACCTGCACCTCGAACGCGCGGTCCGCTGCAGGAGCGTCCGCATGCAGATAGGGCTCGGACAGCGGAACGCCGTTGACGCGCAGCCACGGCTCGCCCGGCCGGTGGCTCACAGTGTCTCCCGGCAGGCCGACGACCCGTTTGGCGAGATGCTCGTCGCCCGTGGCGGGCGCCAGTCCCAGGAACCGCACGGCGTTCATCATGGCCGAACGCGGCGGCGGCGCGGGAAGCCACCCCTTCGTGTCCTCGAAGACGATGACGTCGCCGCGGCGCACCTCATCGGTGATCAGACTGACGGCCACGCGATCGCCGGCGCGCAGGGTCGGCTCCATGGACGCCGACGGGATCACGAAGGTGCGCACCACGCAGGCCTTGAGCACCAGCGCGGCCACGAGCACGGCCAGCATGACGAGTCCGACCGCACGCAGCCGCGGTCGTGCCGCTGCGGCGCTCACGGCATGTCCTCGCTGGCCGGGACCGACTGCCGCCGGGTCCACGGCCACGCGATCGACTCCACGCGACCGGTGACTTTCTCGACGGGGATGAGACCGCCGCCGGGCGCGCCGAGCAACGAGCGCGAGTCCACTGAGGCCTCCCGGTTGTCCCCCAGCACCACCATGCGGCCCGCGGGGACCTCGAAGGAGAACGGCGTGCGGCTGGCGGGATCGTCAGCGGTGATCGTGCGCCCCAGGTACGGCTCCTCGAGCGGCTGCCCGTCGACCGTGATCCGACCCTGATCGTCGCAGCACTCGACCCGGTCCCCCGCCAGCCCCACGACGCGTTTGACGTACACGTCCTGCCGCGCGCGGAAGCCCCAGAACGCGGCGACGTCCTCCAGGCCTCGTTCGAGGGACGTGCGGCCGGTGTACGGCGCCAGGCTGCCGGCCCCGTCGAAGACCACGACGTCGCCGCGGCGCAGGCCCTGCCCACCCTCGACCGAGCTGTCCACACGCACCCGGTCGCCGGGCCGCAGAGTCGGCTCCATCGAGGCCGAGGGCACCAGGAACACCGGCCCGAGCAGGGCCCGGAGCACCGCAGCGGCCACGACGGCGATCACGACCGTCAGCCCGAGCGCCCACAGCCACCATGCCGGGTCCCGAGGCTCCCGACCGTCCGTGGTGTCGATCGTCGGCGTGTGCGTGCCCGCCGCCCCCAACGCGACAGAGCCCCGTGACCGCTGCGGGTCACGGGGCTCTGTTCTCGTCATCACGACATCGCGTCCCGACACACGGAACGAACCTGACGGCCCGTCCCGCACGGGATCACTTCGCGTCGGCGCGCTTCTCGCGGATGCGGGCGGCCTTGCCGTGGCGGTCGCGCATGTAGTAGAGCTTCGCGCGGCGCACGTCGCCCTTGGTCACGACCTCGATCTTGTCGATGACCGGGGAGTGGACCGGGAACACGCGCTCCACGCCCACGCCGAAGGACACCTTGCGCACGCGGAAGGTCTCGCGCACGCCATGGCCCTGGCGGCCCATGACGAAGCCCTGGAACACCTGGATACGCGAGGTCTTGCCCTCGACGATGTTCACGTGGACCTTCACGGTGTCGCCCGGAGCGAACTCCGGGACGTCAGAGCGCAGCGAGGCAGAGTCGAAGGAATCAAGAATGTGCATGATCGCATTCTCCTACGCGGGCGCCACAGGTCCCCCACGTTGTCAGAGGCGGGCGGAGCGCACGCAGTCCCGAGGCAGGTGCGGCGCGGTGCCCGTCACGCGGTGTGACCGGGTCGACGGAGTGTCGTCCCCGGCGGTCTCACTGTCGACGCCGTCCCCCTGTGGCAGGACCGACGCCCAGCAGACGCAGGGACCCATTGTGCCACACCATGCCGGCCCGCGAGGCGAGGATCAGCGGCGACGATCGGCTCGACCCTCACCCACAGCTCAGACAGGTCAGTCCGAGAGCAGATCAGGACGACGTGCCCGCGTCCGCTCGAGTTGCTGCTCGCGCCGCCAGGACGCGATACGCCCGTGGTCGCCCGAGAGCAGGATCGGCGGCACTTCGTGGCCGCGCCACTGGGCGGGTTTGGTGTACACCGGGTACTCGAGCAGCCCGTCGGAGTGGGACTCCTCGACGAGCGAGTGGGGATTGCCGACCACTCCCGGCAGCAGGCGCCCGACCGCTTCGACCATGGCGAGGGCGGCGACCTCCCCGCCGTTGAGCACATAGTCGCCGAGGCTCACCAGACGCACGTCGAACCGCTCCGAGGCCCAGTCGAACACCCGCTCGTCGATGCCCTCGTACCGTCCGCACGCGATCACCAGGTGCTGCTGCTCGGCCAGCTGCGCCGCCGTCGCCTGTCGGAACACCTCACCGGAGGGCGTGGGCACCAGCAGCGTCGGCCGGTCGGCCACACCGCTCGCGGCCGCGTCATCGGCGATGGACTCGAGCGCCAGCGCCCACGGCTCGGGCTTCATCACCATGCCGGCGCCCCCGCCGTACGGGGTGTCGTCGACGGTGCGGTGCCGGTCGAAGGTGAACTCGCGCAGATCATGCACCCGCACGTCCAGCAGGCCGTCCTGGCGGGCCCGCCCGATCAGGGACAGCTCCAGTGCCGCCAGGTACTCCGGGAAGATCGAGACGACGTCGATGCGCACCGCTCAGCCCTCCCGTTCGCCGTCGGGACGCCCGGGCTCCTCGCCCGGATCCGGCGCGTTGACGGCCAACAGTCCCGGCGGCGGGGTGACCACGACGACCCCGGCCTCAACGTCGACCTCGGGCACGATCTGCTCGACGAACGGCACGAGCGCCGGCTCATCCTGTCCGTCGACGGCGACCTGCAGCAGGTCCTGGACCGTTCCCGTAAGCAGCCCGGTGACCACACCCACCCGACGCCCGTCCACGTGCACTTCGAGGTCGAGCAGGTCCTCCTCGTACCAGGAGTCATCGTCGTCACGGTCCTGCACCGAACCGAAGAGCTGGCTTCCACGCAGGGCCTCGGCCCCGTTGCGATCGGAGATCTCCTGGAATCCGAGCACGAGGATCTGCTTGTTCCAGCGGGCGCGGCTGACGGTCAGATGCGCCGGTGCGCCCGGGGACTGCGATCGCACCGCGACCACATTGCCGGGGGCGAAACGGGCGTCCGGCTCGTCGGTGAAGACCTGCACCGTCACCTCCCCGCGTATCCCGTGCGGCTTGCCGATACGGGCGAGGCGGACCTGATCCTCAGGATTGTCGGTGGAGTGCATGGCAGACCTCTCGAGATGACGGGACAGAGGGACGGTGCGGGCTGGTCGGAACGGTGCTCGGTCGTCCCGAGATGACGAAGGCCCGCCGTCGTCCCGTCCTCGACCGGGTCGAGAGGAACGGCGGCGGGCCGATGTCGAGACGCTCACGCGGCGTGCTCGCATGCCGAGGCTCAACGGCGGTCGGTGTCCACCACATCCATGCGGACGGGGTGGCCGGCCAGGCCGTCGAGCACCGCCCGCAGAGCGGACGCGGTGCGTCCCTGGCGGCCGATCACGCGGCCGAGGTCGGCCGGATCGACACGCACCTCGAGCTTCTCGCCCCGGGGCTGACGCCGCGTGTCCACGCGCACCGCCTCCGGCGTGTCGACGATGCCGCGCACCAGGTGCTCGAGGGCCTCGGCGAGCATGCTCACTCGGCCTTCTCGGCCTCGGACTCCTCGGCGGGGGCCTCAGCGGTCTCCGCCGACTCAGCCTCGGACGACTCGGCCTCAGCGGGCTCCTCCTTCGGCTTCTCCGGGAGCAGCACCGAGCCCTTCTCGGGGGCCACGAAGGCCTCCTTCTCGGCCTTCGTCTTGAGCGTGCCCTCGGTGCCGGCCTCGCCCTTGAACTTCTGCCAGTCGCCGGTGACCTTCAGCAGTGCGGCGACCTGCTCGGTCGGCTGGGCGCCGACGGAGAGCCAGTACTGGGCGCGCTCCGAGTTGATCTCGATGAACGAGGGCTCCTCGGTCGGGTGGTACTTGCCGATCTCCTCGATGGCACGGCCATCGCGGCGAGTGCGCGAGTCCATGACGACGACGCGGTAGTGCGGTGCACGGATCTTGCCCATGCGCTTCAGTCGAATCTTGACAGCCACGTTGGTGGTTACTCCTGTTTCTGGTCTGGGGTGCAACGATCAGGCTCGGGACGTGGGGGCATCCGGCACAACCTGGCTGCGGGACGGGACCGCGGGGAGGATAGAGGGTCGTCCGACGCGGTCCAGTGCCCTGCCATTATGCCAGAGATCGGTTCCGCGCACACGTCGACCCGCACCGCGCGCCGGCGCCGCCCAGCAGGTCAGCGATCGCGCAGGTACTTCTCGAAGCCGGAGGGCAGGTTCAGATCCTGCGGGCTGAAGCTCTCCGGGTCGAACCCGTTCTGCCCGAACATCGAGCCGGGGCTCTGGGCCTGCTTCGCCTGCCGCTCCGCCAGGGCCTTGCGCTCGGCCTCGGCCTTGGCCGGATTGCCGGACTTCACCTTGTTCTTGTTCCCGCCCTTGCCCTTCTTGCGGTTGCCGCCGCCCTTGCCGGGGCCCGGACCCATGCCCGGCATGCCGGGCATGCCGGGCATGCCACCGCCGGAGGCCATCTTCTTCATCATCTTCTGGGCCTGACCGAATCGCTCGAGCAGCGCGTTCACCTCGGAGACCTGCACACCCGAGCCCTTCGCGATGCGAGCACGGCGGGAGCCGTTGATGATCTTCGGGGCGACGCGCTCATGAGGGGTCATGGAACGGATGACCGCCTCGACGCGATCGATGGACCTCTCGTCGAACTGCTCAAGCTGCTGCCGCATGCCCTGGGCCCCCGGCATCATCATGAGCATCTTCTTCATCGAGCCCATCTTCTTGAGCTGCTGCATCTGGCTCAGGAAGTCATCGAGGGTGAAGTCCTCCTGATCGGCGAACTTCTTGGCCATCTTCTCGGCCTCGCCGCGGTCCCAGTTCTGCTCGGCCTGCTCGATCAGCGAAAGCACATCGCCCATGTCGAGGATGCGCGAGGCCATGCGGTCCGGGTGGAAGACCTCGAAGTCCTTGAGGGATTCGCCGGTCGAGGCGAACATGATCGGCTTGCCGGTGACATGCCGCACGGACAGGGCGGCGCCGCCGCGCGCGTCGCCGTCGAGCTTCGTCAGCACCACGCCGGTGAATCCGACGCCCTCGTTGAAGGCCTGGGCCGTCGCCACCGCGTCCTGGCCGATCATCGAGTCGATGACGAACAGCACCTCGTTGGGGTTCACCGCGGCGCGGATGTCCGAGGCCTGCTGCATGAGCTCCTGGTCCACGCCGAGTCGACCGGCGGTGTCGATGATGACGACGTCGTGATAGCGACTGTTGGCCTCCGCCACACCGTCCCGGGCCACCTGAACGGGGTCGCCGGTGGCGGCCTCGAACTCGCTCGACACGCCGGGGTGCGGAGCGAAGACGGGCACCCCGGCCCGTTCGCCGCCGACCTGCAGCTGCTTGACGGCGTTGGGCCGCTGCAGGTCGCAGGCCACGAGCAGCGGAGTGTGGCCCTGGGACTTGAGCTGGTGGGCGAGCTTGCCCGCCAGGGTCGTCTTGCCGGCGCCCTGCAGGCCCACGAGCATGATGATCGTCGTGCCTGTCTTGGCGTGTTGGATGTGCCGGGTCTCGCCGCCGAGGATCGTCACGAGCTCGTCGTTGACGATCTTCACGACCTGCTGGCCGGGGTTCAGCGCCTGGGAGACCTCCTCGCCCAGCGCCCGCTCCTTGACGCCCGCGATGAACGAGCGCACGACCGGGACCGCCACGTCCGCATCGAGCAGGGCCCGGCGGATCTCGCGCGCGGTGGCGTCGATGTCCGCCTCGGTCAGCCGACCCTTGCCCTTCAGGTTCTTGAAGGTGCTGGACAGACGATCAGACAGGGAGTTGAACACGGCGGATGAGGTCCTTAGGAAGCGGATACGGACAGGGCCGCCCCGCCCTGCGGCGAGACGCCCGTGCTGGGCTCGTACAGCGCCACGCACGGCCTCGCCCGCACATACGTGACGAGGGCGCAGACGCCGACGGCGCCCCACCAGGGTAGCAACCTGGAGGGACGCCGTCGGCGTCGACCGGGCCTGAGACCCGGGCGCGGTTCACTCAGCCAGCAGCGCGTCCACGAAGCCCTCGGCGGTGAACGGGGCGAGGTCGTCCGGGCCCTCGCCGAGGCCGACAAGCTTCACCGGCACGCCCAGCTCGCGCTGAATCGCGACGACGATGCCACCCTTGGCGGTGCCGTCCAGCTTGGTCAGCACGATGCCGGTCACGTCCACGACCTCGGCGAACACCTTGGCCTGGTTCAGGCCGTTCTGGCCGGTCGTCGCGTCGAGGACGAGCAGCACCTCGTCGACCTCGCCGCGCTTCTCGATGACGCGCTTGATCTTGCCCAGCTCGTCCATGAGGTTGGCCTTGTTCTGCAGTCGGCCGGCGGTGTCGACCAGCACGACATCGGCCTCCTGGCGGATGCCCTCGTCGACGGCCTCGAAGGCGACCGACGCCGGGTCGGCGCCCTCCTTCTCCGAACGGACGGTGTCCACGCCGACGCGAGCGCCCCACGTGGCCAGCTGCTCGGCCGCGGCGGCGCGGAAGGTGTCCGCCGCGCCGAGCACGACCCTGCGGTCCTCGGCAACGAGCACGCGGGCCAGCTTGCCGACGGTCGTGGTCTTGCCGACGCCATTGACCCCCACGACCATCGTGATGGCCGGGCGGTCGCCCTTGCGCGAGGCCTCGAGGCGGCGGTCCATCGACGGGTCGACCATGGTCAGCAGCTCCTCACGGAGCATGGCACGCACCTGATCGGCGTCCTGGGTGCCCTCCACGCGCACACGGTCACGCAGCCGCTCGACGAGCTCGAGCGTCGGCTCGGTGCCGAGGTCCGCCATGAGCAGGGTCTCCTCGACCTCGTCCCACACCTCCTCGTCGATCGTGTCCCGGCTGAGCAGAGCCAGCAGGCCCTTGCCGAAGACGTTGTTCGACTTCAGCAGGCGCGCGCGCAGACGCTGCAGGCGGGTGCCGGCCGCCTCCGGCCGCTCGAGCTGGACCTGCGGTTCGGCGGCTTCCTCCTCGACCGGGGTCCCGTCGACGTCCTGATCGACTGCCGCCGCGGTGTCGGGGTCCTGCTCGAGGACGGCCGCGTGGGAGCCGCCGGGCTCCGGGTCGTCCGCGTCGCGGACCTCCGGATAGGCGTGCTTCGGCGGCGCCGGACGGCGGTCGAGCAGGCCCACGAGGGCGAGCCCGACGGCGAGGGCGATGACTACTGCGATGATGAGCACGATTTCCACCGGGCCAGTGTTTCACAGTCCCCGACCGCGGTCCCGACTGACGCAGAGCCGGGACGTCCAGCCTGGCGCCCGCCAGACGTGACATGTGCGACAATCCGGCCATGCCTGCCCGCACCTCCCGGACACACCGGCCACCCCTGCCCCGTGAGATCCGTGTCCTCGTGGGGGCGGCGTTCATCATCGCCATCGGGTTCGGGCTGATCGCTCCTTTGCTGCCGCAATACGCCCACTCCTTCGACGCCTCCGCGACCGCGGCCGCCGCCGTCGTCTCTGCGTTCGGCCTGACTCGACTGCTGTTCGCACCCGTCTCCGGGCGCCTCACGAATCGGCTCGGCGAGACCTCGGTCTACATGGCGGGCGTGCTCATCGTCGCCGCATCGATGTTCCTGACCGCGTTCGCGCAGACCTTCGAGCAGCTGATCGCCTTCCGCGCCCTCGGCGGGATCGGTTCGACGCTGTTCACCGTCTCGGCCATGGCCTTCCTGGCACGCAAGTCCCCTCCGGCCATGCGTGGCCGCGTCTCCGGTGCGTACGCCTCCGCGTTCCTGATCGGCAACATCGTCGGTCCGATCGTCGGTTCGGTCCTGTCGGTGTTCGGCTTCCGCATCCCGTTCCTGATCTACGGCACCGCGCTGGTGGCCGCCGCCGGGCTGGTCTTCGTCCAGCTGAAAGACGTGCGCCTGGCCGACCGCGCGGACGGCGACGCCCGCCCGTCGATGCCCCTGGGCGAGGCCGTGCGCCTGCCTGCGTATCGAGCCGTGCTCACGTCCTTCTTCTCGAACGGCTGGGCGACGTTCGGCGTGCGCAATGCGATCACTCCCCTGTACGCCGCCGGGGCGTTCACGACGGCGGCGATCGGCGGCTGGCACGTCGACGGCGCGATGATGGCCGGGCTGTCGCTCTCCCTCTTCGCCGCCGGCAACGTCACCGCCGTGACGTTCAGTTCCCGGCTGTCCGACGTCCACGGGCGCAAGCCGCTGATCCTGCTGGGCCTGACCACCACGGCGGTGTTCACCTCGGTGATCGGCCTGGTCGGCTCGCCGCTGCTGTTCCTACTGGCGTGTCTGCTCGCGGGCGCGGGCACGGGCACCCTGAACTCGCCCCAGCAGGCGGCCATCTCGGACATGGTGGGCCAGGACCGCAAGGCCGGACCGGTCATGTCCACCGCGCAGATGTCAGCCGATCTCGGGGCGATCACCGGGCCTCTGATCGCCGGAGCCCTGGCCGACGCCTTCGGCTGGCAGTGGGCGTTCCTGGCCACCGGCGCGGTGCTGGCGATCGGCGCCCTGGCGTGGCTGCGGGCGCCGGAGACGAACCGTCCGGTCACGCCCGGCGGGCCGCGCACCGGCGCGCTGCCGACCGTGGTGCCGCCCCCGCCGACATCGACCGGCCCGGAACGCTCTTGACCAGCCAGGAGCGCTCTTGACCGGTCCGGAGCGCTCCTGAAGCCGGCGGGCCCTCAGTCCCGACCGAGACCGTCGTCGAAGGCCGGCATGCGCTCGCCGACCCCGAGCAGCTGCGCGATGCCCGAGACGGTGCGCTCGGCCGCCTTGCCGTCGCCGTAGGGGTTCACAGCATTGGCCATCGCCGTGTAAGCCGCCTCGTCGTGCAGCAGGGTCTGGACCTGCTCGACCACGACATCCTCGGCCGTGCCGATCAGGCGCACGGTGCCGGCCTCAACGGCCTCGGGGCGCTCGGTGTTCTCGCGCATCACGAGCACCGGCTTGCCCAGGCCCGGCGCCTCCTCCTGAACGCCCCCGGAGTCGGTCAGCACGACGTTCGCCAGCGAGAGCATGTGCGTGAACTCGCCGTAGGCCAGCGGCTCGGTGACCACCACGTTCTGCAGGCCCTCCAGGTACGGCAGAACGGCTTCTCGGACGACCGGGTTCTTGTGCGCCGGCAGCACGAAGAGCACGTCCTCGTTGCCCGCGGCCAGCCGGGCGAGGGCGCGGCCGACCCCGCGCATGGCCTCACCCTGGTTCTCCCGGCGGTGGGTGGTGACCAGCACGACCTTCGTGCCGTCCTCGACCGTGGCGGCCACCTCGGCCAGCTGCGGGTCCGTGAACGGGATCTTCTTGTCGACGACCTCGAGCAAGGCGTCGATCACGGTGTTGCCGGTGACGTACACGTCGGACTCCACGACGGCCTCGCGCAGCAGGTTCGCCTTGGACACGCGCGTCGGCGCCAAATGCAGGGCCGCGATCTGGGAGGTGATCTTGCGGTTGGCCTCCTCGGGGAACGGCGACATGATGTCGAAGCTGCGCAGTCCAGCCTCGGCGTGGACGACGGGGATCTGAAGGTTGAACGCGGCGATCGCGCCCGCCGTCGACGTGGTCGTGTCGCCCTGGACGACGACGGCGTCCGGCTTCTCCTCGGACAGGATGCGGTCCATGCCGTCGAGGATCTTCGCGAAGATCGAGTTCAGGGTCTGGCGGGGCTGGATGATGTCCAGGTCGTGGTCCGGCTCAATGCCGAACAGCTGGTTGACCTGGTCGAGCATCTCGCGGTGCTGCCCGGTCACGGCGACGACGCAGTCGAAGCGTTCATCGGCCTGCAGCGCCTTGACGATCGGTGCGACCTTGATCGCCTCGGGGCGGGTGCCGTAGATCGGCATGATCTTCTTCACGATGCTCTCCTGAGGGTCGGCGTGCTCCCGGGCCCACATGGTGCAGAGACGGTCCGCGCTCGCCCGGCTGTCGGCCCCGCCGGCGGGCGGGACGTCGACGTGTGCGAGTCTACGACAGGGCCCCGCGCGGGTAGAATCGGCCACTACAGCTCCCGCGGGGCCAGACCCGCACGTCCGGCCGGAAGGTGAGAGTTCGATGACTGGCTCCGAAGCCCGCACCGCCACGCGAGCGCCCGTCCGCCACCACCGGGTGTCGGCCGACGGCCTCGCCCGCGTCGGAGGCCGTCCTCCGCTCGGCGCGTATCTGAGGTCGCTGTGGGACTACCGCTCGTTCATCCTCTTCGACTCCCGCTCCCGCATCGCCAGCGGCAACTCCGTCAACTCGCTGGGCCGACTGTGGATGGTGCTGAACCCGATCCTGAACGGGGCCACCTACTACTTCGTGTTCGGCCTGCTGCTGGGCACCGGCCGTGGCATCGAGAACTTCGTCGCGTATCTGATCGTCGGCGTGTTCATGTTCCGTTACACCTCGCAGGCGATCGGCGCCGGCTCCCGGGCGATCTCCTCGAACATGGCGATCGTGCGGGCCTTCCGCTTCCCTCGAGCGACGCTGGTGCTCGCGACGAACATGCGCGAGCTGCTGGTCTTCCTGCCCACGCTGGCGACGATGGTCGTCCTCGTGCTGGTGATCCCGCCGCTGGAGCACATCACGTTCCTGTGGCTGCTGCTGATCCCACTGCTGCTGCTCCAGACGCTCTTCAACGTCGGGCTCTCGCTGCTGCTGGCCCGGCTCGTGGCCCGCTGGGCGGATGTGTCGAACCTCGTGAACTTCGGCACGCGCATCTGGCTGTACCTCTCGGCGGTGTTCTTCAGCATCGAACGCTTCGAGAACCACCCGGCTCTGGTGACGATGATGCACCTGAACCCGATGTACTGCGTGCTGGACATCGCGCGCCAGTCGATGCTCTACGGCACCGTCGCGCCGCTCGAGCGTTGGCTCGTGATTCTCGCCTGGACGACCGTGCTGCTCGTGGTGGGCACCGTCGTGTTCTGGCGGGCCGAGCAGAGCTACGGAGAGGAGCGGTGACTGACATGCCCCAGCAGAAGGACGCGCCTGCGACCGCGGCCCGCGGCACACGACGGCGGACGGCTCCCGCCCGCCCGACCGAGCACATCAGCGTGCCCGACGGGCAGAGCGCGGTGGTGCTGGACGAGGTCGGGATGACCTACACCGTGCGCGCCGCGGAGTCCCTCGTGCGCGGCCAGGGCGCCGGGGCGCGCCGGCGCCGGGCCTCGGGCATGACGACCAGCACGGTCGAGGCACTCAGGCCGCTGTCCCTGCTCGTCCGGCGCGGCGAGTCCGTCGGCGTGATCGGCACGAACGGCTCGGGCAAGTCGACGCTCATGAAGCTGATCACCGGGCAGATGCAGCCGACGGCGGGGTCGGTGTACGCCACGAGCACGCCCATCATGCTCGGGGTCAACGCCGCCCTGGTCCGGCAGGTCTCCGGCGAGGACAACATCCTGCTCGGCTGCCTGGCGATGGGCATGTCCGCCGCGACGGCCGCGAAGAAACGCGACCAGATCGTGGAGCTCTCCGGCCTCGACGACACCGCGCTCTCCTTGCCGCTGAAGGCGTACTCCTCCGGCATGGCCGCCCGCCTGCAGTTCGCGATCGCCACCTCGGTGGACCCGGACATCCTCGTGATCGACGAGGCGCTGAACACCGGCGACGCCCAGTTCCGCGAACGCACCCGCCGCCGCATCGACCACCTGCGCGAGCAGGCCGGCTGCGTGTTCCTGGTCAGTCACTCCCTCGGCACGATCCGGGAAATGTGCACACGCGTGGTGTGGATCGAGCGTGGCGAGCTGACGATGGACGGGGATCCGGACGAGGTCGTGGACGCGTACCGCAAGTACACGATCATGCTGGGCCGCGACCGGCTCAAGCAGGCGCGCATCCACCGGCAGAAATGCCTCGAGGCCACCGCCCTGACGCGAATCGACTGGGCCGACGGCCACGAGCCGACCGGCCACACGGCGCCGTGAGTGAGCCGAGCTCCTCGGTCCGACGCCTGGCCCGCGCGGCAAGGACCCGTGGCACACGCATCACCGGTGATGCGCGCCGCGCCCTGCGCCGCCGTCTCGACCTCGGCGAGTCCCTCACCCGCCACGCACGCGGCCTGCCTGATCCGCCGGCCCGGCTCTGGCCCGCCGAGCCCGACGCGCCGATCGACCGCGGCCTTCTGCCGACGCCGCTGCCTCCGGCTCCGTCCCTGCTGCGCTGGCTCGGTCTGCCGGACCGGCTGAGCGCCGATGCGTCGATCGGCGCCCAGGACGTGCTGCTGCTCGTGCTGCCGCCCGGCGGCCCGGGCCAGGCAGGGTCCGTGCGGCTCAGCGAGCTGCTCGACGCGCGCCACGGTGCCGCCTCCTGGGGGCCGAACGCCTCCGGGACGGACTCCTCCGGCCGGCGCTCCAGGTCGGCGTCGCGCACGGTCGTGGTCACGCAGGGCGCCGTCCCGACGCCGCCGGCAGACCTGCGCCGCCGCGGTGTGCGATGGGTCCACGAGCCCGCGCCGGGACATCGTGCCGCCCTGGCCGGGCTCGCCGAGCGAGTCGTGCTTGTGGGCCCGCGCGAGACCGGGCAGCACGGTGCCTGGCACCGTGTGGCGCAGGCGGCGCACCGGCCCGTCCTCGACGTGGCTGCGCTCGGCGAACTCGATCCTTCTGCCTGGCCGCTGCACCGCGGCGACCAGCATTGGCCGACGGCTGACTCGCTGCGCGATGCCGGCCGATCCGGGCGACTGGCGCAGCTCGACGACGCCCTGACCAGCGGCTCGGCCACGGCGCCGCTCCCGACCCCCGAACGGCCCTCGGCCCGCGTGATCGCGGAACCGCGCCGCGTCGTGGTCGCCGGGCACGACCTGAAGTTCGCTGCAGGACTCGTCGACCACCTGCGCGGGGCCGGCCACGAGGTGCGGATCGACCGGTGGCACGGCCATGCCCGCCACGACGTGGACGCCTCCCGAGCTCTGGCCGGTTGGGCCGACGTCGTGCTCTGCGAGTGGATGCTCGGCAACGCCGTCTGGTACTCCCGCCACGCCCCGCGCCGCGTCCGGGTCACCGCACGCGCCCATCTGCAAGAGGTCACCACGGATTTCCCCGCGCGGGTGCGGCATGCACGCCTCGACGCGGTCGTCGCGGTGGCCGGGCACGTGCGAGCCGCGCTCGTGCGCGACCATGGTGTGCCCGCGGCGCGGACCCTGGTGGTTCCCAACGCCGTCCAGCTCCCCGGGCCTTCCCCGCGCCGTCAGGAGCTCTCGACGACCCGGCGACACACGCTCGGCCTGGTCGGCATGCTGCCGGCGCGCAAGGGCCTGCACCGAGCCCTGGACGTCGCGGCAGCCCTGAGCCAGGCCGATCCCGAGACGCCCTGGCGGCTGCGGGTGCGCGGGCACCGCCCGGACGAGTCCGGCTGGATGTCCGGGCGGGAAGCAGAACGCGCCTACTACGCGCGGCAGTTCTCCCGCTGCGAGCACGCTCCGCTCTCCGAGGCGGTCGCCTTCGACCCGCACGGCCCCGACATGACCGCGTGGTACGAGCGGGTGGGCGTGGCTCTGTCCGTCTCGGACTTCGAGTCGTTCCACTTCACCCTGCCGGACGCGGCCCTCGCCGGCGCCGTGCCCCTCGCGCTGGCCTGGCCCGGGGCGGACCTCATCTATCCGCGGCACTGGCTCGCCGCCGACGTCGATCAGCTGACCGCGCTCATCCGGGAGGCCACCGCCACCGAGGACGTCCGCCGCGAGCGAGCCGCCGACGCCGCCGCATTCGTGCGCGAGCACCTGGCCGACCGCGTCGTGCTGCCACGCCTGGCCGACGCGGTGCTCGGCACACGCTGAACGGCGCCCGGCTCAGGTCCGGGGCAGGCGGACCCCCAGCTCTCGGTAGACCTGCGCATACCGCCGCGCGTTGGCGGCCCACGTCCGGGTGGACAGGGCCCAGGCCCGCCCCCCCTCGCCCAGACGGGCCCGCAGCTCCGGGTCGGCCACCAGCTCGGCGAGCACCTCGGCCAGCGCCCGGGGGTCCTGCGCGGGCGCGAGCCGGCCCGTCACGCCGTCCTCGACCAGCTCCGCCAGGGCCGGCAGATCGGAGGCGACGACGGGGCGTGCGAAGGCCGAGGCCTCGATCGACTTCATCGGGGTCACGGCCCGGGTGACGGGCAGGTCCTTGCGCGGCACGACGAACACGTCGAGGCTGGCCTGCTCCCACACGGCCTCGGGCCGGGCGATCCGGCCGGGGAAACGGCACAGGTGCGCGATGCCCAGCTCCTCGGCGAGCGCGCGCAGCCCGGGCAGGCTGACGCCGTCACCGGCGATCGACACGCGCAGCCGGGGGAACCGGGGGGCGATCAGCGCGACGGCGCGCAGCAGGTCATCAAGCCCCTCGTATCCGACGATCGAGGACACGGTGCCCACGTAGACGTGCTCGGGGTCCAGACCGAGACGGGCTCGCGCGTGAACCCGGGCCGGGGGCTCGTCGAGGAAGGCTTCGCCCACCGCGTTGGGGCACACGGTGATCCGGTCCTCGGACACTCCCGCCTCGACCAGGCGGCGCGCCATGGTCGCCCCGAGGGTCACGACGGCGTCGGCGCTGCAGGCGGCCTCGGCCTCGGCGGCCACGAACGCGGCGTACCGTTGGGAGGACAGGGCGGAGGCCGTGCGCTTGGACGCCCAGGTGTCCGCGAGCTGGCCGCGCACCTCGTACACCCAGGGGATGCCGTAGGCCTTGGCCACGGCGCGCACCGCGACGGCGTTCACGAAGTGGGTGGTGGTGTGCAGCGCCTCGGGCCGGAAACGCTCGACCTCGGCGGCCAGCAGGCGAGCGTGCTGGTCGATCCTCGCGGCTGTGCCCTGGCCCAGTCGGTGCGGGAGCAGACGCCGGTAGACGATTTGGCCGATCCGGTCCTCGGCGCTGGCCCACGGCACCCCGACCACCGTCGGGTAGCCCGGCCGCGTCACGGCCCGCACCTGGACGCCCACCGCGTCGAGGGCGGTGAGGGTCGAATGGCTGCGTTGGGCGTAGCCGCTGGAGGTGTGCGGCAGGGAGTTGGTCAGCACGTGCAACACACGTCCCGGCAGCGGCGCATAGTCGGGCGTGGCCGGCAGGCTCGGACGGTGCCCCGTGAAGGCCTCCCGTTCGCCGGCCATGCGCCGGCGCAAGGCCCGGTTGACCCGATGCCGGCCCGCGTACGCGACGGCGCCGTCGAGGTCACCGCGGTGCAGCGCCAGGCGCGCGGCCACGGCGTGCCACGGCGCCCCGCGTCGATCCTCGGGGACCCGCTCGAGCAGCCGCTGCGCCTGCGCGTCATCGCCGAGCAGCACGGAGGCGTCGGCGCGACCCACCAGACCGCCCGCGGCCGGGCCGTCGAGCCGCTCGAGCGCCCGCGGGGTGCGGCCGAGCATGTGCTCGCTCACCGCGCTGACGACCGACCCCACTCCTCGGGCCGGGGCAAGCGTGGCCATCCCGCGGCCCAGCGCACCGATCAGGCGCGCGGCCGGCGTGCGCACGGCGGCGGGGAGTCGACGGGATCCCTGGAGCACCAGCAGCAGGGGGTCGTCCACCGCGTGCTCGGCCACGGTCTGGGCGGTCAGGCTCGCGTGACGCCCCCACGGGACGGAGGTCAGCGGACGGCGGGGCATCAGTCGTCTCCTGCGGCTCGGCGGTGCTGTGCGGTCGCGGGCGCCCCTCATGCGACGGGGACCCCGGTGGATCGGGGGCCGATCCGGGCTCCTCGACCACTCCACTCTAGGGCGCCCGGATAGAGTGAGCCGTGCCATGAGAATCGTGTTCTTCGACGCCATCCAGGAGGCTCACGTCACCGCCTCCCTCGAGCGCGCGTTCATCGCGGCCGGGCACGAGGTCTACGCGACCGGGCGCTTCGGCCGCGGCGTCGACGTCGCCGACCCGCAACGAGTCTTCCGCGTCGCGGGACCGCATCTGGAACGCATCCGCGCGTTCCGCCCGGACTGGATCCTGGTGTTCCGTCCTGCCTCCGCTCCCCCTCCGGTGCTCGCGGCGCTGCGGGCCACGGGCGGACAGCTGGCGACGTGGCTCTCGGACGACCCGGTGCTCTACGGGCTGTCCTACCGGTCGGCCCCCGAGGACTACGACCTGGTGCTGCACTGCGGCGACGCCCGCGTGCTCGCGTTCTACGAAGAGCAGGTCGGCCGGCCGACGGGCGTCAACCTGCCGTTCTGGACCGATCACATCGCCTTCCCCCACGTCTATGGCCGCCAGCCCGCGGAGGCCACGGTGATGTTCCTGGGCAACCTCGCCGGGCCGGTGCGCCGGCGGCGCTATGCGCAGCTGGCGGCAATGCGACACGACGTGCGGGTGTACGGGAGCGTGGAGGAGGACCCGGCCGGACTCAGCGCGGGGTTCCTCGACACGGACGCCGAGGTCGTGGCCGCCGGCGCCCGCGCTCGACTCGCGCTGAACATCCCGCAGTTCTTCGCCGACCACCGTGGCTCACCGACCTGGTTCGACGGCCTGGACGCGCTCGGGCGTTTCGAGCTGCCCAGTCGCGTCGTCCAGTACGCGGCGATGGGACTGCCGATCGTCTCCATCAGTCCCGGCGCCGAGCCGATCGCCTCGTTCCCCGAGCTGCCGGTCTGCGATTCCGTGGCCGACGCGGACGATTGGATCGCCCGTGCCCTGGCCGAGGGGACGCTCGACGAGCTCAGCGCCGGCGTGTCACGCCGGTTCGATGCGCATTTCAGCGCGGCCGCCCGGGTGATGGCATTCGAGGCGCTCGCCGCCGGCGAGGAGGACTGGCGGCGAATGGACGCCAGCGAACGCGCCCTGTGGTTCACGCGGTTCGACGCGACGCCGACGACGGGCCCCGACCACGGCGACGCGCCCACCTGCGGTGCGGTTGCCGCGTCCGCGGCGCTCACCGCGACGGTCTGCGCGGCCGAGCCCGCCGACAGGCCAGTCACGGCGGAGCCGGGCACGATGCACGGGGTGGCGGTCGTGCACGCGCGTCAGCCCTCCCGGTTCTCGGGCCTCGACGTGATGCTGCGGCAGCTGCACGCCGACGGAGCCGAGCCGGCGCTCTGGGGTCCTGAGGCGGTCGACGAGATCGCAGATCCGGCCACCGGCGCCTGGTCGTGGCTGATCGATCCGCGGCGGGCCGTGCCCGCCCTCAGGCAGGCCGGGGCCGACGTGCTGGTCCTCGCTGAAGGCGTCGGCGTGGACGTCGCCGCGGCGCGCGCACTGCGACAGGCCGGCATCGCCACGCTCCTGCTGCTGCGCGACGAGCCGCTCACCCGCGCGCAGGCGCAGGCAGTCGACCTGGTCGTGTGCGTCGGCCCGGGCATCGTCCGACGGTCCGGTCTGCTGCACAGCCTGGGCGACGCCGTGCACGTGCCGGCCCTGGTCGAACGCGAGTTCCTCGACCTGGTGCGGCGAACGTCTCCCCTCTCTCGGCCGGCCGTCGTGGGCGTGGCCCCCACCGACGACCAGGCACCGGATCTGCGAGCCTGGGCTCCGAGCCCCCGCGTGGACGGCGAGGGCGGCGCCGAGTCCGAAGCACCGGCCGAGCGCCTCGACCCGGCCACGCTGCGCGAGGCGGACCTTGCCCAGCTGTGCGCCGCTCTGCGCCGGCGGCGAGTGCTGCTCGAGCCGGTCACGATCCGCGGGCACCGCGTGCACTCGGCCCTGACCGGTCACGCGCTGTGCGCGGCCGATCGTGTGCTGACCCCCCGCTGGCAGGACGTCGACCGGCCCGACGTGTTCGCCCCGCGCTTGCTGCGCGCGGGCACGGCCGCCGAGGCACGCGCACGCCTCAACGGCGGCGGCCAGGACACCGACGCGGGTCCGGGTCGGGCGCGGTCCGATCGCGAACTCTTCTGCTCGGCCAGCGACGCCGGAGCCTTGCTGCCGGCCTGGTTCGAGACCGCGCGGTGCCGGGCCCGGGCCCGGCACGATCGAGCCCCGCTCGGTCAGGCTCCGGTGCGCATCGCGGTGGTGCACGGCGGCAGGCACCCGCACGCGGACGAGGACCGAGCCGTCGTGGACGCGCTGCACGCGCTCGGCCACCGAGTGCTCGAGGTGAACGTCGCGCGCCACGACGACGTCGTGCACGAGGTGCCCGGTGCCCGGGGCATCGCTCTGAAGGTGGATCTGGCACCGCTGGAACGCCTTGTCCAGCGTGCCCGGCCGCAGGTGGTGCTGTTCGCGGGGCGGCGGCTGCGTCCCACACCCGAGTGCGCCCGAGGACTGGAACGCGACGGCCTCGTGCGAGCGGCTCTGGTCCGCGACCCCTCGGCCGCCGTGCCCAATGCCTCGCTCGGCGTCGACGCGGCGGTGTGCCTGACGGACGCAGCCGGCCCCGCCGACCTGCGGGACCGGCTGACCGCATTCCTGGCCACGGCGCTGTCCACGGCTGCCCGACCGGTCCCCAACCTCAGCGTCGCCGAGCCTGCCGAGACCCGGCCCGGCGCACCGGAGCAGGCCGGGCCCGGGGCGCAGTCCCCCGAGGCGGACAGTCCTGGACGCACCGTGCTGATCTCCGGGTACTACGGCGCCGGCAACATCGGCGACGAGCTGCTGCTGCGCACGCTCCTCGAGCGGCTGGAGCGCACTCGCGAAGACGTGGTGCCCGTCGTCGCCGCCGTGGATCCGGCCGCGGTCGAGCGCGAACACGGCGTCCAGGCGTTCGCCCGCGCGGACCTGCGCGAGGCCGAGGCCTGGGCCGCCCGGTCCAGTGGAGTGCTGCTGGGCCCGGGCGGGCACTGGCACGACTACTCGATCGCTCGGGCCGGAGGCCTGGCCGGGACCTTCACCGGCACCCGCTACTCCCCCGCCCATCTGGCCCAGCTGCCGCTGATGGTCCGCGCCCATGGAGGCCGGGTCGTGGTGCACGGCATGGGCGTGGGACCGCTGACCGACCCCGCCGCCCGGGCAGCGGTGCACCTGACCGGGATGCAGGCCGACCTCGTGAGCGTGCGCGATGACGCATCCCGCCGCCTGCTGGAGCCGATGAGCCAGGCGTGGCCGGCCACGGTGACGGTCGCCCCCGACGTCGTCCACGCGCTGCAGCTGCCCGATCTCCACGCATCCGGTTCCCACCCCGGCGCGCCCGACGGGCAGGACGGCGCGGTGCCGACCGGCCCGGACGCCCCGGGGTGGATCGCGGTGAACCTGCGTCCCTGGGACGCGCCGTCGGCGGGTCTGGACCCGCGCGGGCCGCGTGCCTGCCTCGGCCCGGTGGTCGACGTGGCCCGGCAGTGCGGTCTGGGCCTGTGGTTCGTCGCGATGCAACCCACCGATGAGGACGAGTACGAGGCCCTCGTCGAAACCGCCGCCGGACGAGTGCCGGTGGCCCTGCTGCCGGCCGATGCACCGCACGGCCATCTGCTGCACGTGCTCGGCGGGGCCGCGGCGCTCGTGGCGATGCGCCTGCACGCGAGTCTGCTGCGACACTGCCTCGGCGGGCCCGCCGTGGGCCTGTCCTACGACCCCAAGGTGAGCGCGCACTACGCCCAGCTCGGACGCGCTGAGTTTTGTCTGCCCCTGGACCGGGCCGCTTCGGACGTGGGCGAGACCCTGCGTGCCGCGCTGCGCGAGAGCCCGGTCCACGGCGGGCCGGGCCTGCCCGCGCCGACACGCCGAGCGATCGAGCACGCCCGGACCGGGGCGCGAGCGGCCCTCGACGCGGCCCTGGCCGTCCTGTGCTCCGGGCCGGCGCACGTGCTCGACCCGTCCTGGCGGCGTCGCTGACGCGACCGCCCGGGCACGCCTCGTCCCGGACGCCGACGGCGCGCCCTCCCGTGGACCAGAAGGACGCGCCGACGTCGGATCAGGCGGGGCTCAGCCCTGCTGGGCGCGCCACTGGCCGCGCGTGTCGATCACGCGCTTGCCCGCGGCGGCAGCGCCGAGCTGGCCGAAGGCATCGTGGTCCACGAGCAGCAGGACGATATCGGCCTGCTCCACGGCCTCGGACGCGTCGAGGAACGTGATGTTCTCGCGACCCTGCAGGCGCGGCGGGAGCTCGTCCACATGCGGCTCGGCCACCAGGATCTGCGAGCCGGTGAACTGCTCGGCCATGCTGTCCACGATGTTCAGGGCCGGGGACTCGCGCAGATCGTCGATGTTCGGCTTGAACGCCAGGCCCAGGGCGGCGACGCGCGGTGCGCGGCCGGTCTGCTGCTGCACGTCGAAGGCGGCGGCCTTGACCTGGTCGATGACCCACTGCGGCTTCGCGTCGTTGATCTCGCGCGCCGAACGGATCAGTCGCGCCGTGCTCGGAGCCGCGTCCACGATGAACCACGGGTCCACCGCGATGCAGTGGCCGCCCACGCCGGGGCCGGGCTGGAGGATGTTCACACGCGGATGGTGGTTCGCCAGCTCGATGAGCTCCCACACATCGATGCCGAGCTCAGAGCAGATGACCGACAGCTCGTTGGCGAAGGCGATGTTCACGTCACGGAACGAGTTCTCCACGAGCTTGGCCATCTCCGCGGTGCGGCAGTCGGTCAGCAGAATCTCGCCCTTGCAGAAGGTGCGGTACAGGCTCTCGGCGCGCTGAGCAGCCTCCGGGGTGGAGCCGCCAACGATGCGGTCGTTGGTGACCAGCTCCACCATGACCCGGCCGGGCAGCACGCGCTCAGGACAGTGCGCGACGTCGACGCCGGGCTCCCGCAGCTCGGGACGCTCGGCGTAGATGACCTCGGCCATGTGCTCGGTCGCCCCCGGCGGCGAGGTGGACTCAAGGATGACGAGCTCGTCTCCGCGCAGCTGCGGGGCGAGTCCGCGTGCGGCGGCCTCGATGTAGCTCAGATCGGGCTGATGCCCGTCCTTAAACGGGGTCGGCACCGCCACGATGTACGCGTCCGCCGGCGGCGTCTGCGTGGAGGCGCTGAGCAGGCCCTTGTCCACGGCGCGGGAGACGAAGTCGGCCAGGTCCGGCTCGACGAACGGCACGCGCCCGGCGTTCACGGCCTCGACGGTGCGGTCGGAGACGTCGACGCCGTGCACGCGCACGCCGTTCTCCGCGAGGATCGCGGCGGTCGGGAGGCCGATGTAGCCGAGGCCGATGACGGCCACGGTGGAGATCTCAGTCACGGGGGACCCTTTCGGGGTGTTCGGGAGTGCGCGTCGGTGCGGGAGCGACTCGTCCCGCCTCGACGCCGGGCGTCTGGCCCAGTATAGGTCTGCGGCCGCGACGGCTTCAGGACGCGGCGGCAGGGAACAGTGCGGCGTGCCACAGCGCGGCGACCGCGCGTTCGTCGTAGCCCTGCACGCGCTGACGGCTCAGATCGCTGAGACGGCCATACTGCTCGTCATCGGCCACGGCCGCCAGCACGCGCTCGGCTGCGGCCTCCGTGTCCGGCACGACGAAGTCCTCGCCGAACACGCCGACCGCGCCCGGCCGCTGCCAGACCAGCGGCACGGCACCGGAGACCATGCCCTCGGCGGGGGCCAGGTGGAAGCTCTCGGTGGTGGACGGGGAGAGCACCCAGCCGATCTTCGTCAGCCACGTGCCCATGTCCGCCCCGAAGGGCTCGAAGGCCACGACCTCGCGCAGATCGGATCCGCCGATGCGAGCGAACAGATCGAGGTATCCCTCGCGCTGCAGCGGTTTGCGCCACTCATGTGCGTACTCCCACGGCATGCGGCCGCGGATGTGCAGGGTGAAGCGGTCATCGTGCCGACGCAGGGCCTCGAGCAGATCGACGGCCCGGTCCAGCCGCTTACGCAGCGGAACGATGCCGACCAGGCCGAGCCGGTACCGGCGGTCCGGCAGGCCGGGACGATCGAGGTCGGCCACCGAGACGGCGTTGGGGATCACCGTGACCTTCGCCGGGTCGATCGCCATGTGCTCACGCGTCAGGTCTCGGTAGAGACCTGAGACGGTGACGAGGGCGTCCACGGCGTCGGTGTCGATGTTCTCGAGCCAGCCGCCTCGCAGCTCGAACATGTGCAGGCGCACCACCAGCCGCTGGCCGGGACGCTTGTGCTTCGAGTACCAGACCGCGTTGGGACCGGCCCACTCGCACACCACGACGTCGGCCCAGTCGATCAGCTTCGTCGAGGCGGACTCGTCGTGCTTGTGCAGGGTCGACCAGTGGTCCAGGCGCAGCTCGACGGACGGGTCGTCTCGCAGCATGTCGACGAGCTCGCCGGCGAACTTCAGGTCGTGTCCGGCCACGACGACGCGGGTCCGACGCGGCGACACGCTCACGGCCTCCGCGTTCTGCGCGTCGGCGCTCTGCGCGGCGCCGCTCTCGCCCGCCTGCGGCGAGGCATGCTGCCCCGCGTCCGCGCTGAGCGTTCCGGCGGCGGGAGCCTGATCGAGCAGCCCGAGTCGGGCGAAGTACCCGCGCAGGGCTTCAGCGCGTGCGGTCATGCGATACGGTTCGGCGGCCGCGAGCACGTGGGCCGAGAGCTCGGGAAGACGTTCTTGCACGCCCTGCAGCCGCCGGGCGATGGCCTCGGCGTCGTCCCGGAGCGCGTCGATGAACAGCGGGTAGTCCGTGCCCAGCAGCTCTTCGTGGATCGTGGTGCGATTCACCAGCGGCGGCACACCCAGCGCGCAGCTCTCGAGCACCTTCGTCGAGATCTCCAGGGACAGATCCAGGCGTGGCGCGCGCCAGCCCAGGGACACGTCCGAGTGAGCCATCCGGTCCATGGACTCGACGCGGCTGAGCGCACCCGTCCACTCGAACCCGGGCATGTCCGCGTTGAGCAGCGTACGCATGCGCGAGGCCCAGCCGCTGCGCTTCGGCTCGCGGTGGACCTTGTCGCCGACCATCGTCAGCCTCGCCTCGACACCGGCCTCGGTGAGATGCTCGAGGATCGCGGGCATCTTGTCGGTGTGCCAGTCGTGGGCGAACTTGCCCGTGTAGATCATCCGCAGCGGTCCGGCGGCGTGTTCGGCCGACCGCTCGACGGGTCGGACCTCGTCCGGGACCATCGGCGAGAGGATCTCAGTACGGCCCGCCGCGGCCGGGACCATGGCCTCGAGCACGGCGCGGGCCTGCGGGGTCTGCGCCAGCATCAGACGGCTGGCCGCGGCGATCGCGCCGATCGTCTCCTGCCGTGAGGAGCTGAACTCACCGGCGACATAGCCGAACTCGGTGACGTAGGACCACAGGCGCCCCGGAAAGGCATGACGCTCGGCCAGCTCACTGCACATGTGGATGCCGCGCACGAGCACGACGTCGTAGCGCTCCCGCTCATCCGCCTCGGCCAGGACGGTGGCGGCCCGCGCCGGTTCCATCGAGTTCTGTCCGGCGCGAGGGCGGGCCTCGAGCACGGTGACGCCGTCAAGCGCGCGCAGCGGCGCGGTCAGCAGATCACGGCGCTCCTCCGCCTTGAGCTGCACGTGCACCTCGGCACCGGCGCGCGTGAGGGTCTCGGCCATCGAGGGCAGCCAGATCGCCGAACCGTCCATGACGTTCAGGTCGACGTCGCCGTACAACAGCACGCGCACGCGGGCGGCTGCCGGGATCTCGGCGGTCTCAGGGGTCGGGTGCTCAGCCACGGTAGGCCTCCTCGCTGGCGGAAAGGACGTCGGCGAGGCCGTACGGGGCGTCCCCGGGGTCCTCGGTGAAGTGCATGGGTTCGCGGTCTTCGCCCGCGCGCAGCGGGAGCACGTGCGGGGCCTGCATGAGCGCGAGCGCGCCGATGCGGTGGGCTCGCGGGCCTCGGACGAGCAGCCAGCAGGTGACGCCGCGCTCGGAGGCCGCCTTCAGAGCGGCGTCGAGTTCGCGGTACAGGGAGACGCCGGTGGCGTCGAGGGCACCGGCCCAGACTCCGCGGAATCCCTCCAGGTCGACCACGACCGACTCGACGCGCTGGGCGAGGGCCGTCGAGGTCCCCGGCACGAACGGGACGACCCGATGCCCGGCCTCCTCGAGACGCCCGCGCACGTCCGGCGCGAGGATCCCGCCGATCGACCGCTGCCCTGTGGCGCCGCGGGAGACATCGGCCAGACCCAGGGCGCGTTCCAGGCGCTCGCTCGCCTTGGGGTCAGGGCCGACGGCCGCCGCGCCGCGTCCGGTCACGGTCGGGGAGGCGGCGGGACGGGGGCGTTGCTTCTCGGCGGTCGCCAGGCCGAGGGCGTCGGTCGCCCGCCCGGCGGCCCGCGTGTTCTTCTGCTGGCCCCACTTCACTCCGAACAGGTCCCGGATCTCCTGTGCGACGGGCGTGGGCATGCGGCGCAGGACCGCTCCGCCCTTGCGACGCAGCACCCGGCGCGTGTCCGGCGGGATCGTTTGTGCGGAGCGCCTGAGCACCTTCTGAATCGACGTGCGCGCCATGCCGGAATTCCTGCCCCTCAGTCTGTGCGTGATGACTCTGCGCCCGACGACGCGGAGGTCGCCACCGAGACACACCCCGGCGCGGGCTGCGGCCCAGACTAACAGCGCGCGTCTGCGCATCCGCTGCGGCAGGCCGGTGCCGCCTCGTGGAGTCCTGCTCCGCACCGCAGCGCCCACTCGGTAACCTTGTCGCATGCAACGCCCCCGCCGACTCTCCCGCTGGTCCGCCGAGACGCGCTACGCCTCCGCGCAGGAATTCGTCTCGGTCCGCCCGCAGCGCGGACTGCACAGTGTCCCGGTCGGCGAGTCCGTCGTCGACCTGCTGATCGAGGACCGGGGCGCCCCGGTCACCCTGATCGTGTTCAACGCCTCACTGTCCTCGCGGGTGCGGCTGCTGCCCGCCTTCCAGGGGAACCGACTCGCGGAAGACTGCGGCGTCAACCTGATCGCCGTCAGCGACCCCGCGACCGCTCGGGGTGACCTCGACCTCGGCTGGTACCTGGGCGATGACCTCACCGGCCCGCTGCCCGAGCAGCTCGGCCCCGTGCTGCACCACGCGGCCCGCTGCCTGGGCGGTGTGCGCACCGTGCTGTTCGGCAGCTCCGGCGGTGGATACTCCGCGATCCGCTACGCCCCTCACCTGCCGGACGCGCTGGTGCTCGCCGTGAACCCGCGCCTGGACATGCAGGCCTCCCCCGCCGCCGGCCTGGACCGGTATCTGGACGTGGCGCACCCGTCGGCGCAGACCGAGGCGCAGCGGACCGCGGTGATCGAGCGATTCGTGCGGCGCCGACCGGTGGAGCCGGGAACCGGAGCGTTCACCAACGACGTGCTGATCTACCAGAACCGCGCGGATCAGCGCTTCTTCAACCACCAGTTCACGCCGTTCCTGCAGCTGGCGCGTGGTGAACGCCGCCTGTATGTCCGCACGGACGACAACGGTCCGGGACACGTCGCGATCCCCTCTGACACCGTCCGGGAGATCCTCAGCGCGCTCGCGGACCTGTCGCTGCGTCCGGCCCGGGCCATCGCCGCGGCCGGTTTCGCGCGCCCCGAGCCGGTCACCGTCGCCGACCGACTCGCCTCCGTCGTGGGCGGCGTCCGCGCTCGACGGCGGCGCTGACCGTCTCCACCATGCGCGTGCCGAGCACGTGCAGGTCGGCGTGCCGGTTCACCCACTTCCGGCCACGGCCGCAGGTTCGGGTGGACTCCGGGTCCGCCGCGAGTGCGCGCAGATGGTCGGCGAGGGCCTGGGCCCGCGCCGGGATCGGCTGCGCGCCGGTCGCCTGCTGCACGACCTCGGCCGCCTCGCCGCGCACCACGGGTGTGATGTGCTGGTCCATCGCCAGCAGCTCGTAGGTCTTTGAGGGCACCGTCCAGTCGAAGCTGGGCCAGTCGTCGCGCAGGATGACCAGGCAGGTGTCGGCCCACGCGTACTGGCCGCGCACCTGGGCTCCCGTGACCGCGGGCAGCAGCTGCGCGGGCTCACCCAATCGACGGTTGAGCGCGACGAGCGCCTCACGGCGGGTCCCGTCTCCCACGAGCCGGACGGTCACCGGCGGATCCGAGGGCTGCGCCTGGTCTCGAAGCAGCGCGGCGGCCTCCACGAGCACCTCGAGTCCTTGGCTCTCGCCGTGGTTGCCCAGGTACAGCACGTGCAGGCCGTCGCCGGCCTCGCGCTGCCGTCGCGTCACCGGGGCCGCCGCCGTGACGGCGATGCCGTTCGGCACGTGCACCGGCACGTCGACACCTCGGGCCGCCAGGCGCTTTCCGAATCCGGCGGTGACAGTCACGACCGTCTCGGCGCTGCGCTGCGCGCCGGTGACGAGCCGGTCCATCACCGCGCCGAGCGGTCCGGCGCCGACCTCGGCCTCGCGCGCGAGATCGGGCCAGGCGTCTCGCATCTCCAGCACCAGCGGACGCCGCCACAGCAGACGCAGCACTCGAGCGGGCACGACCATCGGCAACGCCGGCAACGTCGCCACCACGACGTCCGGACGCGGCACCGTCAGCGCCGCCGGCAGACACAGCACGGCGTGCACGGCCGAGGCGAGGAAGCGGGAGTTGCGGCCGCCGGCGCCGGACCGCGGCGCCGGGGTCCGCACGATGCGTTCGCCGTGGGCGCCCGTGCCGGTGCGGCCGTCCTCGCGGCCGGGCACGGTCGGCGCGATGACGTCGACGTTCCACCCGGCCTCGACGAAGGCGCGCACGAACGCGTCCCAGCGCCGCTGCGGCGGCGTGGTCTCCGGGGCATAGGAGTGGATGAGCAGGCACAGCCGGGGTGCGCGGCCCGCAGCGCGTTCGGCTGCGCTACGACCCGCGGTGCCGCCGGCGTTCAGCGTGCGCGGACCCGAGCCGGTCAGCCGCACGGCTCGTCCACCGCCGGCTCGGGCTTCGCAGCGCCGGACGCCTCGGCCTGGCTCGTCGGCTCGGATTCGGCCTGAGCTGCCCGCCGTTGCTGCCGTTCCTTCTTGGCCTGGGCTTCTTCCTTCTCCCGGGCCTCGACATAGCGGCCGAGGTCATCGTCGGCCAGTGCCGCGCGCAGCTGCCGCATGAGCTGCTCGTCCTGGCCCACGACCGACTGGCCGCGGGCGTCCTTGAACGCGTCGCCCGAGGGGACGGTGAGCATCTCCAAGTCGCCTTTGTCCAGATCCCGCAGGCGCCAGCCCACCTGTCCGACGATCTGGGAGTCCAGGCCTTCGTCGACCGTCAGGTGCCGAGAGAAGGTCGAGACGACGTCGTTGGTGCGCCCCGGGTTCGCGAGCACGTCCACGCTGAGGAACCGTCCCAGAGCGCTCTCGACGACGCGCTGCTGGTTCTCGACGCGACTGAGATCACCGTCGCCGAAGGCATGGCGTTCGCGGACGTAGCGCAGGGCGGCGGTGTCCTGCAGCAGGATCTGGCCGCGCGGGAAGTAGCTGGGGTTCTTCTGCCCGGATGAGAACGCCGTCGGGTTGCACACGCTCACGCCGCCCAGCGCGCTGGTCACCGAGCGGAAGCCCTGGAAATCCATCTCGACGAGGTGATGCACGGGGATGTCGAACATCTGCTCGACGGTGTCGATCAGCAGCGGATACCCGCCCTCGGCACTGGCCGCGTTGAGCTTGTCCCGGCCGTGACCGGGAATGTCCACGTACAGATCGCGCAGCAGGGAGATGACGTAGACGCCGCTGCCGTCGGCCGGGATGTGGACGAGCATCATGGTGTCCTTGCGCTCGCTTCCCTCCTCGCGGTCGTCGTCGGCGCGGGAGTCGGAGCCCAACAGCAGGATGTTCACGGGGTCGCCCGCCTCACGCTGCTGAGTCTGCGCGTCGACGGTGGTCCGGTTGTCGTCGAAGCTGCGGGCCACGGAGCTGAGGTAGAGCACGCCCGCGACCAGAGCGAGAACGAGCACGACGGCGATCGCCCCGACCACCCACGGCCAGCGTCGCCGCCGGGAGCGACGGGGCGGTGTGCCTGAGGACACCGAGCCACGGTCCTGCTCATGCGACGCTCCCGCGACCTCGGGCTGGTCCGCGCCTCGGTCGGCACCGAGACGGCCCGATCCCGCACGATCGTCCACCGATCCACTCCTCCCAGACGACACTGCTCCACCGAAGCCTAGAGCACCCCGGACGCGCCCGACGGACCGCCTCGCCCAGCGCAGGGCGCCGACCCGGTCACCGTCGACGCTGGCAGACCGGGCACAGATGTGAGGCCCGGTTCATGAACGCGACGCGGAGAATTCTGCCGTCCCTGCCGGAGCGAAGGCAGCGCGGGCATGGTTCGCCAGTGCGTCCGTACGCGTTCAGGGAACGGGCGAAATACCCTGAGCGGCCCTCGACATTGACGTACAAGGCGTCGAAGCTGGTTCCGCCAACGGCCAGGGCACGGCGCATCACGTCCGCCGCGGCGTCCAGGACCGCGGTGCCTCGGGCCACAGAGAGCCGCTGAAGCGACTGCTCCGGATGGACACGGGCGGCCCAGAGCGCTTCGTCGGCGTAGATGTTGCCGATCCCGGAGACCACGCTCTGGTCCAGCAGCGCTCGCTTCACCGCCGTGCGACGGGATCGCCAGCCGGCGGCCACGGCGCGCGAGTCGAACCCCGGGTGCAGCGGGTCCAGGGCGATGTGCGCGGCGGTGGCAGGGATTGGCTCTCCCGTGACGGGGCACGGGGTCAGCTCGTCGTCCCACCAGCCCCCGAAGAGCCGCTGGTCCACAAACCGCAGCTCCCGGAGCACCCCGTCGGCGCCCCGCACCGGCAGACGCAGCCGCAGGTGCCGCTGGTGCTCGCGACCGGGGTCATCCACCCGAATCTGTCCGGACATGCCCAGGTGCACCACCACGGCACGCCCCCGCGGCGACTGCAACGGCACCCAGAGAAACTTGCCGCGGCGCTGCGGCCGAGCGAGCACGGCCCCGTCCAGCAGCTCCGCGAGGGCCGCCGGACCGTCCGAGCACCGACGCAGCGCGCGGACGTCGCACACGTGAAGGCGTCCGGCCACGGCTCCGGCGACGTAGGGCTCCATGCCTCGTCGTACGACCTCGGCCTCGGGCAGCTCGGGCATCGTGACGGGTTCAGGCCGAGGCGTTCGGAAGCTCGGCTTCGATCAGGGGCCAGGACTCGGCGGCGGCGTCCCGCTCGGCCTGCTTCTTCGAGCTCGCGACGGCACTGGCATACCGGCGAGCTCCGACGTGGCACACCGCTTCGAAGCGCGGCGCGTGGGCCGGCCCCTGGCCCGTGATCTCGTAACGGACCTCGCCGAGCGCGTGCTTCGACGCGGCCTCGGACACGACGGTCTTCCAGTCGGTGCCCTGGCGTGCGATCTCGGGGTCCTCGAGCAACGGCACGATGTGGCGATGCACCAGGGCCGAGGCGGCGACCGCGCCGTGGTCCACGTACACGGCGCCGAGCAGCGCTTCGAAGGCGTCGGCGAGGATCGAGTCCTTGTCCGCACCGCCGGTGCGCGTCTCCCCCTCGCCGAGTCGCAGATGCGCGCCGACGCCGAGGCCGCGCGAGACCTTCGCCAGAGCGTGCGTGGACACGATCGAGGCGCGTCGACGCGCGAGGTCTCCCTCGGCCAGGTGCGGGAAGACCTTGAACAGATGGTCGGTCACGACGAAACCGAGCACGGCGTCACCGAGGAACTCGAGGCGCTCGTTGGTGGGCAGCCCACCGTGCTCATATGCGTAGGAACGGTGCGTCAAAGCACGTTCGAGCGTCTCGGACGTGATGTGCACGCCGAGACGCTCGAACAGCTCAGCAGGTTCCGGTGCGGGTGCTGCCCCGCGGCGCGTGGTGGCCACGCCCATATCAGGCGTCGGCGACCTTGCGGCCCTTGTACTCGAGGTGCAGGGGCGTGCCGGCGGCGTCGGTCTTCACCTCGGCCTGGTGCGGCAGACGGTAGGAGACGCGACCGTTCTCGACGGTCTTGATCAGGGTGGGGGCCTGGGCCTTCCACTGGGAACGGCGGGCGCGGGTGTTGGCGCGGGACATCTTCCGCTTGGGGACTGCCACGACTATCTCTCTTCTGTCTCGGGGGTGGAGGTCTTCTCACGGTCCACGAGGTCGGCGAGAGCCGCCCACCGCGGATCCAGGCGCTCATGGGCGTGCCCGGCGGGCACATCCTCGAGTCGCACGCCGCAGTCGGCGCACAGCCCCTCGCAGTCCGGTCGGCAGACCGGCTGGAACGGCAGCGCCGTGACCACGGCGTCTCGGAGCACGGGCTCCAGGTCGATCGTCTCGTAGACGATCAGGTGCTGGTCCTCGTCGTCCTCGGGGGACGGCTCGGCCAGGAACAGCTCCTGCAGATCGGCCGTGTGGCCGGCCTCGATCGGATCGAGGCAGCGGCTGCACTCGCCCGTGAGGGTGAGGTCGGCCGTCCCCGTCACGAGAACGCCCTCGTGGACGGCCTCCAGACGAATGTCCACGTCGACGGGTTCACCCGCGACGACGCCGAGCACGGGGGTGCCCACCTGCTCGGGCGCAGGCCACGTATGCCGGAGGGTCCGCTGGATCCCGGCGCTGTGCACCAGGTCCTTCACGGGAACACGCCACGGCGACTCGGAGGCAGGACGGCGCGCGTTGCGGTCAACGCTCATCGGTGCGGCCTCCTTCGGGAACCGTCGTCTCAGGGATCTGCTTCGACCTCATGGCACGCGAATGCCACGGAGCCGACTGTCCATGATAGCCGATGGGGCGATCGGCGACCAAGGATGCCGCTCAGCCGCGGTTCGCGTACTCCTTGAGCCAGGCGCGCATGTCCTCCCCCAGCTGCGGGTGCTCGGCGGCGAACTCGACGACGGCCTGCAGGTAGCCGAGCTTGTCGCCGGTGTCGAAACGGCGCCCGCGGAAGACGACGGCGTGCACGCCCCCGCGCTCGGAGTCGTCGTGGGCCAGGCTCTGCAACGCGTCGGTCAGCTGGATCTCACCGCCGCGCCCGGGCGGCGTGTGATCGAGCACGTCGAAGACACCGGGGTGCAGCACGTACCGTCCGATGATCGCCAGGTTCGACGGCGCGTCCTGCCGCGCCGGCTTCTCGACCAGATCCGTCACGCGGACGACGTCGTCGGCCCCCGGCACGGCGTCGACGGCGGCCACACCGTACGAGGACACCGACTCCTCGGGCACCTCCATCAGCGCGATGACGGAACCGCCCTTCTCGGCCTGGACGTCGATCATGCGCTGGAGCAGATCGTCCTCATGGTGGATGATGTCGTCGCCGAGCAGCACCGCGAAGGGCTCGTCGCCGACGTGCCGACGTGCGCAGCCCACGGCGTGTCCGAGTCCGAGGGCCTCGCCCTGGCGCACATAGTGCATGTCGCCCACCAGGTCGGACTGGCGGATCGCGGCCAGGCGGGCGTCGTCACCCTTGCGCTCGAGGACCGACTCAAGAGCCGGATGCCGATCGAAATGATCCTCGAGGGCCCGCTTGTTCCGCCCGGTGATGACCAGCACGTCCGGCAGCTGCGAATCCAAGGCCTCCTGCACGACGTACTCGATGGCGGGCCGGTCGACGACCGGGAGCATCTCCTTCGGCATGGCCTTCGTCGCCGGGAGGAAACGCGTCCCCAGTCCTGCGGCCGGGATGACGGCCTTGCGCGCGCGTGGTGTTCGAGTCATCTGTGGTCCTGTCCTCTCCTATCGATCCGTGGGCCGAACGCTCGCGGGCCGGGGCGGGTTCCCGACGCGGCGTGCCGGTCCTCGGCTCCCCTGCGGGCAGCGGATGCCCGGTCAGTCTATTCAGACCCGGCGCGGTGTGGTCAGCGCCCGGGCTCAGCGAGCCGTTCGGCCACCGCCAGCGGCACGAAGGCGGTGACGTCCCCGCCGTGGGAGTGCACCTCCTTGACGAGCGAGGAGGAGAGATGGCCGTAGCGCGGATCCGCCGGGACGAACAGCGTCTCCACCCCGGTGAGGTGCCTGTTCATGGTGGCCATGGGGGCCTCGTACTCCAGATCGGCGCCGCTGCGCAGTCCCTTGATGAGCGCATCGGCCTCCACCTCTCGGCAGAACTCGGCGATCAGCCCCGCGCCGAGAGGCAGCACACGCACCCCGGGCTCGGACGCGAAGGTCGTCTCGATCATCTCGATGCGCTCATGCATCGAGAAGCGATAGTTCTTCGCCGGGTTCACCGAGACGGCCACGAGCACCTCGTCCGCGAGCCTGGCGGCTCGGGCGATGACCTCCACGTGGCCGAGATGAAGAGGGTCGAAGGATCCGGGACACACCGCTCTGCGCATGGTCTCCACGCTAGCCCAGCCGTGCCCGTGCCCCCTGCCCGCACGATCGGATGTGGCCTGGGCTACGCTCGGGCCATGCCCGAGACGTCTGCGACCGCACCGCACCACGACCCCCGCCCGGTCCGTTCACCCGACCAGCGCTGGCGCCGGACGGCCGAAGCCGCCGGCCTGTGGCACGACGGCGCGCCCACCCCGACGATCTTCGAGCGGATGTCCGCCGCGGCGGCCGAGCACGAGGCGGTGAACCTCGGCCAGGGCTTTCCGGACCGTGACGGCCCCGAACAGCTGTTGCGCCTGGCCGCCGATGCCGTGCTGCGCGGGCCCAACCAGTACGCCCCCGGCGCCGGACTGCCAGCGCTGCGCCAGGCCGTTGCGATGCACCGGACGGAGCACTGGGGCGTCACCGAGGATCCCGAGTCCGAGGTGCTCGTGACGACGGGGACGACCGAGGCGATCACGGCCACGGTCCTGGCGTTCGTCGAGCCGGGCGAGGAGGTGATCACCGTCGAGCCGTTCTACGACGCCCACGCCGCGGCGATCGCGCTGGCCGGCGCTCAACACGTGCGGGTGCCGGTGTCCGCCCCCGACTTCCAGCCGGACCCGGAGCGCCTGCTCGCCGCGGTCACGGATCGCACCCGCCTGCTCGTGCTCAACACCCCGCACAACCCGACGGGAGCGGTGTACCCGCCGGCGCTGCTGCGACGCCTGATCGAGGGTTGCGCCGAACGCGGGGTGCTCGTGCTCTCGGACGAGGTCTACGATCACCTCGTCTACGACGGCGAACACGTCACGCTGCGCGCCCTGGATCCCACCGGCGAGACGGTGCTCACGGCCTCCTCCGCGGGCAAGTCGTTCGCGGTGACCGGCTGGAAGGTGGGCTGGCTGACCGGCGCGGCCCGGCACGTCGCGGCGGTGCGGGCCGTGAAGCAGTACCTGACGTTCTCTTCCGGTCCGGCGTATCAGCAGGCCGTGGCCGCGTACCTGCCGCAGTCCGGCCCTTTTCTCGCCGAGCAGCGCGCACGCCTGCGCCGGCAGCGCGACCTACTCGTCGACGGACTGCGGGCCGTCGGGCTGGAGCCGACCGTGCCGCAGGCTGGCTACTTCGTGACCGTCGACCTCACACCGTGGGGCACGACGGATGCGATGGCCGCCGCCCTCGAGTGGACCAGGAGCGCGGGCGTGACGCCGGTGCCGGTCAGCGCGCTGTGCGCCTCCAGCTCCGAGACGTTGTCCTCGTGGCTGCGCCTGGCCTTCTGCAAGGAGCCGGACGTGCTCGCCGAGGGCATGCAGCGCCTGGCTCGGCATGCCGACACGCTGCGACGCTGAGCCACCTCCCTTAGCGCGGGTCCTGCCAGAAGTACAGCGCGCTCTCGCCGTAGGTGCGACTCTCGACCGGTTCGAGGCGCCCGGGTGCAGCCGGCGGGGCGCTGCGGACAGAGCGCTCCAACACCAGCAGACCTCCGGGCGCGAGCGCCGCTGCGGCCGCCTCGAGAACCGCGGTCAGCTCGTCCCCGTCGAGCGGGTACGGCGGATCCGCAAGCACGAGGTCCGCCGACTCGGCCTCCGCAGAGGCGAGGAAACGCTCCACAGCCTGGACCAGCACGCGCGCGGGGCGGCCGCCGGCGGCCCGGGCCACCAGCGCCGCATTGGCCCGACACACCTGGGCGGCGCGTCGGTCCCGCTCCACCAGCACCACCGAGGCGGCACCGCGGCTGAGCGCCTCGAGGCCGAGGGCCCCCGAACCGGCGAACAGGTCGAGCACGTCTGTGCCCTCGCACCACCCGCGTGCCTCCAGCCACGAGAACAGGGCCTCCTTGGTCCTGTCGGTCGTCGGCCGTGTGCCCGTGCCCGGCACGGAACCCAGGCGCGCGCCCGCGGCGGCCCCGGCGATGATTCGGCTCATCAGCTGCTCCTTTCCATGGCCTCGGTCCTGCTGCTCAGCCCTTCCGGGCATAGTCGACCGCGTCGGTACGCAGCCGCTCGAACCGGTCGACGGCGGCCGCCAGCTGCGCCCGGTCCCGGTCCGTCAGCAGCGCATCGCGGCGAGGCCCGTCGGCCGATGTCTCCTCGTTCGACGCCGCACCGGAAGCGGATGCCGGCTCGATCACGACGTCCGCCGCGAACGCCACGAGCGCGGCGTCGCCCACGACGTCCAGATGGCGCAGCCCGGTCCGCAGCCCGGACTGTGCCGCGCCGAGCACGTCGCCCACGCCGCGCTGACGCAGGTCCTCGCGAGCGATGCGCATCCCGTCATCGGTGGCCTCGAGCACCTCGAGCCGCTCGAGGCTGCGGTGCCCGTCCGGCAGCCGCGTGACCAACAGACACAGCGCCGGGTGCCCGCCGCGTCCGACCCGACCGCGCAGCTGGTGCAGGGTCGACAGGCCGAAGTCCTCGGCGTCGAGCACGGCCATGACGCTGGCGTTGGGCACGTCCACCCCGACCTCGATCACCGTGGTGGCCACGAGCACGTCCACCTCGCCGGCGGCGACGGCACGCATGACCTCGTCCTGCTCGGCCTGCTCCATGCGACCGTGGACGGCCGCCACACGCACCCCGGCCAGCGCGGGCAGCCGCCGCATCCGCTCGAGCATGTCCTCGACGTTGGCGTGCGCGGGATCCTCCGGGTCCGGGTCGATCCGCGGGCACACCACGAATGCCTGACGCCCGTCGCGCACATGCTCGGAGATGACCTCCCACACGCGGTCGACGATGCGCGGGCCGTGCGCCACGCGCGCCACGTGCGTGCGCACGGGGCGCCGCCCGGACGGCAGCCCCTCGAGCACCGTGAGGTCGAGGTCGCCGAAGACGGTCATCGCGACCGAGCGCGGGATCGGCGTCGCGGACATGACCAGCAGATGCGTTCCCGGGTTGGCGCGCCGCAGGGCCTCGCGCTGGTCGACGCCGAAACGGTGCTGTTCGTCCACGACGACGAGGCCCAGCTGCGCAAAGCCGACCTTCTCCGAGAGCAGGGCGTGGGTGCCGACGGTGATGCCCGCCTGGCCCGAGGCCATCGCGAGCATCGCCTCGCGCCGCGCGGCCGTGCGCATCGACCCGGTGAGCAGTTCGACCCGCGTCGTCGGTCCCGACTGCGCGGCCTCGTCGAACAAGAAGGGGCCGTGCCCCGCGGCGCTGTCACCCCTGCGGGCCAGCGGTCCGAGCAGCTCCAGCAGGCTGCGGTGGTGCTGCTGGGCCAGCACTTCGGTGGGCGCCACCAGCGCGGCCTGCCCGCCGGCGTCGACGACCTGCAGCATCGCCAGCAGGGCCACGAGCGTCTTGCCCGCACCGACATCGCCCTGCAGCAGCCGGCTCATCGGAGCCGAGTCGGCCAGGTCCGCGCCGATCCGCTCCCCCACCGTGATCTGCCCCTGCGTGCGTTCGAAGGGCAGCCGTTGCAGCAGCGCGTCCACCAGGCCCGCCTCGACCCTCGGCCAGGCGCGGCCCTGCTGCCGTCGAGTCGCGGCCCGGCGTCGTGCCAGGCCCGCCTGGGTCACGAGCGCCTCCCGCAGGGCCAGGCTCTGGCGCGCCGGCTCCACACAGGACACCTCATCCGGTGCGTGCATGCCTCGGTAGGCGCCCTCGACGTCGGGCAGCGCAACCGTGCCTGTCTGCGTGCCGATGGCCGCGCGGACGGCCGGTGCGGGGACGTCCTCGACCCTGCCCCAGTCCACGCCGTCGAGCACGGTCTCCACGGCCTCGCGCAGGACCCAGCTGGGCAGCTTCGCGGTCGCCGGATAGACGGGCAGCGGCCGGACATCCGGGTCCCCCTCCGCCTCGGCGTCGAGCACCGTGAAGTCGGGGTTGTTGAGCGTGACCCTGCCGCGATACAGGGTCGTCTTCCCCTGGAACATGGCACGGACGCCGGGGCTCAGGCGGCGGCGTGCCTCGTGTCCGTTGAAGTAGGCCATGGACAGGCTCGCGCCGGATGACCCATCGAGGTCGGGGTCCGCGACGGTGACGTCGACGATGAATCCGGGTCTGCTGTGCATGCGGCGCGTGGAGACATCGGTGACCTCGGCGACGATGGTGACCTGCTCGTCGATGGGCAGGCTCGCGATCGACGTCAGTTCCCCGCGTTCGATCCAGCGCCGGGGCACGTGGTCGAGCAGCTCTCCGCACGTGCGCAGCCCGAGTTCCTTCTCGAGCCGCCCGGCGGTGCGTGCACCCAGCAGCCCGCGCAGCGGGACGTCGAAGGGATGCGGTTCAGCGGCAGCCGACATGCGCGTCAGCCGTTCCGGGGCCGCTCCGGCTCAGGTCCGTGACGGTCAGCTGCTGCGGCGGACCGGCGTCCGAGAGCAGGGCGTGCCCGGTCTGGGCGTCGGGCACGTGGAAGTGCACCCGCCATGTCCCGGAGGACTCGGGCCCCGCCGAGCGCGTGACGGGTGCCAGGATCACGGCCTCGGCGCCTTCGGTGAGACGTTGACGCAGCGACGCGGCGCCGAGCGGAGACAGCTCGAGCAGACACATCACCTCGACGCCCGCACCGCCGGGGTCAGCGTCCTCGGACACGACGGTCGCCTCGTCCGCTCCCCGTTCTCGCGGCCCGAAGCCGTGCAGGTCGTCGGCAAGGTCGGTCCGGACCGCATCGGCGACGACAGCGGCGCGCAGCGACTCCAGCACCCACAGCAGACCGACGGCACCCGCGTCGACCACCCCGGCGACGCGCAACGGCTCCAGCTGCTGCTCGGTGCGACGGACCGCCTCATGGGCCACGTCAACGCAGGATTCAACCAGCGGTACGAGGCCGGTCTCCGCGTCCTCCACGACGGCCTGCCCGGCGTGGGAGGCCACGGCGGAGAGCACCGAGAGCAGGGTTCCCTCGCACGGGGCGGCCAAGGCCTCGCGCGCGTCGCGTTCGGCCGAGGCCAGACACGCGGTCAGCGTCGCCGCGTCGACGGTACTGTTCGGGCCGAGCGGCTCGGCCATCCCGGCCAGGGTCACCGCCAGCAGCGTGCCGGAGTTGCCGCGGGCTGCCCGCAGCGCGGCCACGCCGCACTCCCGCATCGCCGCGTCGGGGGCCGAGTCATCCGGGAGGGCCCGCGCACGGTCCGCGGCGGCGGAGAGCGTGGCGTGCAGGTTCGTCCCGGTGTCCGCGTCCGGGACCGGAAAGACGTTGAGCGTGTCCAGTCGCGCGGCCGTGGCGTGTGCGCTCCGTTCCGCGACCGTCAGCCACGTGCGCAGCAGCGGCCAGCCGGGCTGCGAGCTCCGGGTCATGGGGCCAGCACCTCGTCCAGGGTGCCCGTCCGGATGCCCTTGCCGATCTGCCGGATGCTCTTCCAGTCCGGCCACACCACGGCCTGGTCCCCGGCCATGCCGGTGCCGTTCGTCGGCACGGTCGACATCTGGATGTCCTCACCCCGCAGGTGACGCATCGACCAGGCCAGGTCGAACAGTCGGCCGTTGTCGAGTGACTGGTCGAAAGTCAGGTATGGGGCGAAGGCCTCGATCGAGCCGCGGACCGACTCCGGGTTCGACAGATTCGTGCGCGACAGCGATTTCGCGACGATCGCCTTGACGAGCAGCTGCTGGTTCTCGACGCGGGTGAAGTCGCCGTCGCCGAAGGTCTTGCGTTCGCGCGCGAACGCGAGGGCCTCCTCGCCGTTGAGTTCGATCGGCCCCTTCTCGAAGGTGATCTTCTCCCCGGTGGTGAACGCCGAGGTGAACTCGCGCGGGTTGTTCACGGTGACCCCGCCCAGGGCGTCGACGAGATCTTTGAACCCCGCCATGTCGATGGCCACGACGTGATCGACCCTGGCCTGGAACATGTTCTCGAGGGTGGCCACGGCGGTGGGCACGCCGCCGAGCGCGAAGGCCGCGTTGATCTTGCGATCGCCGTGACCGGGCACGGGCAGCCAGGTGTCACGCATGATCGACATGACCTGCACATTCTCGCGGCCACCGTCGATGTGGACCCACATGATGGTGTCGGAGCGGCCCACCTCATTCAGGCTCTCCACGTCTTTCTTCTCACCGTTCGGGTCCCCCGAATCCGCACCGATCAGCACGATGTCGACGGCCTTGTCGTCGGCGTCCTCCTCGGAGCCCGCGGCCTTGGGACCCTGCACCTCGCCGGGGCCCGTCGTCGTCGGTGCATAGGGTTCGCGCCCCTGCCCCGGCCGCAACGACTCCTCGGGGAACACGGTGCCCTCGAAGCGCTTGATGCCGTCGAGGGTCTGCGCGATGCCGCCGAAATACCAGACGATGCCGATGCCGGCCGCGATGAGGGCCGCACACAGCAGACCGACGACCGTCAGGAGCACCGGGCGCCGGCGTCGCGGGCGGGCAGAATTCGAGGAACGGCTCACGGAGGCCTCCAGGTCGGCTCGGGCCGGGGAGCACGGCAGGACGCCCCGGGCTGATCGGCTCCATGGTAGGTCACGACTGGGCGCCCATCCGGTCTGGACTGCGCGGACAGGCAGGCCTCGATAGGCTGGCGCGGTGTTTCCTCCTGACCGCCGCCGCACCGCCCTCACCCTGATCTTGTCCGCGACCGCGCTGGCCGCGTCCGGCTGCTCGGGGCGCGTCGCGACCGTCGAGGCCGCGCCGCACGCGAACGACCCGGTCTGCGCCTCCGCCATGGTGGCGATGCCCGAGGAGCTCGGCGGCGAGCCGTTGCGGCCGACCGACAGCCAAGCCACCGCGGTCTGGGGCGATCCGGCCGCCGTCGTGCTGCGCTGCGGCGTCGAGCCGCCCGCGCCGACGACCGATCGGTGCGTCACCGCGGAGGGCGTGGATTGGGTGGTCAAGGACGAGGACGCGAACTGGCGGATCACCACCTACGGGCGGGACCCGGCCGTCGAGGTGCTCTTCGACAAGTCACGGGCCACCTCGGACGCGGTCATGGTCGGCCTCGGCGGGGCCGTCTCCCAGATCCCGGCCGAACGCGGCTGCGTGAACCTCGAGGACGCCGAGCCGGTCCGCTGAGCTGCGCGCCGGCACGACCTTGGCGGCTCGTGCCTTCGGATGCCCGGGCCGCTAGCCCGTGCCTTCGGGCGCCCGGACCGCTGGCCCGCGGCCCCGGCCGGGTCGGTCAGTGCAGGCCCGGTCCCCGTTCGATCGCCAGGGTGATCAGCTCGTCGACCAGCTGGGCGTAGCCGATGCCGCTGCGCTCCCAGAGCGCCGGATACATGCTGATCGGGGTGAAACCGGGCATCGTGTTGATCTCGTTGACGATCCAGCGCCCGTCAGGCGTGTAGAAGAAGTCGCAGCGCCCCAGTCCGGCGCCGTCGACGGCCTCGAAGGCCCGCACGGCGAGTTCGCGCAGCTGCTGCTGGGCCGGTTCCTCGAGCTCGGCCGGGCAGGAGAGCTCCGCGGCCCCCTGCTGCTGGTACTTCGCCTCGAAGTCGTAGAACTGGTGTCCACCGGCCTGCTCCACGACGACGATCTCGCCGGGCAACGACGCCCGAGGCTCATCCGTGCCGTGACCGTCGAGCACGGCGCACTCGATCTCTCGTCCCAGGATCCCCGCCTCGACCACGACCCGCGGGTCGAAACGACGGGCATGCTCGATGGCGGCGCGCAGATCGGCCGGGTCCTGGACGCGGCTGATCCCGAAGGACGAACCGGCCCGCGCGGGCTTGACGAACACGGGGAACTCGAGCCGCGCCGCCCGGCGCAGGGCGTGGTCGGGGTCGCGCCGCCACTGCCGGTCCGTGATCAGCTCCCACGGGCCCACCTCGAGCCCGGCTGCCTGAAACGCCACCTTCATGAAGTGCTTGTCCATGCCGACGGCCGAGGCCAGCACGCCGCAGCCGACCGCGGGCAGGTCCAGGGTCTCGAAGTGCCCCTGCATCGTGCCGTCCTCACCGAAGGGCCCGTGCAACAGGGGGAAGACGACGTCGATGTGCCCGAGGGAGCAGCCATCGACGTCGACCAGCTCGGTCCGCCCCTCCGCCGTGGCCCGCAGGTTCACGGGCCGCTCCGGCTCGGGGACCTCCGGCGCCGGCGACGAACGCAGGTCCCATGAGGCGATGTCCATCGGCTCGGCGGACCAGAGCCCCGACGGAGCGACTCCGACCGGAACGACGTCCCAGCGGGAGTCGTCGACGGCGTTGAGCACGCCGGCGGCGGTCACGCAGCTGACGGAGTGCTCGCTCGAGCGGCCGCCGAAGAGCAGCAGGACGCGCGGACGCTCGGCGGCGCCGGTCGCGGCGGTGGGGTGGGGGCCGGTCTCGCTCATGCGCGGCGTCCTTCCGATTTCAGATTGCGTGAGAGCAGCAGCTCGGCGAGCGTCGACACCTCGAGCTCGCCGTTGACCACGGCGTTGATGGCCTCGCAGATGGGCATCTCGACTCCGTGCTGCCGTGCGAGGTGGACGACGGCGGAGACGGACTTGATGCCCTCCGCCGTCTGTTTCATGGCGGCCACGGCCTCGTCGACGGTGAGCCCGGTGCCGATCAGACGGCCGGCGCTGCGGTTGCGGGACAGCGGTGACGCGCACGTCGCCACCAGGTCCCCCAGTCCCGCCAGGCCCGCCATCGTCTCGGCTTCGCCGCCCAGGGCGATGGCCAGACGGGTGGTCTCGGCCAGTCCGCGGGTGATCACGGAGGCCTTCGAGTTGTCCCCGAGCCCCTGGCCGTCACAGATCCCCACCGCCAGGGCGATGACGTTCTTGACCACGCCGCCGACCTCCACGCCGACGACGTCGTGGTTCGTGTACGGGCGGAACGTGCGTCCGGCCATGAGCGCGGCGACCCGCTCGGCCGTCGCGTTCGATCGGGAGGCGACAACCGTGGCGGTGGGTTCGCCCCGCGCGATCTCGAGGGCGAGATTGGGTCCGGAGACGACGGCGAACCGGTCCTCGGCCAGGTCCAGCTCGCCGGCGCAGACCTCGGACATGCGTGCGTCCGTCTCTCTCTCGAGGCCCTTGACGAGCGAGACCACGACCGCGTCGGGGGCCAGGTGATCACGCACCCGTGCGAGCGTGGCGCGCACCGTCTGCGCGGGGACCGCGACCACGACCACACCGCTCTCGCGTACCGCCTCCTCGAGAGAGGTCGTGGCGCTAACGTGAGACGGCAGCTCGACGTCAGGCAGATACTCGGGGTTCTCGTGCCGCGTGGTGACGGACTCGGCCACCTCGGGACGACGGGACCACAGCACAATCTGCTCGGCGCGCGCGCCGACAGGCGCCGTGCTCTGCCCCAGCACAGTGGCGAACGCGGTGCCCCAGCTGCCAGCGCCGAGCACCGCGACGCGCTCCGCCCGGCTCATGCGCGCACCTCCGCCGCGCCGCGACCGCGGGGGTCGAACCGCCGCTCGGGAGGCCTCTGGCCGCGCAGGTGGCCGACCAGGTCGGTGATGGCCTCCATCATGCGGTCGGTGCCCTCGCGCAGCGCTGAGGCCGTGCCGGCAGACTGCCGCAGGTCCGACAAATCGACCGGATGCCCGACGAGCACGCGCGCGGTCTTACGCGGCCACACCGCGAGCCGACGGGCCCGGTAGGGAAGCAGCTGGTGAATGCCCCACTGCCCCACCGGCACGAGCGGAGCGCCGGTCTGCAAGGCCAGTCGCACCGCCCCCGAGCGGCCCGCCATCGGCCACCCGTCGGGATCGCGGGTCACGGTGCCCTCGGGGTAGACGATGACGGCGCCGCCGCGGTCGAGGACGCCTCGGGCAGCCTCGAGCGAACGGCCGCCGTCGCCCACTCGCTGCACCGGCACCATGCCCAGCACATCGAGGACCGTGCCCAGCACGGGCACGTCCCACAGCTCGGATTTCGCGAGGAACGTCGGCAGCATGCCCCGGTTGTAGACCATGTGGGCGATCGAGACCGGGTCGATCTCCGAGATGTGGTTCACCGCAAGGATGGCGCCGGAACGTGGGATGCGTTCGACGTGCTCCCAGCGCTGGCGCACCAGCAGGCGCATGGCCGGACGCACGATCACGGCCGCCGCCATGAAGCCCAGCCGGGTCGACAGGGCGGGGCGCGCGCTGGCGGGTGCCGACGGCGTCGTCGGGGTGTCCGCCCCGGCGGCGGGGAGGACGCCGTCCTCGGCGGTGGCGGGCGCGGCTCGCATCAGGCGTCGTCGGTCAGTTCGACATCGGCGCCGAGACCCTGGAGCTTGTCCATGAAGTGCTCGTAACCACGGTTGATGATCTCCAGCCCGGTCGCGTGCGACGTGCCCCGCGCGGCGAGCGCCGCGATGAGGTGGGAGAAGCCGCCGCGCAGATCCGGGATATCGAAGTCGGCCCCGGACAGCGTCGTCGGACCGGAGATGACGGCCGAGTGCAGGAAGTTGCGCTGCCCGAAGCGGCACGGCACGGACCCCAGGCACTCGCGATGCAACTGGATCGAAGCGCCCATGCGCACCAGGGCGTCCGTGAACCCGAAACGGTTTTCGTACACGGTCTCGTGGACGATCGAGACGCCGGCGGCCCGGGTCAGCGCGACGACGAGCGGCTGCTGCCAGTCGGTCATGAAGCCCGGGTGCACATCGGTCTCCAGCACCAGCGGCTTCAGTTCACCGCCGGCGTGCCAGAAGCGGATGCCGTCGTCGGTGACTTCGAACTCGCCGCCGATTTTGCGGTACGTGTTCAGGAAGGCGGTGAGGTCCCGCTGCGCGGCGCCCCGGACCATGATGTCGCCGCCGGTGGCCAGCGCCGCCGAGGCCCAGGAGGCCGACTCATTGCGGTCGGTCAGGGCCACGTGGTTGTACCCGCGCAGTGTCGACACGCCTTCGATCCGGATGGTGCGGTCGGTCTGCACCGTGATGATGGCGCCCATCTTCTGCAGCACATGGATCAGGTCATGAATCTCCGGTTCGACGGCCGCGCCCTTGAGCTCGGTGATGCCCTCGGCCTTCACCGCCGTGAGCAGCACCTGCTCAGTCGCTCCGACCGACGGATAAGGCAACTCGAGCTTGGCGCCGCGCAGACCCTTCGGCGCGGAGATCGAGATGCCGCCGGGGCGCTTGTCCACAACAGCGCCGAAATTGCGCAGCACGGACAGGTGATAGTCGATCGGACGATCTCCGATCTTGCAACCGCCCAGGTCCGGGATGAACGCCTCGCCGATCGCGTGCATCAGGGGTCCGCAGAACAGGATCGGAATGCGCGAGTCGCCGGCGTGCGCGTCGATCTCGGCGGACTTGGCCTGCTTCACGCCGGCGGGGTCCATGGTGATCGAGCCGTTCTGCTTGTCCCAGGACACGGTCACGCCGTGGATCTCGAGCAGCGAGCTCACCACATCCACGTCCTTGATCTCCGGGATGTTCCGCAGCGTCGAGGGCGAATCACCCAGCAGAGCGGCGACCATCGCCTTCGGCACGAGGTTCTTCGCACCGCGGACGGTGACCTCACCGGTCAGCGGCTTGCCGCCCTGGATCGTCAGCAGTTTGGCCATGGTGATTGGGTCCTCCCTCACCGCGTTGTTCTGCGGCCTCGGTGTCGCCCGTCGTCACGACGGGGCTGAAGTGGGGATCGGCCGTGCGTGGGGCACGGGCCGAACATCGCGAACAAGCATAGGACGTCCTCAGCCGTGCCCCCAGCCGCGTCGCATGGATCGCAATCTCCCCGTGATGTGCACTCGCCCACGTCAGAGCGATGGCCGAGGCCTCCTCGGCCCGTCCGGCGAGGTGCCGAGACGGGGCCGAGGCCACCGGGTCAACGCGGCAGAGTGTGCGGCAGCCACGCCGGACGTCCGCGTTCGAACCGAACGATCGCCTCCTGCTGCGCGAGGGTCACGGCGATCTCGTCCTGGCCCTGCAGGATCCTCGCTCGGGTGTCGGGGTCGATCTGGAAGGGCGCCTCAACGCCCTCGCACGCCACGGTCTGAGCCTCGAGGTCAACGGTCACCTCGGTGCCGGGAGACTCGGTGAGCATGGTCATGATCCGAGTGATGTCCTCCGGGCTCAGCTGCGCGGCGACCAGCCCCTGCTTGCCGGCGTTGGAGCGGAAGATGTCCGCGAACCGGGCGGACAGCACGGCGCGGAACCCGTAGTCCCTGAGCGCCCAGACGGCGTGCTCGCGGGAGGAGCCGGTGCCGAAGTCAGGGCCGGCGACCAGCACCGAACCGCAGGAGTAGGGCTCGATGTTGAGCACGAAGTCCTCGTCCTCACGCCAGCGGGCGAACAGCGCGTCGTCGAAGCCCGTGCGGGTGATCCGCTTCAGGAACTGGGCGGGGATGATCTGGTCGGTGTCGACGTTCGATGCGGGCAGGGGCACGCCGATCCCGGTATGCGTCGTGAACTTCTCCATGGTTCAGGCTCCCGTCTGCACGGCGGTGCGGTCGTGGTGCGCCGGCCTCCCGGCGGCGTCGAGGTCCCTCGGCTCGGCCAGCCGACCGAGCACCGCGGTCGCCGCGGCGACGGCCGGCGACACCAGATGGGTGCGGCCTCCCGCACCCTGCCGCCCCTCGAAGTTGCGGTTGGAGGTGGAGGCGCAGCGTTGGCCGGGTCGCAGTTGATCGGGGTTCATCCCCAGGCACATCGAGCAGCCGGCGAACCGCCACTGCGCACCGAAGTCCCGGATCACCTCCGCCAGCCCCTCGTCCTCGGCCTGCAGCCGGACGCGGGCGGATCCGGGGACGACGAGCACCTCCACGCCATCGGCCTTGCGTTGGCCCCGCACGACGTCGGCGAACACACGCAGGTCCTCGATCCGGGCGTTCGTGCAGGAACCCATGAAGACGGTGTCCACCTCGACGTCCTTCATCCGCGTGCCGGGGGCCAGGCCCATGTAGTCCAGGGCCGCGCTGGCCGCTGCCCGCTCAGCGTCGTCGCCCATGCGCTCCGGATCGGGGACCCGTCCGCTCAGCGGCACTCCCTGGCCCGGGTTGGTGCCCCAGGTGACGAACGGGTGGATCTCGTCGGCGTGCAGGACGACCTCGGTGTCGAACTGCGCGCCCTCGTCCGTGGCGAGTGTCGACCAGTCGGCGACGGCCTCGTCCCACGCGTGATCACTCGGCGTGTGATCACGCCCGCGCAGATACTCGATCGTGGTCGCATCCGGTGCGATCATCCCGGCGCGGGCTCCGGCCTCGATCGACATGTTGCACACGGTCATGCGCCCCTCCATGGAGAGCGCCTCGATCGCCTCGCCGCGGTACTCGATCACGTGTCCCTGGCCGCCGCCCGTGCCGATCTTCGCGATGACGGCCAGGATCAGGTCCTTCGCGCTCACGCCCGGGGCGAGGGTCCCGTCGATGGTGACGGACATGGTCTTGAACGGCGTGATCGCCAGCGTCTGAGTCGCCAGGACGTGTTCGACCTCGGAGGTGCCGATGCCGAACGCCAACGCCCCGAAAGCGCCGTGGGTGGCGGTGTGCGAGTCGCCGCAGACGATCGTCATGCCCGGCTGCGTGAGACCGAGCTGGGGACCGACGACGTGCACGATGCCCTGCTCGGCGTCGCCCAACGGATGCAGCCGGACGCCGAACTCATCGGCGTTGCGCCGCAGCGCCTCGATCTGTGCTCGGGAGGTCGGGTCCTCGATCGGCCGATCGATGCGCTGGGTCGGGGTGTTGTGGTCCTCGGTGGCGATCGTCAGCTCGGGCCGACGGACGGATCGGCCCGCCTGCCGCAGCCCCTCGAACGCCTGCGGGCTGGTGACCTCGTGCAGCAGGTGCAGGTCGATGTAGAGCAGGTCCGTGCCCCGCCCGGCGGCGCCCCCGTCGCCGGGCACCACGACGTGGCGTGCCCACACCTTCTCCGCCAGGGTCATGGGCCGGTCCTCGACCGCCGCGCGCTCGCGACCCGCCGGTCGGGCCTCGGCCCTCGGGGCGGCCGCGGCATGCGGCTGCCTGGTGTCTCGGGCGTCCATGTCGGTGCTCCTTCTCTCGGACGGGCGTCACCGCTCCGGTGGTGGCATCGCGGGGGCGGCGACGCGTGCTGACCTGACGGCCATGCTTGGCGGTCGGCGTGCACGGGTCGAGACCGGCGGCGGAATGTCTCACATCATGGATACCCGTCTCGAATGACGGTCACGGCGTCATGAGTGCCGGGGCATCGAGACCACGTGGCTATTCTCATCCCATGAGTCCCTCGCCACACGCTCCGCAGCCTGCGGACCCGTCCGCCGTGCGCCGCACGCCCAGCGGCGTCGGCGTGGTCGACAAGTCCGCCGCGATCCTCGACGCCCTCGAGTCAGGGCCGGCGACCCTCGCCGGCCTCGTCGAGGCCACGGGCATCGCACGGCCGACGCTGCATCGGCTCGCGGGCGCCCTGGCGCACCACCGCCTCGTGGGCAAGGACCTGCACGGCCGGTACGTTCTCGGCTCCCGGCTGACCGAGCTCGCCTCGGCCGCGGGCGAGGATCGACTGACCTCCGTCGCCGGACCCGTGCTGCTCTGGCTGCGCGACGCGACGGGTGAGAGCGCCCAGGTGTTCCGTCGCCAGGCGGACTCGCGCGTGTGCGTGGCCAGCGCCGAGCGGCCCGTCGGACTGCGCGACACGATCCCGGTGGGAACGCGGATGTCGATGAAGGCCGGCTCGGCCGCCCAGGTGCTGGTCGCTTGGGAGGACCACGACCGACTGGTGGAGGGTCTCGACGAAGCGGTGTTCACACCCACGGTCCTCGCGGCCGTGCGGCGCCGCGGCTGGGCGCAGTCGCTCGCCGAGCGGGAGCGGGGCGTGGCGTCGGTGTCCGCGCCGGTGCGCGGGCCCAGCGGTCGCGTGATCGCGGCGGTGTCCATCTCCGGCCCCCTCGAGCGGCTGACGCGTCAGCCCGGCCGGCGGCACGCGGACGCGGTGGTCTCGGCCGGGGCCCGCCTCACCGAGCTGCTGCGCTCGGGAGAGGACTGAGCGCAGAGCAGGCCGCGGACTCAGCCGAAGTGGTCCCACCCCTCGGCCCGCACGCGCTCGTGTCCGTCCGGACCGGAGTCCCCGCCACGGCGGAGCCGACCAATCACACTGAAGCCCTCCGGTACCTCCTGCAGTGATGCCGCGGCACCCAGCAGCCCGTAGTCCTCGCCGCCGCTGACCACCCACGAACGCGGGTCGGCGTCGCACAGCCGGCCCAGCCGGGCCAGCTCTTCGGCCCGGGCCGCCACCCACCGACGATCCAGCCAGGCCGTCATGCCGTTGGCCTCGGCCAAGCGCGTGGCGTCGCGGCCCAGCCCGTCGGAGACGTCGAGGGCGCAGACCAGTCGGCCCGCCGCGGCCGGTCCCGCCCACAGCGGCGGATGCGGACGCAGCTGTCCGCGCACCGCACGGGCGATCTCGCGCGCCCCGGGACGGGCGTCGGCCGGCAGCCGGGCATGGCGTCGCTGCAGGTCGGCGCGCGGAGTCAGCAACAGGGCCAGTCCGGCCGCCGCCCACCCCACATTCGTGCCGGCGTGCACGAGCAGCAGCTCATCCGGGGCGGCGCCGTCCTGCCCGTGGGGGGCAGGGCGGGCCGCCCGACGCAGCACCCCCGCGGCGGCGGGATCGCCCAGCGCGGTGACGACGATCTGCGCACGCTGCGCCGTGCCCAGATCTCCGCCGGCGAGCCGGCAGCGCTCAGCGCCAAGGGCGCGCACGGCAGCGGTCATCCCCCCGGCCACGTCGGCGAGCCAGCGCACCGTGGTGTCTGCCGGGACGCTCACGGCGCTGACCAGCGCGGTGGCCCGGCCGCCCATGGCGTTGATGTCAGAGAGGTTCTGTGCGGCCGCCTTGAACCCGACGTCGTGGCCCCGGGTGCGCACCCCGGCGGGCCAACGGTGCAGGAAGTCCGTGCCCTCGCCCATGGCGTCGGTCGAGACGAGCACCCCGGCCTGGCCCGCGGGCACGAGGGCGGCGTCGTCCCCCGGACCGACGGCGTGCGACGGCCACGGCCGCTCGCGCACAAGCACGCGGAAACGCCGGTCGATGGCAGCGACCACGGCAGCCTCGTCGACCTCACCGACGGTGACCCAGGGCTCCGCCGTGGCCTCGGAACGCGCACTCATCGGCTCAGCTGCGTCGGCCGCCACGGCGTGGAGCTCGGGCGCTGCCGGCGACGCGGTCCGTCCTCCCCTGGGCTCGGGCGATCGCGGCGCGGAAGGCCGCCAAGCGGGACAGCTCGTCCTCGACCGGTTCGATCACGAGGCGGCGCCCGACGTCTTCGGTGCGGGTCAGCAGCTGCCGACGTGCGCGCCGGCCGCGCGAGCGGGCCGCGAGCCGGGTCAGGGGCACGGCCAGAAGCCACAGCAGCAGTCCGAGCGCGAGCCCGCCGAACAGCAGCAGCGTCGGGATCGGGAACCCTTCGACGGCAGGAGCGGGTGGCAGGCGGAACTGCAAGTATGCCGCCAGAGCCAACAGGCCCAGCCATCCGGCTCCGACGACGGCCGTGAGCAGCACGAGCCACTGCATCAGGTTCCACACCGGCCACCACCACGAGCCGCGCCCGGCCTTCAGATCCGCGCCGGCGATGGCCTGGTCAACGGCATCGGGCAGCTCATCGCGTCGTGAACGCCCGGCGCGCCGCACGGCGGCGACCCAGGGCTCCGGCGCTCCCGCGCTCGCCTCGTCCACGAGGCGACGCACGCCGGCGTCGACCACGGCCGTCTGGGTGCCGGTGCGCTCGGGCAAGGACGTGCGGTGAACCCGCGGGTCGTGCTCGTCCCCGTCCCCGCGGCGGCGCCCCGCGGCGGGACGCTCCGGCATCAGGTGCAGGCGTCGCAGCGGATCGGCGCGGAAGCGATGCAGCCAGCGCAGCGGCGGCCAGCCGGTCTGCCGGGTGGAGCGCAAGGTGTACGACGCCTCGACGGCTCGCACGACGGCCGGGACGCCGCCGGCGTGACCTAGGTCCTCCCCCAGCCGGGCCGCGGCCGTCTCGGCCACACCGGCCGGTTCGCCCTCGCCTGAGGCGGCCTCAAGCGCGGCGGCGTGGGCGGCGACATCGGCGCCCAGGCGCTGCGCCGCGGCAGTGCGCTCGGCCGCGGCCGCGGCCAGAGCGGCCCCGAGCTCGTCGAGGCCCTCCCCGGTGCGGGCCGAGGCGCCGAGCACGCGGACCTGGCCGAGGCCGTGGCCCGTGAGCATCTGACGCAGCGACGCCATGACGTCGTCGCGATCACGCACGGAGAGACGGTCGACCTGGTTGAGCACGACGAGCGTGACCGCCTCGTGGGTGCCCATCCCGGCGAGGAACTGCTGGTGGAGGACCGCGTCGGCGTACTTCTCCGGATCGACGACCCACACGAGCACGTCGACGTGGCCGGCGAGGCGCTGCGTGACCTCACGGTGAGCCCGGGCGATCGAGTCGATGTCCGGCAGGTCAAGCAGGACGAGGCCGCTGGGATCGGCACCCTCGCGACGACCGAGCCCGAGGAACCCGCGCCGGCCCTGGTCGAGCACCGGGGCGTCGTCGAGCAGATGACGGTCCTGCACGCCGAGCCAGTCGAGCAGCGCGGCGACGCCGCCGCCCTCGCCCGTGCCGTCGGTGGCCGCGGCCGAGTCGTCCTTCCTGCGTCCCACGCCCCAGACGGCGGCCAGCGGCTCGGAGGTGGTGGGCCTCGTCGCGGCGACCCGCGCCAGCTCCCGGCCGGTCAGTGCGTTGAACAGCGACGACTTGCCGGAACCGGTGGCGCCGAAGAAGCCCACGACCGTGTGCTCGGCCGACAGGGACGTGCGCTCTCCCGCCGCGACGGCCGCGTCGCGGGCGGCGCGCAGGCTCGCCTCCGGCAGCCGGTCCTCCGCTAGCTCGGCCGCCTCCGTGAGCGCCTCGAGCCGGGCGGTCAGCGTGGGCTCGGGCCGGGATGTGACGCCGCCGCGGATCATGCGCGCTCACCGCCTTCGGTGATGTCTGCCGCATCGATCGCGCCCCCGGCGGCGAGGGGCTCCCCGCCCAACCCCGCGCGCAGAGCGGACTCGTGCGCGGCCAGCGCAGCCACGTCCTCGGCGCCCCGCTCACGGGCCAGCAGCGGGAGGAACCGATCGTCGAGGGCGCCCTCGACGAGCGTCGTCACGCGCTCCTGCAGGCGCTCATTGGCGATGCGAGCCATGCGTCGCACGGCGTCCTCCCCGAAGATCGATTCGAGCAGCTTCTGCCCGACCACGCCCGCGCCGCCGGCGATGCCGACCTCCAGGCCCGCGAGACCGCCGGTGGAGGCGAACGACAGGATCATCAGGGCCACGGCTGCACCGTTGACGCCGAACGCGGCCAGGCGTGCTCGGGTGCGACGGCCGGCGCCCTCCTGCTCGATCAGCGCGAGCACATCGGACTGCCACGCTCGGATCGTCTGCGCCGCCGACTCGCTAAAGCCCTCGGGCAGCGCTCCGTAGTCGCGACCCTCGAGCAGGGCGCGTCCGGCCGGGTCGCTGCGCCACCGGCGCTCGATCTGTTCGGCCGCGTCCGCGACGGCCTCCACGATGACGGCCTGCAGTCCGGTCTCGAGCGCAGTCTCCACCTGTTCGGGCGGCGCCGGACGTCCCTTCACGATCGAGGTCAGCCGGTCACGGACCCGGCCGATGGCCGACTCGAGGCCCCGGAAGAACTCACCGGTGCCGACGAAGTCCTGCCAGCGCGCGAGCACCTCCCCGCGCAGCAGAGTCCCGTCGGAGGTCGCCGCCGCGACGACCTCGGCAGCGTGATCGGCCCGCTCGCGGACGACGGCCCGCAGCGCCTCGACGGTCTCGATCTGCCCGTGTTCTGCCCGTGCCACGGCACCGAGCCGGTCGGCGAGCTGAGCCAGGACGCCGTCCACGGTCCGCCGAGCCACCTCAGAGCGGGCCTGGGCGTCATCGGCCAGCCCGGCGAGCCAGTCGCGCAGCGCAGCCACATGCCGGTCCGGGAGCAGCCCACGCTCGTCGAAGCGTGTCTCCGGGATGACGTAAACGTCGGAGCCGGCGAGCCCGCGCTGGGCGAGCATCTGATGCAGGTGACCGGTGATCTGCTCGCCCGTGCCCTCGGGCACCCGCCCCAGCACGACGGCGACCGTGATGTCTCGCCGGGCCGCCTCGCCCAGCAGCTCCCACGGCACGGCGTCGGCATAACGGTGCGCGGTGGTGGTGAAGATCCACAGATCCGCGGCCTCGAGCAGCTGACGAGAGAGAGCACGGTTGGCGTCGGCGACCGAGTCGATGTCCGGGGCGTCGACGATCGCCACCCCCGGACGCAGCGCTGGCTCGGAGACCAGAGCGACCGAGTCCATCGACCCGCCATCGGGGTCGACGGGGCCGGCGGAGGCGTCGCGGTGCACGTGCACCCGGGCGAGGTCGGGCAGGATCCGGGGCCCTTCGAACCACGCGGCGTCGTCCGGGTGGTGCAGCAGCAGCGGCTGGCGAGTCGTGGGGCGCAGCGCCGAAGAACGCGAGACCTCATGGCCGACCAGGGCGTTGACGAGCGTGGACTTGCCCGCTCCGGTTGAGCCTCCGACGACGGCGAGCAACGGAGCGTCGAGGGAGGCCAGCCGCGGTAGGACGTAGTCGTCGATCTGGTGCCGAGTGCGCTCGAGCAGGGCGCGGTCCTCATCGGCGGTCGGCGTCTGCAGTCGCAGGTCGACGGAGTTGAGGTGGTCCTTGACGTCCTCGACTCGCGTGAGGACCTGGTCCGGGCGGCCGGTGGAGGCGGAGGTGTCGGTATGCACGGCCCCATCATGGCAGAAGGGCCCGCCAGGACGAGGGGGCGGTTGCGGGCCGGTTCCGGGCTCGCGAGCGGTCGCGGTCCGAGCGACCCGTCGAGACAGCGAGCTCATGGTGAAAACGAGACACGCCCCGATCCTGTGCAGAACCGGGGCGTGTCGTCACCTGTGGTGACCCCAGCGGGATTCGAACCCGCGTTACCGCCGTGAGAGGGCGGCGTACTAGGCCGCTATACGATGGGGCCATGTCACTGCCGGTCGCGTCGATGACGCGGGACTTTCCGCGCCGCCTCGAACCGGACTTGAGAACTCTAGCACGGACCAGACCGGAAAGCAAAATCAGCAGCCCAGCAGTGTCACCAGACCGTGTACGCCCTCCCCTCGCGGACGGGGCATCAAGGACTCGGCGTCAGACAGACATTGCGTCAGACACGAGAGCAGCCCCGTTCCAGAAGGAACGGGGCTGTATCACGAGCGTGACCCCAGCGGGATTCGAACCCGCGTTACCGCCGTGAGAGGGCGGCGTACTAGGCCGCTATACGATGGGGCCGCATGAGGCTGGGCGATGTGTCACCGCACCATTCTCGCTGGGGTACCAGGACTCGAACCTAGAATAACGGTACCAGAAACCGTCGTGTTGCCAATTACACCATACCCCATTGCTGACAAGCACTATGCTTTTCCGTCAGCTCATTATTCAACAATCGGTCACCGGCGGATCGCTCCCGGCAACGAGTAAGAACTCTACACGACCGACCGCGACGATGCAAAATCAGCCTCATCGCGGCCGGTCCGCGCCCCCTCCGCCCGGCTCAGACCGTCAGGCCCTGCTCCGTCGCGAAACGGTCCAGCCGCGCGAGTGCGGAAGCGCGACCCAGGATCTCGAGGGACTCGAACAGCGGCGGTGACACCTTCTTACCGGTCACCGCGACGCGCACGGGACCGAAGGCCTGGCGCGGCTTGAGCCCGAGCCCCTCGACCAACGCCGTGCGCAGGGCTGCCTCGACCGCCTCCGTGGTGAAGCCGTCGGCGGGCAGATCGGCCAGGGCAGAGCGCGCGGCGCGCACGGCACCGGCCAACTCCTGCGGCATCCCCTTCAGCGCTCCCTCCGCGGTCGTGATCTGTTCATCGTCGTGGAAGAGGAAGGCCAGCATGTCCACGGCCTCGCCGAGCAGCTGGACCCGCTCCTGCACGAGCGGTGCGGCGGCCTCGAGCACCCGTTCCTGCCTCGTCGTGAGCTCTTGGTCCACGAGGCCGGCCGCCCGCAGATGAGGCACCAGCCGGGAGCGGAAGTCCTCGCCGTCGAGCATGCGGATGTGCGTGCCGTTGATGGCCACAGCCTTCTTCTCGTCGAAGCGGGCCGGGTTCGCCAGGACCGTGTGGACGTCGAAGTGCTCGACGAACTGCTCGGGGGTGAAGATGTCCTCGTCCGCCGAGAGCGACCAGCCCAGCAGCGCGAGGTAGTTGAGCAGGCCCTCCCGGATGAAGCCGTTGTCCCGGTGATGGAACAGATTGGCCTGCGGGTCTCGCTTGGAGAGCTTCTTGTTCCCCTGGCCCATGACGTACGGCAGGTGGCCGAACACCGGCATGTACTCGGCGACGCCGATCGCGTAGAGGGCGCGGTACAGAGCGATCTGCCGGGGCGTGGACGAGAGCAGGTCCTCGCCGCGCAACACGTGGGTGACGCCCATGAGCGCATCGTCGACGGGGTTCACCAGCGGGTACAGCGGGGAGCCGTCGGCACGCACGACCACATAGTCCGGCACCGAGCCGGCGGCGAAGGTGATCTCACCGCGGACCAGGTCCGTGAAGGTGATGTCCTCGTCCGGCATGCGCAGACGCCAGACCGGCGTGCGCCCCTGAGCCTCGTAGGCGGCGATCTGCTCGGCGGTCAGCTCGCGGTCGAAACCGTCATAGCCGAGCTTCGGGTCCCGCCCCGCGGCCTTGTGACGCTCTTCCGTCTCCTGGGCGGTGGTGTACGACGGGTAGATGTGGCCGCCGGCCTTGAGCTTCTCGATGACCTCGCGGTAGATCTCACCGCGCTGAGACTGACGGTAGGGCTCGTGGGGGCCACCGGTCTCGACGCCCTCGTCCCAGTCGATGCCGAGCCAGCGCATGGCCTCGAGCAGCTGCTGATACGACTCTTCCGAGTCGCGTTTGGCGTCGGTGTCCTCGATGCGGAAGACCAGCTTCCCGCCCGTGTGGCGCGCCCAGCCCCAGTTGAACAGGGCCGTGCGGATCAGACCGACGTGCGGGGTACCGGTCGGTGACGGGCAGAAGCGCACACGCACCGGGGTGCTCTCGTCCACCTGAGGGACGTCGGCGCTGGCGGCCTGCGGCGGCCCGGCGGGAAGATCGGCGGCGGACACGGGGGTGGCGGAGGAATCAGTCATGATGCCCTCAAGTCTATGCCCGCTCGCGGCGCCGTTAGCCCGAGAGCCGCCAGGGCCTCAGCGCCGGAACGGCGTCGAGAACTCTCCGATCCCCTCGACGGCGACGCTCACGGACTGGCCCTCACCGACCAGGCCCACCCCAGCTGGGGTCCCGGTGAGGATCACGTCCCCGGGCAGCAGCGTGAATGCCTCGGACGCGGCGGCGACGATCTCGGCGACCGAGAAGATCATGTCGTCCGTGGTGCCGTCCTGCACCGTCTGACCGTTGACGGTGGTGGTGATCCGCACGCCGGCCTCGACATCCAGGTCCGTCTCGATCCACGGGCCCAGCGGACAGGCGCCGTCGAAGCCCTTGGCGCGCGCCCACTGCAGGTCGGTGCGCTGCGCATCACGCGCGGTGAGGTCGTTGGCCACGGTGTATCCGAACACGACGTCCTTGACGCGTTCGAGCGGCACCTCCTTGCAAATGGTGCCGATCACCACAGCCAGCTCCGCCTCGTAGGAGACCTCCTCGGAGAAGCTCGGCAGGGTCACCGGCTCCCCCGGCCCCACCACGGCGGTGTTGGGCTTGAAGAAGAACTGGGGGCTCGTCGGAGTCTCGTTGCCCAGTTCGGCGGCGTGATCGGCCCAGTTGCGCCCGACGCCGATCACCTTGGAGCGCGGGATGATCGGGGCGACCAGGCGCACCTCCTCCAGGGCGTGCGAGGCGCCGGCGGGTTGGACGCCGTGGAAGAACGGGTCGCCGACGAGCGCGGTGATCCGCTCGGCGCCGGGCTCGCCCTCGACGATGCCGTACTGGGGGTCGTCCTGGTCTACGAAACGTGCGATGCGCATGGGCCCAACTCTACGCATCGGTCGGCGTGGCCGGCATGGCGCCGGTCGCTGCCTCAGCAACAGCGGCTGCCGGGGTTCGCGTCCTGCCGGGCGTACTCGGAACGCCAGAATTCGCGCTCGGTCATCGGGGCCTCATCCGGGTGCTGCGCCCGATGATGGGCGAGGTACGCGTCGTACTTCCCCTCCCCCGAGAGCTGGCGCAGCCACCAGCGGATCCGGGGCCAGAGGCCGGGCCCGGACGGGCCGGTCGGGCCCCGCGCGGCGCGGGGCCCGACCGGCCTCGTGTGTGGGTGGTGCACGTCAGTGACCCCGGACCGGCTGCCGCTCGGCCGGCAGCGCGTCCCACTGCCGCTGGAGCTCCTTCTCTTCGGCCGTGGCGAATAGCCCGGCCGGCGCGAAGCGCTGCGAGGGCGCGTAGGGGTCCTGACGGTCCACGACCTCACCGGAGCGCAGGGCCTTCACGGCCGCGAGCACCGAGGTGATGATGACGGTCAGGGCAAGGACCAGGAACAGGATCGAGAGCGTTCCCTGGACGAAGGTGTTGCGGACGACCGCTTCCATGGCCTCAGTCGAGGAGGCCGCACCGAAGCTGGTCTCGCCCCGGGCCAGCGCGTCCTTGAAGGCGGCGTGCTGAGCCCAATAGCCCACCGCGGGGACGGGCGAGAAGATCTTCTGCATGCTCGCCACAGTCGTGACGACCGTGATGAACGCCAGCGGCAGCGCCACGATCCACAAGCCTCGGGCGTGGCCGCGCCGGGCGACGATCGTCAGCACGACGGCCAGTGCGATCGAGGCGAGCAGCTGATTGGCGATGCCGAACAGCGGGAACAGGGTGTTGATGCCCCCGAGCGGATCGGTGACGCCCATGATGAGCACGGCGCCCCACGCGGCCACCATGATCGCGGTGCACAGCCATGCCCCGGGCCGCCAGTTCACGTCCCGGAACCGCGGCGCCACGTTGCCGAGGGTGTCCTGCAGCATGAAGCGGGCGACACGGGTGCCGGCATCGACGGCGGTAAGGATGAACAGCGCCTCGAACATGATGGCGAAGTGGTACCAGAAGCCCATCATGGCTTCGCCACCGACGAGCTGCCCCATGATCATGGAGAGCCCGACGGCGAGCGTCGGGGCGCCGCCGGTCCGGGAGACCACGGTGTCCTCGCCGACCAGCCCGGCCAGGGCGGTCAGCTGCTCGGGCGTCACATCGACGCCGGCCAGGCCGAGGGACATCACGAAGTCGACCGCGCCCTCGGGGGTGCCGCCGGTCATCGCCGTCGGAGAGTTCATGGCGAAGTAGATGCCACGGTCGATCGAGACAGCGGCGACGAGCGCCATGATCGCCACGAACGCCTCCATGAGCATGCCGCCGTAACCGATGAAACGGGTCTGCCGCTCCTTCTCGACCATCTTCGGCGTGGTGCCCGAGGCGATCAGGGCGTGGAAGCCGGAGAGGGCACCGCACGCGATGGTGACGAACAGGAACGGGAACAGCGACCCGGGCCACACCGGGCCGTCGGCACGGCCGGCGAACTCGCTGATGGCGGGCGCGGCGATCTGCGGCTGGGTGATCACGATGGCGACCGCCAGGCCGGCGATCACGCCGATCTTCATGAACGTGGAGAGATAGTCCCGTGGCGCCAGCAGCAGCCACACCGGCAGCACCGCGGCCACGAACCCGTAGATGATGACGGCCCACGCGATCGTGGTGCGCTCGAGGGTGAACAGCTGGACGCCCCACTCCGTCTCGGCGATCCAGCCGCCGGCGACGATCGCGGCCAGCAGCAGCGCGAAGCCGATGACGGAGATCTCGGTGATGCGACCCGGACGGATCCAGCGAAGGTAGACGCCCATGAACAACGCGATCGGAATCGTCATGCCCACCGAGAACACGCCCCACGGCGACTCCCCCAGCGCGTTGACGACCACGAGCGCGAGGATCGCGGTGATGATCACCATGATCAGCAGGGTCGCGATGATCGCGGCCGTTCCGCCGACGACGCCGAGCTCCTCGCGTGCCATCTGGCCCAGCGAGCGACCGCCGCGACGCATCGAGAAGAACAGCACGAGGTAGTCCTGGACGGCGCCGGCGAGGATCACGCCGACGATGATCCAGATGGTGCCGGGCAGGTAGCCCATCTGCGCCGCGAGCACCGGGCCGACGAGCGGGCCGGCGCCGGCGATCGCGGCGAAGTGGTGACCGTAGAGCACCCGGCGGTCGGTGGCGACGTAGTCGCGGCCGTCGGCCTTGTACTCGGCCGGAGTCGCGCGGGTGTCATCGGGCCGGACGATCGCCCGCTCCACGTACCGCGAGTAGAACCGATAACCGATCGCGAAGGTCGAGACCGCGGCGAAGACGAACCAGATCGCATTGACCGTTTCGCCTCGATGCAGCGCGAGCATCGTCCACGCGACGCCGCCGAGCAGGGCGACCACCGCCCAGACGAGGATCGACACGGGCGTGAAGCGCTTCCGGTCTTCGACGGAGACCGGCGGCAGCTGCGCGTCCGCGCCCGACGCGCGCGACGAGGACTCCTCGTGCGCGCCGACCGCGGAGGCAGAGGTGTGCGAGGCCATGGGGCACCGCCTTCCTGAGATTTCCAACACGTGAGAGTATGGACCATCTCACACGACGAGACTGTCGCATGCAACACAGATGTCATCTGTCTAACACGCGCAGCGCCGGGCGGTCGGTCAGGGAGACGAGCGGCCGGACGGACGTTCGCCCGGATCAGACGAGTCGGTGCATCCAGCCGTGCTCGTCCTCCACGGCGCCGGTCTGGATGCCGAGCAGGCGCTCCCGCAGGGCGAGTGTCGTCTCGGTGCCGCCGGCAGACTCGATCACCTCGTCGCCGTCCAGCAGCCGGCCGATGGGGGTGACCACGGCTGCGGTGCCGCAGGCGAAGACCTCTGTGATCTCGCCCGAGCGCACGCCGGAGGCCCACTCGTCGAGGGTGATGCGCCGCTGCTCGACGGTCAGCCCCATGTCGCGGCCCAGCTGCAGGATCGATGAGCGGGTGACGCCCTCGAGGATCGTGCCGGTCAGCTGCGGGGTGACGAGTCGGCCGTCGGCGAAGACGAAGAACACGTTCATCCCACCGAGCTCCTCGACCGCGTTCTCGTGGGCGGGGTCGAGGAAGAGCACCTGGTTGGCCCCGTGCGCCGCGGCCTGCTGCTGCGCCTTGAGCGAAGCGGCGTAGTTGCCGCCGCACTTGGCCGCGCCCGTGCCGCCGACGCCGGCGCGGGCGTAGTCGCGCGAGACCCAGATCGTCACCGGCTTGAGCTCACCGCCGAAGTAGTTCCCGGCGGGCGAGGCGATCACCTTGAACGCGACCTCGTTGGCCGCGCGCACGCCCAGGAAGGCCTCCGAGGCGTACATGAACGGACGCAGGTACAGCGCTTCTCCCTCGCCGCCGGGCACCCAGTCCCGGTCGGCCCGGACGAGCTGACCGATCGCGTCGAGGAACAGGCGCTCGGGCAGCACGGGCAGGGCCAGCCGGTCGGCGGAGCGGTTCAGGCGGGCCGCGTTCGCCTCCGGGCGGAAGGCCCAGATCGACCCGTCGGCGTGCCGGTAGGCCTTCAGGCCCTCGAAGATCTCCTGGCCGTAGTGGAGCACGGACGCCGCGGGCGAGAGACTGATCGGGCCGTAGGGTTCGACACGCGCGTCATGCCACAAGCCGCCGTCCGGGTGGTCGGGGTCGGCAGTGAAGTCGATGGAGACCATGTGGTCCGTGAAGTCCTTGCCGAAGCCGGGCTCCGCGAGGATCGCCGCGCGCTCGGCGGCGCTTGTCGGGTTGGGATGCTCGTGACGGGCGAAGACGGTCTCGGTCATGATGCTCTCCTGACGTGGATCGGGTGACGCCGGCGGCGCTGTCGGTCTCGATCATAGGCCCGCCCGCCTTCTCGACGTGTCGATCGTCACGCCCGCCGGGTCGGTGTGGCTTCTCCGGCCAGCCGCGCGAGCACGTCGTCGGCGACGACCTCGGTGCGCACCTCCGCCCCCGTCGCCGCGCGATGCTCCAGGTGAGACCACACGGCTGCGCGGACCCGCCGAGCCGCGGCCGACTCCCCCACATGCTCGAGCAGCATCGCGGCGGAGAGGATGGCCGCGATCGGATCGGCCGTGCCCGTGCCCGCGATGTCCGGCGCGGAGCCGTGCACCGGTTCGAACATCGACGGCGCCGTGCCCGCCACGTTGATGTTGCCGGAGGCGGCCAGTCCGATGCCGCCGCCCACCGCAGCGGCGAGGTCCGTGAGAATGTCACCGAACAGGTTGTCGGTGACGATCACGTCGAAGCGCGCCGGGTCGGTCGTCATGAGGATCGTGGCGGCGTCGACATGCAGATAGTCCACGTCGACCTCGGGATGCTCGGCGGCGACCTCGTCGACGACGCGCCGCCAGAGCCGGCCGGCGTGCACGAGGACGTTGTGCTTGTGCACCAGCGTCAGGCGCCGGCGTGGTGAGGCGGCCGCTCGGGCGAAGGCGTCGGCCACCACGCGGCGCACGCCGTGGGCGGTGTTCACCGAGACCTCGGTCGCGATCTCGTGCTCGCCGCCGCTGCGCAGCGATCCGCCGTTGCCGACGTATGGTCCCTCCGTGCCTTCGCGCACGACGGTGAAGTCGATCTCTCCCGGCTCGGCCAGCGGGCTGACGGCGCCCGGGTACAGCCGCGTGGGCCGCAGGTTGACGGCGTGGTCGAGGGCGAAGCGCAACCGCAACAGGATCTCCCGCTCGATCAGCCCCGATGGCACTGCACGGTCGTGCGGGGCCGCCCCGACCGCGCCGAACAGGATCGCGTCGTGGCGGCGCAGAGCGGCGAGCTGCTCGTCGGTCAGCGTCTGCCCCGTCGCCGTGTAGTGGTCGGCGCCCAGAGCGTAGTCGGTGACCTCGGCGACGGGTCGGCCCTCGGCAACGAGCGCGGCCTGCAGGATGCGCAGCGCCTGAGCGGTGACCTCGGGCCCGATGCCGTCACCGCCGATGACGGCCAGATCGAGGCCGCCGGCGGCGGTGCGGGCCGCCGCGGCGCCCTCGTGACGAGAGGCCGCCGGGTCTGTGACGGTCGACGCAGGGGTGTCGATGTTCTCGCTCATGCCTCGCAGGCTAGGCGGAACTCGCGAGGGCCGGCCATCATCTGGACAACGCCATCCACATGGTGGACGACGGCGCGGCGGCGCCACCGCCGGCAGATCAGCCCTCGGCCGGCTCCTCATGGCGCGGGAACACGCCCGTGGGCTTGGGCAGCGCCGCGCCGGGCTGCAGGTCGTCATGGAACGCGGCGAAGGACCGGGGCCCCTGCCCCGAGGCGGCGGTGCGGCCCGCGTCGCCCGCGGCGGGCACGCCCAGCAGATCGAGCAGACGCGAGGCGGAGCCGGGCATCACGGGCTGGACCAGCAACGCCACTCGACGCACGGCCTGCAGAGTCACGTACAGCACGGTGCGCATGCGCGGCTCGTCGGTCTTGCGCAGCACCCACGGCGCCTGGTCGGCGAAGTACGCGTTGACCTCACCGAGCACGCGCCAGGTCTCCTCGAGACTGCCGTGGAAGTCCTGCACGGCGTAGTGGGCGCGGGCGTGCCCGAGCAGCGCGTCGACCTGCGCGAGGATCTGCCGGTCCGCCTCCTGCAGCTGACCGGGCTCGGGCACGGCGGCGTCGCAGTTCTTGAACGCCATCGACAGCGAGCGCTGGGCGAGGTTGCCCAGGTTGTTCGCCAGGTCCGCGTTCTTGCGCCCGACGACCGCGTCGTGGCTGTAGGAGCCGTCCTGGCCGAACGGGAACTCGCGCAAGAGGAAGAACCGCACGGCATCGAGCCCGTAGCGCTCGACCCACTCGGCCGGCGCGACGACATTGCCCAGCGACTTGGACATCTTCTCGCCGTTGTTGTTCAGGAAGCCGTGGATCATGACGCGCTTCGGCGCGGCGATGCCAGCCGACATGAGGAACGCGGGCCAGAACACGCAGTGGAAGCGGGAGATGTCCTTGCCGATCACGTGCACATCGGCCGGCCAGTAGCGGCGGAACGACGCTGAGGCCTCGTCCGGGAAGCCGACGCCGGTCAGGTAGTTCGTCAGCGCGTCCACCCACACGTACATCACGTGCTCGGCGGCGCTGCGCCCCGTCTCGGCGTGCTGCGGCGCGGGCACGTCGATGCCCCAGTCGAAGCTGGTGCGGGAGATCGACAGGTCCTGCAGACCGGACTCCACGAAACGGATGACCTCGTTGAAGCGGGTGCGCGGCGCCGCGAACTCCGGGTGCTGCTCATAGAAACGCAGCAGCGGCCCCTGGTACTTCGACAGGCGGAAGAAGTAGGACTCCTCCTCCGTCCAGGACACCTCGGTGCCGGTTTCGACGGCCCGACGGACCCCGTCCTCGCCGACCTCGGTCTCCTCGTCGGCGAAGAAGCGCTCGTCGCGCACAGAGTACCACCCAGCGTAGCGGTCGAGGTAGATGTCGCCGTTCGCCTCCATGCGCCGCCAGATTTCGCGGGCCGCCTCGGCGTGGTCCGCGTCAGTGGTGCGGATGAACCGGTCATGGCTGACCTGCAGGACCTGCTCGTCCATGTGCCGGAAGGCCGCGGAGTTGCGCGTCGCCAGCTCCAGGGCGGTGACGCCCTCCCGCTCGGCGGTCTGCGCCATCTTCTGGCCGTGCTCATCGGTCCCGGTCAGGAAGAACACGTCGCGGTCGTCCAGACGCATGAAGCGCGCGAGCGCATCGGCGCCCACCATCTCGTAGGCGTGGCCGATATGCGGCTCGCCGTTCGGGTAGTGGATGGCCGTGGTCACGTAGAAGGGTTCGCGCGTCTGCATCACCCGCGCGAGTCTACCGTCGCGCCCGCGCCCCGGCCGTGCGTGGGGCGCGCCCGAACGGGCGTGAGCGACCCCCGCTCGGCACCGCCCCGTGCCGACGCGGCGGCGGGGCGGCGCCGTTCGAGGACGCTACCGGTGGCGGTCTCAGCGCGCGGCGGTGCCTTCGGTGTAGTCGTCGTCGGAGTCCTTGAGCCACGCGAACATCTGACGCAGGTGGCGGCCGGTCTGTTCGATCGGGTGCTGTTCGGCCTGCCGGCGCAGCCGCGCGAACTCCGGTGCCCCGGCCTTCTGGTCGTCCATGAAGCGCCGCGCGAAGGCGCCGCTCTGGATGTCGCCCAGCACGGCCTTCATGTTCTCCTTCACGCGCGGGTCGATCACGCGGGGACCGGAGACGTAGTCGCCGAACTCGGCCGTGTCCGAGATCGACCAGCGCTGCTTGGCCAGGCCGCCTTCCACCATCAGGTCCACGATCAGCTTGAGCTCGTGCAGCACCTCGAAATAGGCGATCTCCGGCTGGTAACCGGCCTCGACGAGAGTCTCGAAGCCGTACTGGACCAGCTGCGAGGCGCCGCCGCAGAGCACGGCCTGCTCACCGAACAGATCCGACTCGGTCTCCTCCGTGAAGGTCGTCTCGATGACGCCGGCACGGGTGCCGCCGATACCCTTGGCGTAGGCGAGGGCGAGGTCACGGGCCTGACCCGAGGCGTCCTGTTCGACGGCGACGAGCGCCGGGACACCGCGACCGGCCTCGAACTCGCGGCGCACCACGTGGCCCGGGCCCTTCGGCGCGACCAGCGCCACGTCCACGCCGTCGGGGGCGGTGATGTAGCCGTAGCGCACGTTGAATCCGTGGGCGAAGAACAGCGCGTCGCCGTCCTGCAGGTTGGCGGCGATGGCGCGGTCGTAGACCTCGGCCTGCACCTGGTCGGGCACCAGGATCATGATGAGGTCGGCCTCGGCGGCGGCGGTCGCGACGTCCACCACGCGCAGCCCCTCGGCCTCGGCCTTGGTCCGCGAGGACGAGCCCTCGGCCAGGCCCACGCGGACGTCGACGCCGCAGTCGCGCAGGGACAGCGCGTGCGCGTGGCCCTGCGAGCCGTAGCCGATGACGGCGACGGTGCGGCCCTGGATCAGGGACAGGTCCGCGTCGGAATCGTAGAACGTCGTGGCGGTCATGGTGATGCTCCTTCGGTAGTGACGGTCTGGACTGGTCAGTTCTGGACTGGTCGATTCTGGGCTGGGATCTGTTCGGGTGCCGGCCAGGTCCGCCTCATGCGGACCCACGTTGCCCGGCCCGGTCGGTCAGCGACTTCGAGCCTCGTGCCAGGCCCAGCGTGCCGGAGCGCACGAGTTCCGTCACGCCGTAGGGCTCGAGCATGGCCAGCAGGGCGTTGAGCTTGTCGGCCGAACCGGTGGCCTCGAGGGTCAGCGAGCCGGGCGCCACGTCGACGACGCCGGCGCGGAACAGCTCGGCGGCCTGAACCACGAGCGGGCGTGTGGTCGAGTCGGTGCGGACCTTGACCAGCAGGTGGTCGCGCTGGACGGAGGAGGCGTCGGGCAGCTCGACGACCTTAAGCACGTTGATCAGCTTGTGCAGCTGCTTCGTGACCTGTTCGAGCAGGCGCTCGTCGGCCTCGACGACGACCGTGATGCGGGACAGGCCCGGCACCTCGGTGACGCCCACCGCGAGCGAGTGGATGTTGAACGCGCGGCGGGCGAACAGGCCGGCCACGCGGGTCAGCACGCCGGGGACGTCCTGCACCAGCACGGACAGGGTGTGACGTCGCACGGGCCCGGCGGCCGCGCGCTGCTCGACGATGCGGCCGTGCCCAGGACCCTGCGTCGGACGCGGGCCCTGCGTCGAACGGTGGCCCGGGGCGGACGGCCGGTTCTGACTCTGGTGCTGGCTCATCGGCTCACTCCTGTTCATCGGTGAAGTCCGGGGTCAGGCCGCGGGCCACCTGGATCGCGTCGTTGCTCACGCCGGCGGGCACCATGGGCCACACCATGGCATCGCGCGAGACCACGAAGTCGACCACGACGGGACGATCGTTCACCTCGAGCGCCCGTCGGATCGTCGCGTCAAGGTCCTCCTCCCGCTCGCAGCGCAGCCCGAGGGCCCCGTAGGCGTCCGCGAGCGTGACGAAGTCCGGGACGCGCCGGGTGCCGTGGCCGGTGTCCAGATCCGTGTTCGAGTAGCGGCCGTCGTAGAACAGGGTCTGCCACTGGCGCACCATGCCGAGCGAGGAGTTGTTGATCACGGCGACCTTGATGGGGATGTCGTTGATGACGCATGTGGCCAGCTCCTGGTTGGTCATCTGGAAGCAGCCGTCCCCGTCGATCGCCCAGACGACGCGTTCGGGCTGGCCGACCTTGGCGCCCATCGCGGCGGGCACGGCATAGCCCATCGTCCCCAAGCCGGCCGAGTTCAGCCACTGGCGAGGCCGCTCGTACCGGACGAACTGCGCCGACCACATCTGGTGCTGTCCGACACCGGCCGCGTACACGGCCTCGGGGCCGGTCAGCGCACTGAGGCGCTCGATGACGTGCTGCGGCGCGAGCAGCCCGTCCTCGGTGGGCGTGTAACCCAGCGGATAGGTCGAGCGCATTCGATCCAGCACGGCCCACCAGTCGGTGAGCTCCGCCCCGTCGCCCTCGGAGTCCAGCCGAGCCACGAGTGCCTGCATGACCCGCCCGACGTCACCGACGATCGGCACATCCGCCAGGCGGTTCTTCGAGATCTCCGCCGGGTCGATGTCCACGTGGATCACCTGCGCCCCGGGGGCGAAGGAGTCGATCTGGCCGGTGACCCGGTCGTCGAAGCGCGCCCCGAGCGCCACCAGCAGGTCCGCCTGCTGCAGCGCCGACACCGCCGCCACCGAGCCGTGCATGCCGGGCATGCCCAGGTGCTGCGGGTGCGAGTCCGGGAACACCCCGCGGGCGGTCAGGGTGGTCACGACGGGGAAGCCGGTGCGCTCGGCGAGCGCGCGCAGCTGCTCGGACGCGTCGGCCCGCGCGACGCCGCCGCCGACGTACAGCACCGGGCGTCGGCTCGCGCGCATCAGATCCACGGCGGCCGCGATCTGCTTGGGGTGCCCCTGCGTCACCGGGCGGTAGCCGGGCAGCTCCACGACGGGCGGCCACGCGAAGTCGAGGGAACCGTTCTGCGCGTCCTTGGTGACGTCCACGAGCACCGGTCCGGGACGGCCGGTGGAGGCGATGTGGAACGCCTCGGCGAGCGCCCCGGGGATCTGCGTGGCGTCGGTGACCAGGCGGGAGTGCTTCGTGATCGGCATGGTGATGCCGACGATGTCCGCCTCCTGGAAGGCGTCGCTGCCGATCGCGCTCGAGGCGACCTGGCCCGTGACGAACACGACGGCCTGCGAGTCCATGTGCGCGTCGGCGATCGCGGTGACGAGGTTCGTCGCCCCGGGGCCGGAGGTGGCCAGTGCGACACCGGGGCGCCCCGTGGCCAGGTGATAGCCCTGCGCCGCGTGGCCGGCGGCCTGCTCATGGCGCACCAGCACGTGCCGGATGGTCTGCGAGTCCATGAGCGGGTCGTAGGTCGGCAGGATCGCACCGCCGGGCAGCCCGAAGACCTCCGTGACGCCCAGGCTCTCGAGCGAGCGGACGATGGCCTCGGAACCGGTGATGCTCGTGCGCGGCTCAGCCGCCTCTGCGGTCTCGGTCATGGGCGTGGTCATGGTGCACCTCTTCGGTCGGTGTCCGCGGGCCGGCAGGACGCGCCGGCGAGGACGGGTACGTCGGTGGTTCCGTGCGGTGGGTGCCGGTGGGCCCGCGGGCCCCGGCGGTTCAGCCGAGGTGGGCCCCCTCGGCCGCGGAGTGCACGAGCTTGGCGTATTTGCCGAGCACGCCGGTGGTGAACAGCGGCGGCAGCGGCTCGAACCGCTCGCGGCGGCGGGTCAGTTCGGCCTCCTCCACGAGCAGGTCGATCGAACGGCGGCCGATGTCCACGCGGACGCGGTCGCCGTTCTCGACGAGCCCGATCGGTCCGCCGTCGACCGCCTCGGGCGCGACGTGGCCGATGCACAGGCCCGTCGTGCCGCCGGAGAAGCGTCCGTCGGTGAGCAGCAGCACGTCGCGGCCCAGTCCCGCGCCCTTGATGGCGCCGGTGATCGCCAGCATCTCGCGCATGCCGGGCCCGCCGCGCGGGCCTTCGTAGCGGATCACGACGACGTCACCGGCGGTGATGGCGCCGGCCTGCAACGCGTCCATGGCGGCCTGTTCGCGGTCGAACACGCGGGCGGTTCCCTCGAACACGTCGGCGTCGAAGCCGGCGGACTTCACCACGGCACCCTCGGGCGCCAGGGAACCGTGCAGCACGGCGATGCCGCCGTTGGGGTGCATCGGCTCGTCCATGCGCCGGATGACCGTCCCGTCCACCGGGTCCGGGTCCAGCTCGGCCAGGTTCTCGGCGAGGGTGTGCCCGGTGACCGTCAGCGCGTCACCGTGCAGCAACCCCTCCTCGAGCAGGGCCTTCATGAGCACGGGCACGCCGCCGACGCGGTCGACGTCGGTCATGACGTGCTGGCCGTACGGCTTCAGGTCCGCGATGTGCGGCACGCGGTCGGCGATCCGGTTGAAGTCGGCCAGGCGCAGGTCGACGCCGGCCTCGCGGGCGATCGCGAGCAGGTGCAGCACGGCGTTGGTCGAGCCGCCGAAGGCCATGGTCACGGCGATCGCGTTCTCGAAGGCCGGTGGGGTCAGGATGTCGCGGCTGGTGATGCCCTGCCGGATCAGCTCGACGACGGCCTCACCCGAGCGGCGCGCGATCGCGTCGCGGCGGCGGTCGGCCGACGGCGCCGCCGCCGAGCCGGGCAGGGACATGCCCAGGGCCTCGCCGATCGAGGCCATCGTGTTGGCGGTGTACATGCCGCCGCACGCGCCCTCTCCCGGAGCGATGGACTTCTCGATCCGGGTGAGGTCGTCCTCGCTCATCAGACCCCGGGCGCACGCGCCGACGGCTTCGAAGGCGTCGATGATCGTCACCTGCCTCTCGGTGCCGTCGCCGAGGCGGGCGACCCCGGGCATGATCGATCCGGCGTAGACGAACACACTCGCCAGATCGAGGCGGGCGGCGGCCATGAGCATGCCGGGCAGGGACTTGTCGCACCCGGCCAGCAGCACCGAGCCGTCGAGGCGCTCGGCCATCATGACGGTCTCGACCGAGTCGGCGATCACCTCACGGGACACGAGCGAGAAGTGCATGCCCTCGTGTCCCATCGAGATGCCGTCGGACACCGAGACCGTGCCGAACTGCAGGGGGAAGGCCCCGGCGGCGTGAACGCCCTCCTTCGAGGCCTGCGCGAGGCGGTCGAGGGAGAGGTTGCAGGGGGTGACCTCGTTCCAAGACGAGGCGATGCCGATCTGGGCCTTGTTGAAGTCCTCGTCGCCCATGCCGACGGCGCGCAGCATGCCGCGTGCCGGGGCCCGGGCGATCCCGTCGGTGACCTCGCGGGAGCGGGGCTTCATGTCGGCCGCCGCATGCCGGCTCTCGCGCGTGGTGTCGGGGGTCTGCTGTGCCTCTGCGTCCATGTCCGCATGGTAGGGCGCCGGTCACAGCCACGGGCGAACCGTTTCACATCGCGGACACCCTGGTCGGAACGCGAGCCGCTGCTCGGTCCACCCCGTCGGATCAGCTCCGCAAATCGTGATCCGCTCGAGACCGACCGAGTCGCCCCATGAGACCTTCGACACGTAGATTGACGGTATGGACTCCGACTCTCTGCAGCGGCGGCTGCGCGGCGCCTTCGATCGCAAGGTGATGAACCACGGCGACTACAACCTGGTCTTCGCCCAGCCCTCCGGCAGCGCCACCCCGTACGTGATCGGATATCGACGCGCCCCGCGCGAGCTGGTCCTGTGCCCCGTCGACGTGCAGCGGCGCGATCTCGCGCAGGCGACCGGCGCCGACGACATCGTCGTGGTGGACTTCCACAACGTGGCGACCGTGACGGACACCGGCAGCGGGTACCAGGTGGAGTCCGTGACCGGATTCCGCACGTGGTTCGAGGTCTCCCCCGCCACGACCGTGCATGTCGGCCCCCTCAGCGACTCCGGGATGGCCCAACTGGACCAGGGCGAGGACGCCGAGGACTTCCATCGGTTCATGTCCGAGTTCATGGACGAGCTCGACGACCTCTACCCCGATTTGGACATGGCCGAGAAGTCCTGCTAAGGTTTTCACTCGTTGCACAGAGCGATTCGCTCCTTGGCGATCCGCTCTGGTCAACGCCTGCACCTCTAGCTCAACTGGCAGAGCATCTGACTCTTAATCAGCAGGTTCCGGGTTCGAGTCCCGGGGGGTGCACGATTCGGAAGCCCCGTCGCCGCTCGGCGACGGGGCTTCCTGTATGCGCACCGTCGGGCGTGCACCCTTCGCCCTGAGGGGAACATCACACCGGGGTCGGGGCGCTCGCTCCTCCCGCCTCTACAGTGGTGCCCATGACTGAGAACCCCGCCACTCGCCTCGCCGTCGGCGATACCGCCCCCGCCTTCACCCTGCAGGACCAGGACGGCCGTCCGGTCTCGCTGCGCGACTACGCCGGCAAGCACGTGATCGTGTATTTCTATCCCGCCGCCTCGACGCCGGGCTGCACCACGCAGGCCTGCGACTTCCGCGACTCTCTGGCGTCGCTCTCGGCCGCCGGCTACGTCGTGCTCGGCATCTCCCCCGACCCGATCGGCAAGATCATCCGGTTCGCGGAGAAGGAGTCGCTCACGTTCCCGCTGCTCTCGGACGAAGACCACGCAGTCGCGGCCGCCTACGGCGCCTGGGGCGAGAAGAAGAACTACGGCAGGGTCTACGAGGGCCTGATCCGCTCGACGATCGTCGTGGCCCCCGACGGCACGGTCGAGCTGGCCCAGTACAACGTGAAGGCGACCGGCCACGTCGAGCGACTGCGCCGCGCGTTGGGCGTCTGAGCCAGCCGGGGTGATGCCGCGCCCTGCGCCCGGAGGCTGCGCGGGCGGATAGACTGTGGCGCCGTGCGACTCACCGGCCGCGGCTGGGACGCGTGCGCACGCCACGCGGGCGTGGCGGAATTGGCAGACGCGCTGGATTTAGGTTCCAGTGTCGGAAGACGTGAGGGTTCGAGTCCCTCCGCCCGCACATCTGTGCCGCCCGACGTCCGGGGGCGGCGTCCCGGAGGAGGGCACACCACGTGGAGTTGAACCGACGCACTGCGCTCGGCGTCGGCCTCGGCGGGCTGACCGCGGCGCTCACCGGCTGCACCGACGAGCTGCGCCGACCGGCCGCTGAGACGGCCGCCCCCTCGACGAGCCCCGCTGCGCCGAGTACGTCGAACGCGCTGGTCATCGGCGCCGCCGACTCTCCCGCCGTACGCGACCCGTACCGCAGCTGGGACACGGAGGTGTTCCGGCGCTCGCGCCAGGTGTGCCAGACGCTGCTGGGCATCGACCCGCAGACCGGCGCGGCGCGGCCGTGGCTGGCGCGCACCCACGAGGTCTCCGCTGACGGTCGGCAGCATACGTTCGTCCTGCACGACGGGCTGCGCTTCTCGGACGGCACGGCCTGCGACGCTGACGCCGTCGTCGCGAACGTGCGGCGCTGGGCGGAAGCCTCGACCTCCAGTGGCGGCCCGGAGCAGATCGGCTCTCCGTTCGTCACGGTCTTCGGCGCCCCCGCGGACCACCGACAGTGCCGCTTCGACTCGGTCGAGGCGCACGGTCGGCACACCGTGCGGTTGCACCTCACCCACCGGCTGCGGCACCTGCCGGCGGCGCTGACCTCTCCGCAGTTCGCGATTCTGGCCCCCGGCTGCTGGGAGGACGACGGCGCGGCGAGCACGCCGATCGGCACCGGCCCCCACCGGTGGGCCACCCGTTCCGAGGCGGAGAAGACGCTCAAGCAGGCCGGTCGTGAGCCGACCGAGGCTGACGACACCGACGTCTTCCTGCTCAATGAGCACCACAACGACCAGACCGGTCAGTCGCCGGCCGCGCGGACCGTGCTGGTGGACGCGCTCGGTCGCGCCCCCACACGACTGCGGCAGCTGCGCCGCGGGAAGGTGGACGTGATCGACGTCGTGACGCCGGATCAGCTGCGTCCGCTCGTGGAGACCGGCGCGCAGGTGCTGCAGCGGGACCCGCTGTCCGTGCTGTACCTGGGCATGAACCTCTCGCATCCGGTCATGCGCTCGCTGTATGTGCGTCAGGCCGTCGCTCGCGGGGTGGATCGTCCCGCGCTCGCCCGCAACCCGATCTTCCTGGACGGCACCGCGTTGGCCCATGACGTCGTGCCGCCCACGCTCGGCGTGGACCCGGAGGCCGCCGAGCGCTATGACGTGCACCCCGGCGAGGCCAAGCGCCTGCTCTCCCGCGCCGGCTATGAGCAGGAGCCGCTCGAACTGATGTATCCGACGGGCACCGGGCGGCCCTCGATGCCGCAGCCGGAGCAGATCTACGCGCAGGTGGCCGAGGACCTCGGGAAGATCGGTCTGCACGTCGTCCCGGTCCCGGTCCCGCCGTCGCAGGACTACCTGCGGGCCGTGCTGGAGCGCGGCAGCCGGGCCATGCACCTGATGAGCCGCGACGGCCTCTACCGCGACGCGCACGCCTTCCTCGAACCGCTGTGTCGCTCGTCGACGGCGGAGACCCACTACGACAACCCGCAGACGCGGCGTCTGCTGCGCGAGGCCGCCGGCGCCGATGACGAGGACCGACGCGCCGCGTACGCCCGGATCGTCCGCTCCCTCTCGCTGGACCTGCCGGTGCTGCCCCTGGTCTACCCGATCTCGGCGGTCGCCATCGGAGAGCGGGTCGGCCGCTACCCGTCCTCGCCCCAGCTGGACGAGCACTGGGCGGACATCCGCCTGAGCTGATCCGGTGCGGTAGTACAGTGTGGGACCGGGCGGACTCGACCGCCACTGCCGCCCGTCGGGGACCCGCCGGGCACACACACTTCTTGCACGGAGGGTTCAACGTGACCACGCAGTCCACCGCCACGCACGACGTCGTCCTGATCGGCGGCGGCATCATGTCCGCCACCCTCGGCACCCTGCTGCAGAAGCTGGAGCCGAGCTGGTCGATCGCACTCTACGAGAACCTGGACCAGGCCGGCCTGGAGTCCTCGGACCCGTGGAACAACGCCGGCACCGGCCACGCGGCCTTGTGCGAGCTGAACTATGCGCCGCGGGGCGCGGACGGCACGGTCGACCCGACGAAGGCGCTGGGCATCAACGAGCAGTTCTGGGTCTCGCGGCAGTTCTGGTCCTCGCTGGTCAAGGACGGCACGCTCAAGGACCCGAAGTCGTTCATCAACCCGTTGCCGCACATGTCGTTCGTGTGGGGCGACGACCATGCGGACTACTTGGCCGCCCGCCACGAGGCGATGAAGCCGCATCCCCTGTTCGCGGACATGGAGCACACCGAGGACCCGGAGACGATCCGTGAGTGGGCCCCGCTGCTGATCGACGGACGCCACGACGGCCAGCGCCTCGCCGCGTCCCGGTTCACCTCGGGCACCGACGTGGACTTCGGCTCGCTGACCCGCCAGCTGGTGACCCACATGGCCGGCGCGGGCGTGGACGTGCGCTTCGGCCACAAGGTGACCGGCCTCGAACGTGGCGCGGACGGCCGCTGGGAGGTCTCGGTGAAGAACCGTGCCGCCGGCGAGTCCTTCACCGACCGCGCCCGCTTCGTGTTCATCGGCGCCGGCGGCGGTGCGCTGCACCTGCTGCAGGGCGCGGGCATCCCCGAGGCCAAGGGCTTCGGCGGATTCCCCGTCTCGGGCCAGTTCCTGCGGTGCACCGATGAGTCGGTCGTGAACCGGCACATGGCCAAGGTGTACGGTCAGGCGGCGGTGGGCGCGCCGCCGATGTCCGTGCCGCACCTGGACACCCGCTTCGTCGACGGCAAGCGCTCGCTGCTGTTCGGCCCGTATGCCGGGTTCTCCACGAACTTCCTGAAGACCGGCTCCTACCTGGATCTGCCGCTGTCGATCCGTCCGCACAACATCGTGCCGATGCTCGCGGTGGCGAAGGACAACATGGACCTGACGAAGTACCTGATCACCGAGGTGCTGAAGTCCCAGGAGAAGAAGGTCGCCTCGCTCACCGACTTCTACCCGGAGGCCGAGGGCGGCGACTGGGAGCTGATCACCGCCGGCCAGCGCGTCCAGGTGATGAAGAAGGACAAGAAGAAGGGCGGCGTGCTGCAGTTCGGCACCGAGCTGGTCACGCACGGCGACGGTTCGCTCGGCGCCCTGCTGGGTGCTTCCCCGGGCGCCTCCACGGCCGCGCCGATCATGTTCACCCTGCTGGCGCAGTGCTTCCCCGCGAAGATGGACTCGTGGCGGGGCCGTCTCGAGGAGCTTGTCCCCTCATATGGCCGCAAGCTCAACGAGGACCCTGCCCTGCTCGAGCAGGTGCGCGCCTCCACGGACTCGGCGCTGCAGCTGCGCTGAGCCGGCGACGACGGGCCTGGGGCGCCGGTCGCGTTGCAGTCCCCGACGATGATCGCGGGCCCCGACCACGTCTGTGGTCGGGGCCCGCGATCGTTGCGGGTCAGTCGCCGTCGTGGACGGCCATCGTGGAGCCGCGGCGGTCCTTGGTGACGGCCAGGCGGGTGGGGATGTCGTTCTTCATGCGCTCGACGTGGCTGACGAGCCCGACGGTGCGGCCTCCGGTGCGCAGGGAGTCGACGACGCCCATGACGACGTCGAGGGTCTCGGAGTCGAGGGAGCCGAAGCCCTCGTCGACGAACAGGGTGTCCAGCTCGATGCCCCCGGACTCGGCCTGCACGGTGTCCGCGAGGCCGAGGGCCAGGGCCAGGGACGCCATGAAGGTCTCCCCGCCGGAGAGCGTGGAGGGGTGGCGCACCTCGTCGACGTAGTGGTCGCGCACGACGATGTCGAGGCCCTTGTTGCCGCGTCCGGGGACCTGGTCTGAGTATTCAAGCGAGTAGCGCTGGTCGGTCATGCGTTGCAGGCGCTCGGTGGCCGCGGCGGTGACCTCCTCGAGCCGGCCGGCGAGCACATAGCTGGTCAGCGGCATTTTCAGCCGGTTCTCCCCCGCCCCGCGGACGAGCTCCAGCAGGCCGCCGACCCGGTTGTGCTCGGCGATGAGGTCAGCGGAGCGGTCGAGGACCTCACGCAGCCGGGCCGAGTGCCGGGCCACCTCGGCGACGAGTTCGGCTCGGGCGCCGACGGTGGCGCTGCGTTCGCGGACGTCGGCCTCGGTGGCCTCGACCCGGCGGGCGGCCTCGGCCAGCTGGTCGTCGTCCGGGGCGGCGGCGCCGTCCTCGCGGAGCCGGCGGCCGTCGGCGATGAGCGCGGTGGCGGCCAGTTCGGTCAGGGCGGCCTCTTCTCGGGCCCAGTCGGCGGCGGCCTTCTCCTTCGCGGCGGCGTCCTCGGGGTCGAGGCGGGCGGCGCGGGCCGCGTCGAGGCTCGTGAAGCTCTTCTCCGTCAGAGCGGCCGGCAGCGCCTGCTCGGCCTGGACGGCCGCGGCGGCGGTCGCCTCCCGCCGTTCGAGTGCCTCGTCGAGCGCTTCCAGCAGGGCCCGGGCGGCGGCGATGCCGTCACGGCGGGCCTGCAGGTCGCCGGTCGGGCCGGCGGCGTCCGCGACGGCCTGCTCGAGCTCGGCGATCCGCTCGGCGCGCTGGGCGGCCTGCTCATCCAGTCGGCCGTCCTCGGTCGCCAGTTCGGCCAGCCGCGCACCGGCCTGCTCGTGAGCGGTGCGCGTCTCGGTGAGTCGGCGCCGGGCGGCGGACAGCTCCTGTTCGAGGGCCGTCAGCTCCTGCACGGCCTGCTCGGCGGAGACGACGGCCGCGGCGGCCTCCTCGGGGCCCAGACCCCCGGCCGCTGTTCTGGCCTCCTGCAACCGGGACTGCGCGGCGGTGAGCTCGGCGGAGGCCGCCTCGAGGTCCGCCGATGCCTTGTTCAGCGCCTTCTCGGCACGCTGGACGGCGGCCTCGGTGACCTGCTGGTCAACGGGGTCGGCGGGGCGGGGGTGCTCGGCTGCGCCGCAGACGGGGCAGGGCTGGCCTTCCTCGAGCCGTGCGGCAAGTTCGGAGGCGGCCTGTTCGTAGCGCGAGCGCAGCAGGTCCAGGCGCTTTTGCTCGGCGGTGTCCCGGGCGGTGGCGGCCTTCCGGTGCGCCTGCTCGGCCGTCTGCACCTCGTCGGCGCGGGCCGCGGCGAGGTCGGCGGACCCACGCCGGGCGGTGGCCTCGGCGAGCCGGGCGTCCACGGCGTCCCGGGCGCCGAGCCGGGCGGTGTCGGCCTCGATCTGCTCCTGCAGGGCGGTGAGGGTCTCGGCATGGGCGGCCAGCTCGGCTTCGGCGGCCTTCCGATCGGTCGCGATCTGCTCGCCGCGCCGGGCGGCAGCGTCCTGCTGCTCCTGCAGTCGGTGGATGCGGGCACGGTCCTGCAGGGCGGCGGCGACGGCCTCGGCGGCCGAGGCCGCAGCGTCGAGGGCGCTGCGCACCGCCTTCCGCTCGTCCTGTTGGGCGGTGCGGGCCTCGGTGAGCCAGTCGGAGGCGGTGGCGTCCGCCTCGGCCTGCTCGTCGGCGGCGGTCGCCTGCTCGGCCGCTGTCTGCGCGACGCTCTGCGCTGATGCGGCGCGGTCGGCGGCGGCGACGACGGCCTCGGCCCGGCGGTGGGCCTCCACGGCGGCACGGTCGGCGGCGGCCGATTCGGCGCGCTGGGCGTGGTCGCTGTGCCGCGCGGCCCAGTCCGCGGCGGCCTGCAGGGCCTGCCCGGTGCGGCGCAGCTGATCGAGCTCGGTTCGGGCCACCGTCGAGGCGGCGGTCGCCTCGTCGCGGGCAACCTTGGCGGCGGCGAGGGCCGCGTCGGCGCGGGCGGCGGTGAGCGTGAGCAGCTCCTGCTCCGTCTCGGGGTGGGGGTCGGGTTCGTGCCAGTCCTCACCCAAGTGCTCGCGGGTCACGTCGCGCAGCTGGTCGCGGGCGTTGGCCGCGATCGTGGAGTCCGCGGCGACCTGCTTGCCGAGGCGGTCGTGTTCGGCCTTCACATGCGCCTCGACGCCGTCGAACCGCTGGGTGCCGAAGAGGCGACGCAGCAGGTCGCGCCGCTCATCGGACTTGGCCGTCAGGAACCGGGCGAACTGGCCCTGGGGCAGCATGACGACCTGCATGAACTGTTCGGCGTCCAGGTGCATGACGGAGGCGATCTGCTGGCCGACCTCGTCCGCCCGGGTGAGCGGGGCGCCCCACTGCCCGTGCACGTGCTCGCGCAGCGAGACCGCCGACTGCGTGGTCGTCAGCCCGTCCCCACGCTTCTTGCGCCGCTGGTGCTTGGGCGAGCGCACGGCCTCGAAGCGGCGGCCCTGCACCGTGAACTCCACGAGCACCTCGGGGACCACCGCGCCGGGATCGCGCAGCGTGGTCACGAGCGACTCGGGTGAGCGTCCGCCGGGAACGGTGCCGTACAGGGCGTAGCAGAGCGCGGTGAGGATGGTGGACTTGCCGGCGCCGGTGGGGCCGTCGAGCAGGAACAGGCCGGCGGCGTTGAGCGCGTCGAAGTCCACGTCCTGGGTGTCGGCGTAGGGGCCGATGCCGGTCAGGCGGATGCGGTGGATCCTCATGCCTGGGCCTCCTTGTCTCGGGCGGCGGTGAGGGCGGTCTCCAGCAGGGCGGTCTCCTGCTCGGTGGCGGCGCGCTCGCGCACGTGGTGCACGAAGCCGGTGGTCAGGTCCAGGTCCGACGGGGCGTCGCGGAGGGCCTGGGCGTAGGTCTTCTGCCGTTCTTGCCGGCCCCCGGCCGGCTCGTGGCGGAACACGAGCACGTGCGGGAAACGGGTGCGCAGGCGTTCGAGGGCCTTCTCAGGGCGCTCGTCGTCCGTGACGGTCACCTGGACCCAGCGGTCCTCCGCCCAGGCGTGCTCGGCGGACTCGAGCAGTTCGGCGATCGGGCCGGCGAGCACGGCCAGCTGACGTCCCCCGGGCCAGTCGACCTCCTCGACCCGCGTGACGGCGCCGCCGTCGACGTGGACGAGCCAGCCGCCCTTGTCCTGACGCCATTCGCCGAAGGAGTACGGCAGCGGGGAGCCGGAGTAGCGGACGTGTTCGGCCATCCGCTGGCGGCCGTGCAGGTGGCCGAGCGCGACGTAGTCGAGCCCGTCGAATACGCTCACGGGCACCTGCCCGAGCGTGCCGACCAGGGCCTCGGGGTCCTCGGCCTCGCAGTCGAGGTGCCGGCCTTCGCCGATGTCCCGCTCCCCCTCGCTCCCGTGCCCGCCGGCGGCGAAGAGGTGGGCGAGGACGACGGCGGCGAGCGGCCGCCCGTCGGAGTCGTCGCCTCGGGCGGTGAGATCCTCGCGGATGCGGCGCACGGCCTCGCGCATCACCGGCGTGTGGTGCGGCTCCACGCCCCAGGCCTGCCCCAGGTGACGCGGTTCGAGGTAGGGGATGCCGTAGACGGCGGCGCGTTCCCCGTCCCGCCCTTCGAGCAGGATCGGTTCGGCGAGACGCTCGGGGTCGGTGCGCACGTGCACGCCGGAGGCGGCCATGAGGGGTCCGCCGAAGCCGAGCCGGACGGCCGAGTCGTGGTTGCCGCTGGTCATGACCACCTGGGCGCCGGCCGCGTGGATCGCCGCGAGAGTCTGGTCCAGCAGGCGGACGGCATCGGCCGGGGGCAGGGCCCGGTCGTAGACGTCGCCGGCCAGCAGCACGGCGTCCACACCGCGCTCGCGCACGGTGGACACCAGTTGGTCCAGCACGGCGCGCTGCGATTCGAGCAGGCCGGTGCCGTGGAAGGAGCGTCCGAGGTGCCAGTCCGAAGTGTGGAGCAGGATCATGCCGCTCACGCTAGCGGCCCGCGCCGAGACGATAGAGCCGGCCTGGGGACGGCACCGGTCAGGGCTCGAGGTCGTCGACGTGGTCCTGCAGCCAGGCCCGGAAGTCGGGGTGGGTCAGGCGCGCCTGCCCGTCGTCGTACTCGAGGATCTGCCCGACGCGGCCTGCGGGCCCTGGGGCGCAGTCGAGGATCACGAACGCGCCGGTGCCGTGGTCGTAGATCGGCAGCCAGCCGCGAACGAACCCACCGGGGGCGACGCGGCCGGACCCGTCGTCGTTGACGAAGCGGGCCCGCTCGGACTCGGGGTCGTCGGCGTCCTCGATCTGCTCCTCGAAGTAGCCGAGCAGCTCGCGGGCGTCGGCCGCCGCTTCGTGCGCGCCGGCGAACTCCCGGTCCGTGCTGCCGTTGGCGCGGTCGAGGAAGGCTCGGTAGTCGGCGGGCAGGGCGGCGCCCAGGAACGCTTCGAGCCGGTCGGCCTGCTTCTGCGTGACGGGGCGGCGCCACTCGAGGTCCTCGTGCTCGACGAGGGCGTCGAGCAGGTCCTCCAGCGCGCGGGCCGAGCGAGGCGCCGCGTCGCCGTCCGGCTCGGTCCCCGGCTCCGCGTCAGCGTGGGCGGTACCGGGTGTGCGGGGCGGCACGGACAGGGCGGCCCTGCGAAGCCGGGTGAGCGCGGCCATGAAGCCGGGCGGGAAGACGGTGGCGTTCTGCGGCGCGGGATCGGCCTGCGGCGCCGTCAGGCCGAGATCTGCCCGGCGGTCGACGAGGGCTTGGTCGAGCGACCGGTCGATGGCGGCGCGCTGCTCGGCGGTGACGTCCGGGTCCAGACGTGCCGCCCAGGCGCCGGGCACCGCATCCGGCATGCCGTCGGGGCGGGCGTCGGTGACGACGCTCGCGAGCTCTGCCGGGAGTGCGGCGTTGTACAGGCTCGCGTACCCGGTGAGCCCGGCCTGCTCAGCGGCCTACTGGGCAGCGGGCAGACGGGCCCAGGCGTCGGCCGACGACGCGTCGGCGGCGAAACCGTGGGCGAGGGCCCCTCAGCGGTCCTGGACGTCCTCCCAGTCGGCCCGGACGACGGCATCGAACCAGGCGGCGTGGGCGGAGGCGAGGCTGTTGCCGGGGGTGCTGGTGGAGTCGGTCGAGGTCATGTGCGTCCTTCCGGTCGGGTAGGGGTGCTGGGGATCAGCCGGTGACGAAGCCCGTGAACTCCACTGGCAGGTCCACCCGCTCATCCGGCACGGGCACCGGCTGCTCCACGGGCAACCCCAGCCGGGCCCGCACCATCCGCGCCGCCCACTCGATCTCCGCCGCCAGGAACTGATCCGACCAGCCATGCGCATTCATCCACGAAGTCCGCGCCGCCACAATCAACCACCCCAGACGGTCCAACACCATGCGCAACGACGACACGAACTCCGAAGATTTGAGCCAAAAGTGCCCCCCAGCTCTTCTGGGGAACCCCACCACTCGATCTCCTCCGGCTCCCGCCATGAAACCGGCGAGGAGATATAGAAGTCCACGCGAGGAATGTCGTACTCCTCCGCCGGCTCCGACCCCGCCGGCACGTCGAACACCTCGGCCCACCCCGTGAGCCCGACCCGCTCAGCACACCACCGATTCACCGCACGACGAGACTCCATCTTCGTCGACCGCGCCGGCTTCACAGCCTCCTCCACCAGCAGATCGCCACGGAACAACGGCACCAACGCCTCCCGCTCCCCCATCAATGCCATCAACAGAACGAACTGAAAATGCGTATTCGAGAACTTGTTGTCGCCCAGCTCCGGGCCCGGCCGACGCCCCAGGAACTTCTTCGCCCCCTTCGGCAGATCCTTGGACATCCGCCGCGGGAAACCCGCCCACTCACGCTTCGCCGCGAGCAGCAGCTCATCACATACAGGCGAACTATGCTTATAGATGGGATACACTTTTACCTTCAACAATTGATTCGCGAAACCATGTCGACTCGGGATTGTTCATCCATAAATTCTAGGTTCTGCGCCCGGTCGTAGTCGAACTTCATGCGATGCACTTTAGCCTGCGCACCGACAGGCCTATTTTCCGAACGCTCGACCCATTGGAGGTTGTCCGAGGCGTCCTCGCCTCCGAACTGCAAATCTCGAACATGGTCCAGGTCGTACCCACGCATAGCCGCACGCACGGCATTCTCCTGCTTATACGGTGGCAATCCCCCCCCAGGTTGTGGCGCGCGCGGTGCGTACTTCCCTTGTCCTTCCGGACTTCCGCTTCGAGCTCCTTGTGGACCTTTTCGCGCATCGCATCGCTTAGCACAGGACCTTCGGAGGCATCCTTGGAGAGGATGCTGTGTGGATTCATGAATTTGGAACGCTTCTGCCGCCGAGCCGCGGTCTCCGTGAACCCGAGGCCCTTCTTGGACTGCTTGATCTCCGCGCCGCCCGTGCTGGTCACCTTGTCGCCCCCGAGGGCCATGGTCCGCAGCTGGTCGACCTTGAGGGCGAAATGGTCCAGAGTCTCCTGCTTCCGCTTAGCGTCCTTGTTCTTCCAAGCACGGTTGGTATTTCGCCATCTCTTGCTCGGCCGGAACACCATGTGACCCCGCCCTTCTGGAGGCAGCCCATGGCGCTGCGCTCCCCCACCCCGGGATGACGCGCGCCCCTCGTGGACAGCGTTGAACATGATCTCTCCCATCGAAGGGCCACGGACAGCGCCGTACATGCCTCCCCCGGGGGTGGCGACAGCAAACGCAGGGGCACCGGGCGTCCAGTCGGAGAAGTCGCGCAGGAACTGTGCTCCGGCCGCCCTATAGTTGAACTGAGTAACGTTCTCCCACGTCGACCCTGGTCGACCCACACCCATCCGGTGGTATGTGAAGGCCTCGGTCTTGGCCCGAAGAGTGGAGGTGAACTCGAATTTTCGGTCGCTCAGTCCGCGGCCGAAATCTTGGGCCTTGAACTTCGCCGGGTTCTCCTGCCACATCTCGACGTTCAGGGCGGCCTTTCCGACCTCCACCAAGCGCTCGCGAGACTCCCGGCGCCGCTCCTCGCCGGCGATCAGGCCGACGACCGGGGTCGCCCACGGCGTCTCGCCAGCGCCCGAAGCAGAGTTGAGTTGCTCGCCAGTCAGCACCACGGACCATGCGCAGCCGCCCTCAAGCATCCGCTGCCCTCCTCCACAACACGTCAGCATGCCGCTGTTCACGAACCCGCGCTGCAGAGTCAGCACGGCGTTCGATCACGGGGCATCGCCTCCGCTCACGGCACCGATGACGTGGCCGGTGATCCAACTCACCGGCGGCCCTGCATGGCTCCTCTCACGTGCCACGCGGGCCCGACGCTCCTTCTACTATGTCCGCATGACCACCCAGCCTCAGCCCGCCGCCGTCCTGCCCGACTACGCCTCGCGCGTCCTCGCCGTGCTCGCCGCCGGCGCCGTCGGCGACGCGGCCAGCGGGCGCGCCGCCGCCGGGCAGGACGCTCTGGGCGTCGCCGCCAACACCCAGCTCGCCCTGTACGTGGCCGACGGCCTGCTCGAGTGGATCGAATGGCAGAACGAGGGGCAAATGGCCGACGCCGCCGCGTGCGTGTGGCTCGCCTGCCTGCGCTGGCACCGCACCCAGACCGGGCACCTGCCCGAGTCCGCCCCGCCCGCGCCCTCACGCTGGATCGACGAACGCCCCGAGCTGCACCACCGCCGCTCCCCCGACCCCGCATGCCTGACCGGCCTCGCGGACCCCGGCATGGGCGTGCCCACCGACCCCAAGAACCCCGACGCCGCCGGTTGCGGCGCGCTCGTGCGGTCGGCCCCCTACGGGCTGATCCCGTCGCTGCCGGACACCCACGTCGCCTCGTTCGCCCGCCAGGGCGCCGTCCTCACCCACGGGCACCCCGCCCCGTGGACCGCCTCGGCCGCATTCGCGCTCATGATCGCCTCGGCCATGACCGGCGCATCCCTCGCCGACGCCGTCGCACACGGACAGTCATGGCTCCGGGACCAGGCCGAGGCCCCGGCCGACGCCGTCGAGGCCCCCGCGACGGCGTCTCTCGCGGCCGCCGTCGACGCCGCCCTCGCCGCCGAACGCGCCCACCCCTCGGACCCGGCGGCCGCGCTGACACGGGCAGTGCGCACCCTGTCGGAGAACGCCGAGGACTCCGCATCCGCCGACTCCCCGGCCCCCGGCTCCACGGCCCCCACCGCCGCCCTCGCCGCGCAGCTGCTCGGCGCGGTGCACGGCATGGCCGTGCTCGGCGCGGAGCCCGGCACGAGCGGCGGCGTCGACGAGCTGTCCGGCCACGTACCGGGATGGCTGGCCGAGCGGGACGTCGTGATCGAGGCCGCCCGGCGCTGGGTCGCCGCCACCAGCTGAGCCCACCGACGCGGCCGCCCCCTTACAGGCCCTGCGCCGGCCAGTTGGCCCCGAGCATCTGCAGGAACTCCGGCTCAGCGACGAACGCGATGCGCTGGCCCCGATCCCGCCGGGCGATCGCCTCGCGCACCTTCCGGTGCCCCAGCGCGGGCGACGCCTCCGCCGCCGTCGACCCGGCCGCGGCACCCGTCGGCCCGGCCGCCGCTTCGAGGTCCTCGGCGCGGAAGCCGTCGCCGACGACGACCATGCTGGTCTGCCCCGTCACCCGGCTGGCCGGCTGCGCACCGAACTCCGCCGCCCGGTTCTTCGCGTCCTGGCGGGACATGCCGATGCCGCCGGTGAACACCACCGTGTGCCCGAACAGCGGATGATGCACGTCCGCGGCCCGATTGGCCGGCGGGTTCGTGCCCTCGTGGGGCCAGCGCATGAAGTCCCGCATCGCGTCCGTCGTGCGCAGCGGCACGCGCGAATCGAACAGCCCGGCCATGCCGCGGGCCTGGCGCGTGGGCCGGGACTCCTCGCCGCCCGCCCGCTCCCGGGCGCTCAGGTGCCCGAGCCCGATGCCGTGCCGAGCCAGCACCGCGGCCACGTCGAGGCCCACCGCACCCGGCGCGGCGCCGCCAGCTGATTCACCGGCGCCCTCGTGCAGCGCCCGGCGCGCGACGTCGATCAGGATCGCGGCGCACGCCCGCGCGTCGGCGAGCGCATCGTGGTGGTCCACCAGCGTGTGCCCGGCCTCGGCCGCGGCCGAGGGCAGCGCGTAGCTGGCCAGGTTGTAGGCGCGGCGGGCCAGGGTCAGGGTGCACGCATAGTCCAGCGCGGGCACGTCCCGGTCGGAGACCTCGAGCGCCGACTCGATCACCCCGACGTCGAAGCCCGCGTTGTGCGCGGCCAGCACGTCGTCGCCCAGGAACGCGGCCAGTTCGTCGAACACCGGCCCGAAACGCGGTGCCTCGGCCACGTCCTCGGCGGCGATGCCGTGGATGCGCTGGTTCCGTGGGTCGAACCGGTCGAAGCCGGCCGGCGGGCGCATCAGCCACAGCCGACCCTGGACCATCCGGCCGTCTCGCACCCGCACCGCCCCGACGGCACACGGTGAGCCGCGGAAGCCGTTGGCCGTCTCGAAGTCGATCGCCGTGAAGTCCAGGCCCGGCACCGGCCGGGCGTCGGCGCTCACGCGTCCCGGAGCGCGGCCACCAGGTGGGGCAGCAGCGCCCGGAACGCCTGGCCGCGGTGGCTGATCGCGTTCTTCTGCTCGGCGCTCAGCTGCGCGGTGGAGACGTCCATGCCCGCCGGCCGCAGGATCGGGTCATAGCCGAAGCCGCCGTCGCCCACCGGCTCGCGCAACAGGGTGCCGCGCAGCTCACCCCGCTCGGCGTGCTCCTGCGCAATCGTCCGGCGGCCGTCCGCGTCGGCCTGACCCGGCACCGCGAGCGCGGCAACGCACACGAACGCGGCGCCGCGGTGCTTGTCGGGCACGTCGGCCAGCTGGTCCAGCAGCAGGCGCAGGTTCGCCGCGTCGTCACCGTGCCGGCCCGACCAGCGGGCCGAGAAGATCCCGGGCGCGCCACCGAGCACGTCGACGGCCAGGCCCGAATCGTCTGCGACGGCGATCAGGCCGGTGTGCTCGGCCACGGCGCGGGCCTTCTTCGCGGCGTTCGCCTCGAAGCTCACACCGTCCTCGACGACGTCCGGGGCGCCGACCGCGCCCGCGTCGACCACGGCCGTCTCCACGTCCAGTTCCGGCAGGGCCTCGGCGAGCATGGCGCGCAGCTCGGCGACCTTGCCCCGGTTGTGCGTGGCCAGGACGATTCGGGCGCCGGCCGGGGCCATCTGCGGGGCGCTCTGCACGCCGCTCATGCGCGAGCCTGCCGCAGCGCCTCGGCCTGCCGCTGTGCCAGCCGCGCGGTGCCACCGACGGCCAGATCCAGCAGCGCGTCCAGCTCAGCACGGCGGAACGGGGCACCCTCGGCGGTGCCCTGCACCTCCACGAAGTCGCCCGAGCCGGTGACCACCACGTTCATGTCCGTCTCGGCCTTCACGTCCTCGACGTAGGGCAGGTCCAGCACCGGGGCGCCGTCGACGATGCCGACCGAGATCGCCGACACCGAGTCCTTGAGCACGGCGGCGTCGCGGCGCACGTGCCCCTGCTCGACGGCCCAGTCCAGGGCGCGGGCCAGCGCGATGTAGGCGCCCGTGATCGCGGCGGTGCGGGTGCCGCCGTCGGCGTCGAGCACATCGCAGTCCAGCACGATCGTGTTCTCGCCGAGCGCGTCCATGTCGATCACGGCGCGCAGGCTGCGGCCGATCAGCCGGGAGATCTCATGGGTGCGGCCGCCGATCTTGCCCTTGACGGACTCGCGCTGGCTGCGCTCGTTCGTGGCGCGCGGCAGCATCGCGTACTCGGCGGTCACCCAGCCGGTGCCCTGGCCCTTGAGCCAGCGCGGCACGCCCTCGGTGAACGACGCGGTGCACAGCACGCGCGTGTTGCCGAACTCGATCAGGGCCGAGCCCTCCGCCTGCTTCGAGAAGCCCGGGGTGATGTGCACCGGCCGCAGCTCGTCGGCGGCGCGGCCGTCCGGGCGGGCGGCGGGGGTCTGTGCGGTGGCGGGGGTCTGCTCAGTCATGCCGCCCAGTCTAGGCCGGGCTCAGACGCGATAGCTCATGCCGGAGACCGCGACGGTCAGCGGCCCCTCGTAGGCGCGGCGGGCCTCGGCGACAGCCGTCTGCGCGTCGTTCCACACCGGCAGGTGGGTCAGCAGCAGCTTCTTCGCGCCGGCCTGCGCGGCCATCTGTCCGGCGCGGAACCCGGTCAGGTGCACACCCTCGATGTGATCGTCGCGGCCCTCATGGAACGCGGCCTCGCACAGGAACAGGTCGGCGTCGCGGGCGGCCTCGACGAGCCCGTCGCAAGAATCCGTGTCCCCGGAGTACGTGAGCACGCGGGTCCTCTCGTGGCCGTCCTCGTCGGTCTCCTCGACCTCGATGCGCAGAGCGTAGGCCTCGTCGATCGGGTGGCGCACCGGCACCGGGGTGATCCGGAACGGGCCGACCGTCATCGGCTCGTGCGGGGACCACGTCTGGAACTCGAAGTCCTCGCGCATGCCCGGCTCGGGGTCCATGCCGTAGGCGACCGCGATCCGCTCGGCGGTGCCCGACGGGCCGAGCACCGGCACACGGCCGGCGTGCCAGCCCGCAGGGTTCCAGCGGATCGCCACGTGCATGCCGCACAGGTCCATGAAGTGGTCCGGGTGCAGGTGCGACAGGGCGATGGCGTCGAGGTCCTCGAGCAGGATGTACCGCTGCAGGGTGCCCAGCGAGCCGTTGCCCATGTCCAGCAGGATGCGCCACGTCTTGGGCGTCACGCCATCCGCGGCGACCGACTCGGCCGTCAGCAGGTAGCAGGAGGCCGGCGATCCCGGCCCCGGGAAGGAACCGCTGGACCCGATGATCGTCAGCTTCATGCGGCGCCCCCGTCTGGGTCGTCGTGGTCGACCGACCGGGCGGGCAGGTGGGCGACCGCACCGACCTCGGGGCCGAGGAACCGGCGGGCCAGCGCCTGGAACTGCTCCGGGTCGCCCGTCGCCATGAACCGGTGCTCGACCGGCGCCGTCGACGCGGTCGACGCGGTGGCCCGGGGGTGCTGCAGCCGGTGCCGCACGAGGGCCCGGTAGAGGTCCTTCGCCGTCTCCTCGGCCGAGGAGACCAGCGTGACGTCCTCGCCCATCACGAGCGAGAGCGCGCCGGTCAGCAACGGGTAGTGCGTGCAGCCGAGCACGAGCGTGTCGACACCGGCGTCCTTGAGCGGAGCGACGTACCGCTCGGCGGCGGTGAGCAGCTCCTCGCCCGTGGTCACTCCCGACTCGACGAACGGCACGAACGCCGGGCACGCCGCCGAGGTGATCTGCAGGTGGGGTGCGGCCGAGAACGAGTCCTCATAGGCGCGCGAGCCCACGGTCGCCTCGGTGCCGATCACACCGATCCGGCCGTTCCGCGTGGCCGAGACCGCCCGGCGCACGGCCGGCTGGATCACCTCGACCACCGGGATGCCGAGCCGACCGGTGTAGCGCTCTCGGGCGTCGCGCAGCACGGCGGCCGACGCCGAGTTGCAGGCGATGACCAGCGCCTTCACCCCGGCTGCGACGAGCTCGTCCATGATCTGCAGGGCCAGGGCGCGCACCTGTGCGATCGGGCGCGGCCCGTAGGGCGAGTGCGCGGTGTCCCCGACGTAGTGCAGGGATTCATCGGGCAGCTGGTCCATGATCGCCCGCGCCACCGTCAGCCCGCCCACACCCGAGTCGAAGATGCCGATCGGCGCGGCCGGGTCCATCGTGGGGCTCTGGCCCGACGCGCCGGTCGTTCTCTGCTGGTCCGTCGTGCTCATGCGTCCTCGTCCCCGCCGTCGTCGGCGGCCTCGCTCCCGACGGTCTCGTCCCGGCCGTCTTCGGGCAGACCCAGCAGCATCTGCGAGGTCAGGGTCTCCAGGAACCACGTCGTGAAGTTGTACAGCAGCGCCATCGTGGACTCGGGGTCCGTGGCCATCCGCCAGTCGTCGACCGCGTGCACCTGCGCCGCGCTCTGCGGGTCGTCGACGCCCAGGCGTGCCGCCAACACGAGCCGCACGTCGTTCAGGGCCCGGCTGAAGTGCACCGCCTGGTCCTCGTCGAGGGTGACGGTCGTGGACTGCAGGGCGGCCAGGGCGCGCTGGGCGTCCTCGGTCTTCGCCCGGATCACGGCGTCCTCGGCAAGCACGCGGTGCTGCGCCGCCTCAGCCTCGTCGGTGTGCGCCGCCGGAAGCAGCCGGGCCAGCGCCGCGTCGCTCGGAGCGGCACGGCCCGCGTCGGACTCGGCCAGGCTCAGCCCGTCCACCAGGTCCCAGAACGGGTCGGTGTCCACGGACCGGTCGGTGTCACCGGCGTCGTCGTGCTGCGGGGCGACGTCATCGGCGCGCCCCTGCAGCAGGGTGATGACGTCGCGGAACAGCCCGCGCAGCAGTCGCGCCTCCGGCTTCTCGAGCTCGGCGACGTAACCGCGTCGGGTCAGGGTGAAGGCCTGGGCCATGAGTGCTCAGTCACCGTCCTGTTCCAGGGTCGCCCACAGCCCGTAGCCGTGCAGGGCGCTCACATGCCGCTCGGCCTCCTCCCGGCCGGCCTCGGCCACCACGGCCCGGCCGTTCTCGTGCACCTGGAGCATCAGCGAATGCGCCTTCGCCGCCGAGTAGCCGAAGTGGCTGCGGAACACGTAAGCGACGTAGCTCATGAGGTTCACGGGGTCGTCCCACACCACGACGCGGTGCCGGCCCAGCCCCTGGGCCGCATCCGCGGGACGCTCGAGCAGGGCGGTCCCCGTGCCGTCGCTCCGCGAGTCCGTCATAGCCATGGCGGCCAGTCTACGCGCGGGCGGGCAGATAGGGTGGGGCGCGTGACTGACACCACCGAGCCCCGCGGCGCGGCGCACACGAGCTACGACTGGCGCACGCCGACCGCGCTGATGACCGACCACTACGAGCTGACGATGCTCCAGGCCGCCCTGCAGGCCGGCACCGCACACCGGCGCAGCCGCTTCGAGCTGTTCACGCGCCGGCTCGGCGACGGCCGCCGCTACGGCGTGCTCGCCGGCACCGGCCGCGTGCTCGAGGGCCTGTCCCGCTTCCGCTTCGACACGGCCGAGCTCGATCACCTGGCAGACACGCGCGTCGTCGACGACGCGACCCTGGACTGGCTCGCCGACTTCCGGTTCTCCGGCACGATCACCGGCTACGCCGAGGGCGAGGTGTTCTTCCCGCACTCGCCGGTCCTGCAGGTCGAATCCAGCTTCGCCGAGGCGTGCGTCCTGGAGACCTACCTGCTCTCCGTGCTCAACTACGACTCCGCCGTGGCCTCGGCCGCCTCGCGCATGACGGCCGTCGCCGGCGACCGCCCGTGCATCGAGATGGGCTCGCGCCGCACCCACGAGGAGTCCGCCGTGGCCGCCGCACGGGCCGCGGTCGTCGCCGGTTTCGCCTCCACCTCGAACCTCGAGGCGACCCGCCGCTACGGTCTGGCCACGGGAGGCACCGCCGCGCACTCGTTCACGCTGCTGCACGACTCCGAACGCGCCGCGTTCGAGGCGCAGGTCGCCGCACTCGGCGCGGACACCACCCTGCTCGTGGACACCTACGACGTCGAACAGGGCGTGCGCACCGCCGTCGACGTGGCCGGCCCCGCCCTGAAGAACGTCCGCCTGGACTCCGGCGACCTGATCGGCCAGGCCCATGCGGTGCGCGAGCTGCTGGACACGCTCGGCAACACCGAGACGGGGATCATGGTCACCTCCGACCTCGACGAGTACGCGATCGCGCATCTGCGCTCCGCCCCCGTCGACGCGTACGGCGTGGGCACCCGCCTCGTCACCGGCTCCGGCGCTCCGACCGCGTCGATGGTCTACAAACTCGTCGCCCGCCAGGACGACGACGGCCAGTGGGTGGACGTCGCCAAAGCCGCCACGGGCAAGATCTCGCACGGCGGGCTCAAGGACGTCGCCCGCCGCAAGGACGCCCGAGGCCGCGCGGTCGCCGAGATCATCGGCGTGAACCGGGTGCCCGACGCCGACGCCGACGACCGACCGCTGCTGCACGACTTCGTCGTCGACGGGCAGCTGCTGGACGGCTGGACCGGCCCCGAGGCCGTGACCCGCGCCGCCCGACGCCACCGTGACTCCCTCGCCGAGCTGCCGCAGACCGTGGGCCGGCTGCAGGCCGGCGAACCCGCTATCCCGACCATCTTCCAGGAGGCCTGAGATGACCATGACCGAGCCGAAGCGCGCCCTCGTGATCGTCGACGTGCAGAACGACTTCTGCGCCGGCGGCTCCCTCGCCACCGACGACGGCGCCGAGATCGCCGCCGCGATCACCGAACACGTCAGCGAGCGCCGCGGCGACTACGACGCGATCGTGATGACCCGCGACTGGCATGTGGACCCCGGCACGCACTTCGCCCCCGCCGGCACGGAGCCGGACTTCACCCAGACCTGGCCCGTGCACTGCGTGGCCGGCACCCCCGGCGCCGAGCTGCACGAGCAGCTCGATGTCGAGGAGATCGCCGCGGACGCCGAATTCCTCAAGGGCCTGCACGACGCGTCCTACTCCGGCTTCGACGGCCGCCTCGGCGAGCCTGACCTCGTCCGCTCCGGCGAGGGCGCCTCGGCACCGGCCGGGCCCTACGGGGCGACCGCCGGCGACGAGGCCGCGGTCGCCGACGACGCGCCGACCCTCGACGAGTGGCTACGCGAGCAGGACGTCGACGCGATCACCGTGGTCGGCATCGCGACCGACTACTGCGTGAAGGCGACGGTGCTCGACGGCCTGGACGCGGGCTACGACGTCACGGTGCTGGCCGGGCTGACCGCGGGCGTGGCCGAGGAGAGCACCGCCGCCGCGCTCGAGGAGATGGCCGAGGCCGGGGCGCACGTCGTCGAGGGCTGAGCCGGCGCGCCGCGGCGGACTGTGCTCGCCGAGGCGCGCCAAGCTCGCCGACACACCGAGCAGGGACCCCGAGGCACGCCCTGCCGAGAGGAGCACAGCGGGATGGAACTGAACCGGCTGCCGTTGCGCCGGGTCGAGGAGCACCCGCTCGCGCCCCTGCCCCGCGACCGCTGGCCGGCCGACGTGCCGGCAGTGACGCAGCTGCTCGAGACGGGCCTGGATCTGGACGCGGCGACCGTGCTCGTCGGGCCGAACGGGGCCGGCAAGTCCACGCTGGTGGAAGCGATCGCCGAGGCCTTCGGTCTCAACCCAGAAGGCGGCACCCAGAACGTGCGCCACGAGACCCGGCGGACCTCCTCCGAGCTGCACGAGCACCTGCAGCTCGTCCGCGGGGCCGGGGCGCCGCGCTCCGGCGTGCACCTGCGCGCCGAGAGCATGTACGGGGTGTTCACGTACCTCGAGTCCGTCTCTCGGGGACCCTCCCTGCACCGCATGAGCCACGGCGAGGCGTTCCTCGCCTTCTGCCGCGAGCGAGCAGGCGTCCCGGGCCTGTGGGTGCTCGACGAGCCCGAGTCCGCACTCTCGTTCGAGGGCTGCCTCGACCTGCTCGCCCAGCTGCGCGTGCTCCTCGAGAGCGGGTCCCAGGTGTTGCTCTCGACGCACTCTCCCGTGCTCGCCGCCCTGCCCGGCGCCCGCATCCTGGCCGTCGACGACCGCGGCCTCACCGAGACCGACTACGACGAGCTCGAACTCGTCCAGCACCATCGCCGGTTCCTGGCCGACCCGCAGCGCTACCTGCGGCATCTGGGCTGAGCCGGGGCGCACGTCGTCGAGGGCTGAGCCAGCGCTCCGGCGGGGGCTCAGGACCGCCCGACGAACCAGCCGCGGATCCGCTCTAGGCGCGCCTCGAGCTGTTCGCGCGAGGCCTGGGCGACCGCCGGGCCGCCTGAGATCTCGCGCAGCCGGTTGTGGATCACCCCGTGCGGGGTGCCCGTGCGCGCCGCCCACGCCGAGACCATCTTCGACAGCTCCGATCGCAGCTGCTTCATCCGCCGGTGGTCCACGACGTCGGCGGACTCCTTGGGCGCCTCGGCCGCCGCGGGCCGGCGCTTGATCTGCTCGGCCTGTCGGGCGCGCAGCAGCTCGGAGACCTGGTCCGCGTCGAGCAGGCCGGGGATGCCCAGGAAGTCCAGCTCCTCCTCCGAGCCGACGGCACCTCCGGTGCCGAACTCGGCACCGTCGAAGAGCACCTTGTCGAAACTCGCCTGGGACTCGAGTGCCTGGAATCGCACCTGGTTCAGCGCGTCTGAGGCCCGGTCCTCGCGATTGGCCTCGGCCAGCAGGTCCTCCTCGGGAGCCTGCTCGAGGTCCTCGACGGTGACGCCGCCCTCCTTCTTATCGAGGGCGTGGTCCCGCTCGGTCTCCATCTCATTGGCCAGCAGCATCAGGTGCGGCACCGAGGGCAGGAACACGCTGGCCACCTCGCCCTTCTTGCGCGAACGGACGAAACGGCCGACCGCCTGGGCGAAGAACAGCGGCGTCGAGGTGCTCGTCGCGTACACGCCCACGCACAGCCGGGGCACGTCGACGCCCTCGGAGACCATGCGGACCGCGACCATCCACCGCTCATCGGACTCAGAGAACTGTTCGATGCGCTCGGAGGCGCCCTTGTCGTCGGAGAGGATCAGTGCCGGCTTCTGCCCGGTCAGCGCCTCCAGCTGGGCGGCGTAGGCGCGCGCGTCCTCGTGGTCCGAGGCGATCACCAGCCCACCGGCGTCGGGTACGCGCTGACGCACCTCGCTCAGCCGGCGATCGGCGCCGCGCAGCACCGCCGGGATCCACTCACCCTGCGGGTCGAGGGCGGTGCGCCACGCCGAGTTCGTGATGGCCTTCGTCGCCGCCTCACCGAGCTGGGCCTCCATCACCTCGCCCGTCGAGGTCTGCCAGCGCATCTGGCCCGAATACGCCATGAAGATCACGGGGCGCACGACGTTGTCTCGCAGCGCCGGACCGTAGCCGTATGTGTAGTCCGCCTTCGACCGGTGGATGCCGTCCTGGCCCTCGACGTACTCGACGAACGGGATCGTCGCCGTGTCCGAGCGGAACGGCGTACCGGTCAGCGCCAGCCGACGGGTCGCCGGGTCGAACGCCTCGCGGATGCCGTCGCCCCAGCTCAGCGCGTCACCGCCGTGGTGGATCTCATCGAGGATCACGAGGGTCTTCTCGGCCTCGGTCCGGTTGCGGTGCAGCACGGGCTTGTTCGCCACCTGCGCGTAGGTCAGCGCGACGCCGATGTACTCGGCGCCGTGGCGCCCGTCGGAGTTCTTGAAGTTCGGGTCGATCGCCAGACCCACCCGCGCCGCGTTGTCCGCCCACTGCCGCTTGAGGTGGTCCGTGGGCGCGACGACGGTCACGCGGCGCACGACACCAGAGTCCACCAGGATCTTGGCGACGCGCAGCGCGAACGTCGTCTTGCCGGCTCCGGGGGTGGCGACGGCCAAGAAGTCCCGCGGGGCCTCCGACAGGTACTTCTCCAGCGCCTCCTGCTGCCACTGGCGCAGCTTGGGGGCCGTGCCCCAGGCCGCCCGCTCCGGCATGGCCGGGGGCAGGTCCTCGCCGACGTGGAAGAGCGCCTCGGGAGAGTTCTGACTCATCAACCGGCGCGGATCAGCGACGACCGCGGCCGAAGAAACCGCCCCGACGACCCGAACCGCCCGAGTCGCCCCCGCCGTCCTGCGGCTCGCGCAGACCGTCGTAGATCTCCTTGCACTGCGGGCACACCGGGAAACGCTGCGGGTCCCGGCCGGGCACCCACACCTTGCCGCACAGAGCGATCACGGGCTCACCGGTCACGGCCGACTCGGTGATCTTCTCCTTGCGGACGTAGTGCGCGAAACGCTCGTGATCGCCGGGCTCGACGTTCTGCAGCTGCTCCTCACGGTCGAGCACCGAGGTGCCGCCGCCGGCCGGGGCCGAGACGGAGTCGAGGCTGCTGCGGGGGGTCGTCACGAACTCAGCGATGCCAGTCATGCGGTCGATTCTACGACGCCGCGCCGCCGAGGCCACTGCCGAGGGCGGCGGCACGGTCGGCTCAGAACGACTGCACGGCCTGGAAGGTCTCGGCCTGGCACCGATCGAGCCACCGTCCGCCGAGGCGGATGCCCAGCCACAGCGCCGCCGCGCCCCAGAGCAGGCAGAACACCCCGGTCGCCCAGCCGAGCCATGCCGCCTGCGTCACCGCATAGGCGACGGCGAGGCCGAGCATCGGCAGGGTCAGCAGAGCGCTGACCGCCATGGTGGCGACCTGCACCAGGGCCGTGCGCATCATCGAGCCCTGAGGCGTCGCGAACGGGCTCTCGCCCGGCTTCTGCACCGGGTACACGAACCGGGCCGAGACGAACGAGGCCAGGCCGAGCATCACCGCGAAGGTGCCGAGGCTCAAGCCCAGCAGCGCGGGCAGGTGGTGCCACGCGTCCGCCAATCCCGCGGCGAACAGGCTCGTGAGCACCGTGGCGCTCACCCCGCCCGGGGCGACGGCGAGCGCGCGTCCGGCCCGGTCGTGTACCCCAGCCACGGCAGAGACCATGTGCAGGTGGAAGGCCGTGTTGTCGTAGGCGATGTCCGCGCTGATCGCGAAGCCCAGGGACCAGGCGACCAGCGGCGGCAGGAAGAAAAGCAGCATCGCGCCGGGACCCGCGGCGCTCTGGGAGAACCAGACCATCATGACGGCCAGCAGAGGCAGAGCCACGAGCGAGGCGGAGTACCGGGGGTCCTTAAGCCAGTACACCTGGCAGCGCGCGGCGATGGCCGTCACGGGTCCGGCGGCCGGCCGGCCGAGCCAGCGCAGCGGTCGAGACTCGCTCACACCGGCGGGTCGCGTCCTCGCGCCGACGACCGTGACGGGCTCGACGATCCGCCGCAGGGCGAGCGTCCACAGCCAGACGGCGCCCGCGCACCAGCCCAGGGCGACGAGCAGCCGCACCGCCGCCAGGCCGAATGAACCGCCGGCGGCGGCCGAGCCCGCGCCCAGGCCCGCGCCGAGCGGCGTCCAGGCCAGTGCCTCGGCGACCGCGGGCAGCACGGAGGCGATCTGTGCGAGCGACTCGACCGCCTGGCTGATGAGAATGCCGCCGAGCATCAGCGGCACGAACAGCACCAGCGAGATGACCTCGCGCACGCGGCGCTGACCGGTGTACGCCGAGAGCAGGCCCGTCAGGCCGTAGCCCAGGCACACGGCGGTCACGGCCGTCACGCCGGCGCCGACCAGGGCGACGGGCAGGGCCCCGGGCACGTCCCACCAAGAGGCGGCCACGCCCAGCAAGACCAGCAGCGTGCACACGCCGATCGGCGTCGTCAGCGCGCCGACGGCCAGACCGGTCACCAGCGGCACACGACGCAGCGGGAACATCTGGAAGCTGCGCGGGTCGAGCGTCGCGTCGACGCCCGTGAGCACCGGAGGCAGGACCGCCCAGGCGAGGACGACGCCCGAGGCGGCGCCGATCGTGACGGCCGCACGCACGCCGTGGTCGACCCCGGGCAGGCCGAGCAGCAGCGAGACGACGACCATCAGAGCCAGGCCGCCGAAGTACAAGGCGCCCAGAATGCTCAGCACGAGCGTGGCGGTGGACTTGCGCCAGCTGTTGACGGTCAGGGCCCAGCGCAGGCGTATCAGGGTCGCGACGGTGCGCATCACAGCCAGGCCAGCCCCTCGCCCGTGTGCCGCCCGCCAACCAGGTCCACGAAGCGGTCCTCGAGGTCGCGGCCATCGCGCACCTCGTCGACCGTGCCGGCCGCGCGCAGCCGCCCGTCGGCGATCACCGCGACGTGCGTGCACATGCGCTGCACCAGGTCCATCACGTGGCTCGAGACGATCACGGTGCCGCCCCGGTCGGCGTAGTCGGCCAGGATGTCGCGGATGTTCGCCGCAGAGACCGGGTCGACGGCCTCGAACGGCTCGTCGAGCACGAGCAGCTCGGGCGCGTGGATCATGGCCGCGGCCAGCGAGACCTTCTTTGTCATGCCCGCCGAGTAGTCCACGACCAGCTTCCGCCCGGCCTCCTGCAGGTCCATCACCCGCAGCAGGTCCTCGGTGCGGCGGGCGACGGTCTCCGCGTCGAGGCCGTGCAGCAGCCCCGAGTAGGTGATCAGCTGGGCACCGGAGAGGCGGTCGAAGGTGCGCACGCCGTCGGCCAGGACGCCGACGCGGGACTTCGCCTCGAGCGGGTCGGCCCACATGTCGACACCGTGGATCCACGCGCGTCCGTGGTCCGGGCGCAGCAAGCCCGTCGCCATGGACAGGGCGGTGGTCTTGCCGGCGCCGTTGGGGCCGACCACGCCGTAGAACGAGCCGGCCGGCACGTCGAGGTCCAGCCCCGCGACGGCCTCCTTCTCGCCGAAGCGCTTGGTCAGTCCCCTCGTGACGAGGGCCAGGTCAGGATCCGGGGCATTCTCGGCGCGCATGGTCGCACCGTATCAGCGCCGCACCGCGCGAACGCGACCGGTCCCCGCCCCCGACGCGCCGGCTCAGAACAGGGCCATGGCCAACTGCCGACGCGACGTGTTCACCCGCGGGTCCTCTCCCCCGACGACCGTGTACAGCTCCACCAGGTGCTGACGGGCTGTCTCGCGGTGCTCGTCACGGTGCGCGCTGATGAACCGCACCAGGCGTGAGAACGCGTCCTCGACGTGCCCGCCGAGCACGTCCAGGTCCGCGACGGCGATCTGCGCGTCCACATCGTCCGGGTTCTGCGCCGCCGCCTCGCGCGCGGCGGCGAGATCGGCGTGCTGCGTGCGCACCATCAGCTTCGCCGCGGCCAGACCCTGCACAGCGGCCTCGTCGGCCGGGTTCTCGTTGAGGGCCTTCTCCCACGCCGCGACGGCGCCCTGCGCATCGTCATTCGCAAGCGCCTCGTGGGCGGCCCGGTGCGATTCGGGGATCGGGGCCGGCTCAGGGTCCTGGGCGCCCGGACGGGACTCGGCGACGGGCGGAACCTGCCCCGAGACCCCGTTCTGCTGAGCGACCTGCAGAATCTGGCCCATCAGATCCTGCACGACGTCCGCGGGTACCGGCTGGTTGACCAACGGCACCGGCTGACCCCCCACGAGCCCGACGACGGCGGGCCCGGCCTGCAGGCCGAACGCCTGCAGCAGCTGCGGCTGCGCCTGCGCGTCGACGCGGGCCATGACCATGCGGCCGCCCTGGGCGTCGACGGCATCGGCGAAGACGTCGAAGAGCTGCTGCGACGACTCATCACCGGGCAGATCCAGGTGCACCAGCACTGGCACCTGAGCGGAGAGCTGCACGAGCTGCTGCAGCACCTGCTGGTCGGCCTGCCCGATGACCCAGGACCCGTCGGCGGAACCGGCCTGACCGGCCGCCTCGGCACCCGCGGCAGGACCGGCTGCCGCGGCGGGGGCGGGCCCGGCCAGGCTCGACAGGTCCACCGCGCCGCGCAGGCTCGCGGCTCGGCTCATCGGGTCCGCGCCGGAGCGCGAGGGCTGAGGGGTGTTCGTCGGCATGGCAGTGTGACTCCTTGACGTGCTCCACGTGGTCCGAGGGCCCACGCTAGCGCCTGGCGGCCCCGTCCGTCGCCTCATCGGCGCGGACGCGGCAGTTCCGGTCCGCGGGGCGCTGCTCCGCGGGCGGACGGGCGCGGGCTCCCGGTGGGCGCCCTCCCGTACCCTGTCCGGTGTGGACCAGCACGGCGACTCCCTCCCCGGTGACCGCGCGCCCGCCTCTCGGACGGCACGGCTGCTCGAGCGGGCGCGCCGGCTCAACCCTGCGCGTCCTCGGCCGACCTTCACGGTGCAGGAGTGTCACGACCGGGCCGTGGCTCCGGCCCCGACGGACGAGGACGGTCAGGAACCGGCCGGGTACGGCGACCCGGCCCGGCCGGTTGATCGTCACGACCGTCCGCACAGCGGGCTGCAGTTCGGCTCGCCCGTGGCCCTCGGATTCCTTCTGACCACGGGCGTCGGCCTGGCGCTGGTGATCTTCACGGTCATCTCCGCCAACCAGCAGCTGCTGGTGTGGATCATGGCCTCGCTGTTCATCGCCCTCGGCCTGGACCCGATCGTGCGCCGCTTCGAGTCCTGGGGAGCCCCGCGCGGGGTCGGCGTGAGCGCCGCCGTGCTCGGCCTGGCCGCCCTGCTCGCGGCATTCCTCGCGCTGCTCGTGCCGACGGTGATCGACCAGGGCACCCAGTTCGTGCAGGGCCTGCCGGGAACGATCGACGAGATCATGGCGTCCGCCTGGTTCCAAGAGCTGGACCGCCAGTTCCACGTGCAGGAGGCCATCCAGGCGCAGCTGGCGGGAGGCGGCGCCGGCGGCGACCCAGAGCGACTGGCCACCACGTTCGTCGGCATCGGCACGGCCCTGATGAACGCGGTCAGCTCGACGATCGTGATCCTCGTGCTCACGCTCTACTTCCTCGCCTCGCTGCCGCACATCAAGTACTGGGCCTACCGGCTGGCCCCGCACTCCAAGCGAGCCCGCGTGGAGTACCTCGCAGAGGAAATCACCTCCTCAGTCGGCCACTACGTGATGGGCCAGTCCCTCGTGGCGCTGCTCAACGGCGTGGTCGCGTTCATCGCCCTGATGATCGTCGGCGCGCCGTTCCCCGCGCTGTTGGCGTTCGTGGCGGCCCTGTTCGCGTTCGTCCCGCTGGTCGGGGCCATGCTCGGCGGCATCCTGCTCACGTTGATCTCGCTGACCGTCTCCTGGCAGACCGCCGCCGTGTTCGCGGCCATCTACTTCCTGTACCTGCAGATCGAGGCCTACGTGGTCTCCCCCCGCGTGATGCGACGCGCCGTCGCCGTGCCCGCGACCGTCGCCGTCATCGCCGTGATCGCCGGCGGCACGCTGCTGGGCGTGCTCGGCGCGCTCATGGCGATCCCGACGGCCGCGGCCGTCATGCTGCTGCTGCGCGAGGTGTTCATCCCCCGGCAGGACCGCCGCTGAGGCAGCGCGCGCTCAGCGCGTCGGGCGGGTCCGCCAGCACACCGGGTGCCAATGGCGGCGGTCGGCGGCCGCCTCCTCATCGCCCATGATCCAGTCGCTGCGCCACGCGACCAGATGCGCCACGCCCTGACGGATGGTGCGGCCGCATCCGGGGCAGGTGTAGTCCTTCACAGCCCGCCACGCCGGGATCTGCCGCACGTGCCAGCCACCGTCGCCGGCCAGATCATGGCTGTAGCCGGTGTCGATGCCCAGCATCGCCTCGAGTGCGTCAGCGCGTCCCGGTCCGGCGGGACGGCGTCCCGCTCCCGGGGCCGGCGTACGGGTGCCGCGGCGGCGGCGCGAGTTCTTGCGAGGCACGCGGCCCATCGTGGCACAGCCCGGACGGGCCCTGCAGGAACCGGCCCGTACACTGGTCCGGTGCGTCTGGTGATTGCCCACTGTTCCGTGACCTACGAAGGCCGGCTGAACGCCCACCTTCCCGCCGCGACCCGCCTGCTGATGGTCAAGGCCGATGGCTCCGTCCTCGTGCACTCCGACGGCGGTTCCTACAAGCCGCTGAACTGGATGTCGCCGCCGGCCACACTGCACGTCGAGCAGCCCTCGGAGGACCAGGCCGCACAGGGCGCGACCGAGGTGTGGCGCGTGCAAGCCAAGAAGTCCGACGACCGGCTGACCGTGCTGCTGCACACGATCCACTCCGACGTCTCCCACGACCTCGGCATCGACCCCGGCCTGGTCAAGGACGGTGTCGAGGCCGACCTGCAGCGCCTGCTGGCCGAGCAGATCGAGACGCTCGGCGACGGGTACACGCTCGTGCGGCGCGAATACATGACGGCGATCGGCCCGGTCGACATCCTCGCCCGTGATTCCGAGGGCGCGACGGTGGCCGTCGAGCTCAAGCGCCGCGGCGATATCGACGGCGTCGAACAGCTCAGCCGCTACCTGGAACTGATGAACCGCGACCCTCGTCTGGCACCGGTGCGCGGGGTCTTCGCCGCCCAGCAGATCAAGCCGCAGGCCCGGACGTTGGCCGAGGACCGCGGGATCCGCTGCCTCACCCTGGACTACGACGCGATGCGCGGGGTGGACGATGCGGACTCACGCCTGTTCTGAGTCCCTGGTCGTCGTCGGCGCCGCTCCGGTGCACGACGTCCGCGTGCCGATGCACGACGGGCGACCGGGCTCCCCGCTCGGCGAGGCCCTCGTGCGGGTCGAGGACGGCCGCGTCACCGGATGGTCTCCGGCCGCGAGCGCCGAGGCCGGGGTGGCACGGGCTGAGCGGGACGAGTCGCTGCTGCTGACCCCGTCCCTGATGGACCATCACGTCCACGGCGGTGCCGGCGTCGACCTGGCCACCTGTTGGACCGAGCAGGCCGAGCACTGGCTGCGCGCTCGGCGGGCCGCCGGTGTGGAACACGTGATCGGCTCGCTGCCGTCACTGGCCGAGGAGCAGACGGTCTGCGCGGTGGCCCGGCTCGAGCCCCTGTGGCGGCGCGGGCTGCTGGCCGGGGTGCACCTCGAGGGCCCGTTCCTCTCCCCCGACCGCGCCGGTGCGCACCCGTCATCGGTGCTGCTGCAGCCCCGCAGCCGTGCCGGGCGGCGCCTCCGCGCGTGGCTGGACGGGCTGCCCCGAGGTCTGCTGCGCGCCATGACCTACGCCCCAGAACTGGACGGCGCGGCGGAGCTGGCCGCACAGTTGCGCGGCCGCGGCGTGCTCGCCTGCCCGGGGCACACCGACGCCGACATGCCGACCATGGCCGGCGCCCTCGCGGCTGCCGCCGATGGCGGAGATCACCGCGACGAGGCCGACGCGAACACCGTGGTGACGCACCTGTTCAACGCGATGCGCGGCTTCCACCACCGCGATCCCGGACCGGTGCCGTCGGCCCTCGCCGCCGGCCGAGCCGGGCACGCCCGACTCGAGCTCATCGCCGACGGCGTCCACGTCGATGACGCTCTGGTGGCCGCGCTGCTGGGCGATCGGTCCCTGCGCGGGGCGCTGCTGTTGGTCTCCGACGCGGTGGCCGCCACCGGAGCCGGTGACGACGCCTCCCTGCGCCTCGGCCACGCCCTGCTGCACAGTCGCGACGCCGTGCCGTGCCTCGGCCCGGGCGAGCCCGACGACCGCCGCGGACGGACAGCGCCGACGCTCGCGGGCGGCGCGTCCAGTCTCGACGCCCAGTTCCTGCGCCTGCTGCGTCAGGGAACGCCGGTCGAGGCCCTCGTGCCCGCGGTCACGAGCGTGCCCCGCCGCAGCCTGGACCCCGAGCAGCGGCGGTCCCACGGCTGGGTCCTCTGGCGACGCTGAGCCGGAGGACCGGGCCAGTGGCGAGCGTGCGCCGGTGGCGAGCGGGCCACGTCGGCCCAGCAGACCCTCCTGACGCGCCTCAGGCCCGGCACCGGAGCGGATCCGGTGTCGGGCCTGAGGCCGGGACCGTCGGGACGGTCCGCGTCGGGTGAGCGGGGGTCAGGCCGTGGCGGCCGACCCGAGCGAGGCGCTGTGCGCGGCGATCACGACGGTGTCGTTGTCCACCGAGAAGAAGCCGCCCTCGGCCTGCGCCGTGATGGTCTGACCGTCGGTGGCTCGCACCACGACCTCGCCGTCGCCGAGGACGGCGAGCAGCGGGGTGTGGCCGGGCATGATGCCGATCTCACCGTTGATGGTGCGCGCGGAGATCGAGGATGCGGTCCCCTCCCACACGGCACGCTCCTCGGAGACGATCTGAACGTTCAGCTCAGCCATCCCGATCAGCCCTCGGCCTGGATCTTGGCCCACTCGCGCTCGACGTCGTCGAGGCCGCCGACGTTGTAGAACGCCTGCTCGGCGACGTGGTCCAGGTCGCCGTCGCAGATGGCCTTGAAGCCCTCGACGGTGTCCTTGATCGAGACGGTCGAGCCCTCGACGCCGGTGAACTGCTTCGCCGTGTAGGTGTTCTGCGAGAGGAACTGCTCGATCTTGCGGGCGCGGCCCACGGTGATCTTGTCCTCCTCGGAGAGCTCGTCCACGCCGAGGATCGCGATGATGTCCTGCAGCTCCTTGTTCTTCTGCAGGATCTGCTTCACGCGGGTCGCCACGTCGTAGTGCTCCTGGCCCACGTACTGCGGGTCGAGGATGCGCGAGGTCGACGCGAGCGGGTCCACGGCCGGGTACAGACCGCGCGAGGCGAGGTCACGGGTCAGGTTCGTCGTGGCGTCCAGGTGGGCGAACACGTTGGCCGGAGCCGGGTCCGTGTAGTCGTCCGCCGGGACGTAGACGGCCTGCATCGAGGTGATCGAGTGGCCGCGCGTCGAGGTGATGCGCTCCTGCAGCAGACCCATCTCGTCCGCGAGGTTCGGCTGGTAACCCACGGCCGAGGGCATGCGGCCCAGCAGCGTGGAGACCTCGGAGCCGGCCTGCGAGAAGCGGAAGATGTTGTCGATGAACAGCAGCACGTCCTGGTTCTGCACATCGCGGAAGTACTCCGCCATGGTCAGAGCCGACAGGGCCACGCGCAGGCGGGTGCCCGGCGGCTCGTCCATCTGGCCGAACACGAGGGCGGTGTCCTTGAGCACGTCCGCCTCGTCCATCTCGACCCAGAGGTCGTTGCCCTCACGGGTGCGCTCGCCCACGCCGGCGAACACCGAAGTGCCGCCGAAGTTGCGCGCCACGCGGGTGATCATCTCCTGGATGAGCACGGTCTTGCCCACGCCCGCGCCGCCGAACAGGCCGATCTTGCCGCCCTTGATGTACGGGGTCAGCAGGTCGATGACCTTGATGCCCGTCTCGAGCATCTCGGTCGAGCCCTCGAGGTCGGCGAAGTTCGGGGCCGGACGGTGGATCGGCCAGCGCTCCTGCACGTCAAGCTCGGAGATCGGCATGTCCAGGGTGTCACCCAGGACGTTAAACAGGTGGCCCTTGACCACGTCGCCGACCGGCACCGAGATCGGCTGGCCGGAGTCCTGCACCGAGGCGCCGCGGACGAGGCCGTCGGTCGACTGCAGGGAGATCGCGCGGACCATGTTGTCACCGAGGTGCTGGGCGACCTCGAAGGTGATCGTGCGGGTCTTGCCGTTGACGGTCAGCTCCGCGGTCAGCGCGTTATAGACCTCGGGCATGGCGTTCGGAGGGAACTCGGCGTCGATCACGGGGCCGATGATGCGGGCGATACGCCCGGCGGCGCCGCCGGTCGAGGTGCCGGTGCCCTGATCGTTGATGGTGGCAGTCATCTCTCTCACTTCTGAAATCGTGTGTGGATGGCGGGTCTGGACGTCTGGAGCCGCTGGCTCAGGAGTTGTTCAGCGCGTCGGCGCCGGCGATGAGCTCGGTGAGCTCCTGGGTGATCTCGGCCTGGCGAGCGTTGTTCATCAACAAGGTGTACTCGTCGATGAGGCTCGAGGCGTTGTCACCGGCCGACTTCATGGCGCGCTGGCGGTTCGCGAGCTCGGATGCCGCTGCCTGCAGCATCGCGTTGAAGATGCGCGACTCGATGTACTTCGGCAGCAACGCGTCGAGCACCTCCTCCGCGTCCGGCTCGAACTCGTAGAGCGGAAGCACCTCGTCCGCCTCGGAGACGTCCTTCTCGACGATCTCCAGCGGCAGCAGACGCACCACGTGCGGGTTCTGTTTCACGAGCGAGACGAACTCGGTGAAGACGATGTGGATCTCGTCGACGCCGCCGGCGGAGGTGTCCGTGAGGAACGCGTTCACGAGCGTCTCGCCGATCTCCCGGGCGCGCTCCGCGGCCGGGGCGTCGGTCTCACCGGTCCACACGCCCTTGTACTCGCGGTGCCGGAAGTCGAAGTAGCCCTGTGCCTTGCGGCCCACGACGTACACATCGGCTTCTTTGCCCTCGTCGGCGAGGCGAGCGAGCAGCTCCTCGGACTTGCGCAGCACGTTCGCCGAGTAGGCGCCGGCCAGACCGCGGTCCGAGGACATGATCAGCACGGCAGCCCGAGTCGGGTTCTCCGGCTCGGTGGTCAGCACGTGGTCGAGGTCGTGCTGAGTCGAGACAGCCGACACGGCGCGCGTGATGGCGTTCGCGTAAGGCAGCGACTGATTGACCCGCTCACGCGCCTTGGTGATGCGGGACGTGGCGATCAGTTCCATCGCCTTGAAGATCTTCTTCATCGACTTCGTCGATGCGATCTTCTGACGGTAGACCCGGATCTGGGCTCCCATGGTGGTCCTTTCCCTGGTGGAGCCCGGGCGGTCCGGCGCCGGCTGACGCCGGACCGCCCGGTCACTTCACGCTGGTCAGCGCTTCTGCTTGGTGATCTGCTCCTGGGCGACGTCGCCGGAGTCGATCGCCTGATGCTCCTCAGTGCCGGCCGCGACGCCGTCGCTGCCCGAATGCTGGAAGCCCTTCTTGAAGTCCTCGATCTCGCGGGTCAGGACCTCGAGCGTGTCGTCCTCGATCTTGCCGGTGTCGGCAATGGCCGGCAGGACCAGGTCCTTGCGGCGCAGGTGATCGATGAACTCCTGCTCGAAGCGCAGCACGTCGCTGACGGGCACCTCGTCCAGGTGCCCCTTCGAGCCGGCCCAGATCGAGACGACCTGCTCCTCCACCGGGTACGGCGAGTACTGCGGCTGCTTGAGCAGCTCCATGAGGCGCTCACCGCGGGCGAGCTGACGACGCGTGGCCGGGTCCAGATCCGAGGCGAACATCGAGAAGGCCTGCATGTCGCGGTACTGGGCGAGATCCAGCTTCAGGGTGCCGGAGACCTTCTTCATGGCCTTGACCTGCGCGGCGCCGCCGACGCGGGACACCGAGATGCCCACGTCCACGGCAGGGCGCTGGTTGGCGTTGAACAGGTCCGACTGCAGGAAGATCTGGCCGTCGGTGATCGAGATGACGTTGGTCGGGATGTAGGCCGACACATCGTTCGCCTTGGTCTCGATGATCGGCAGACCGGTCATCGAGCCCGCGCCCATCTCGTCCGAGAGCTTTGCGCAGCGCTCGAGCAGGCGGGAGTGCAGGTAGAACACATCGCCCGGGTAGGCCTCGCGTCCCGGCGGACGACGCAGCAGCAGGGAGACGGCACGGTAGGCCTCGGCCTGCTTCGACAGGTCGTCGAAGATGATCAGCACGTGCTTGCCGCCGTACATCCAGTGCTGGCCGATGGCCGAGCCCGCGTACGGAGCCAGGTACTTGAAGCCCGCCGGGTCCGAGGCCGGGGAGGCGACGATCGTGGTGTACTCCAGCGCGCCGTGCTCCTCGAGGGTCGCGCGGACGCCGGCGATCGTCGAGGCCTTCTGGCCCACGGCCACGTACACGCAGCGCACCTGCTTGTTGACGTCGCCCGACTCCCAGTTGGCCTTCTGGTTCAGGATCGTGTCCACGGCGATCGCGGTCTTGCCGGTCTGGCGGTCGCCGATGATCAGCTGACGCTGGCCGCGGCCGATCGGGATCATCGCGTCGATGGCCTTCATGCCGGTCTGCAGCGGCTCGTGCACCGACTTGCGCTCGGTCACGGTCGGAGCCTGCAGCTCGAGGGCACGACGGCCCTCGGCCTCGATCGGTCCCATGTCATCGAGCGGCTGGCCCAGCGGGTCCACCACGCGGCCCATGAAGGCGTCGCCCACCGGCACGGAGAGGACCTCCCCGGTGCGGTGCACCTGCATGCCCTCGCGGATGTGCTGGAACTCGCCCAGCACGACCACGCCGATCTCGCGGGCCTCGAGGTTCTGGGCCAGGCCCAGGGTGCCGTCCTCGAAGCGCAGCAGCTCGTTCGCCATGACGGAGGGCAGCCCCTCCACACGGGCGATGCCGTCCGCGGCGGTGAGCACGTGGCCCACCTCGGTGCGCTCGTTGCCGGTCGGTTCGTACGATGCCGCGAAGTCGTTCAAGGCATTGCGGACATCGTCAGCATTGATGGTCAAGTCGGCCATCTGCAGTCCCTGCTCTCTTTGCGTTGGTGATCATCGACGTGACGATGATGCGTGAGGTTCGTAGGTTCGCTCTCCCGTGCGGAGACGGCGCTCAGGCCGCCATCCGGCGCTGGAGGTCATTGAGTCGGTTGGACATGGAGCCGTCGATGACGTCATCGCCCACCTGGACGCGAATGCCGCCCACCACGGCGGGATCGACGGTGACGTCGAGCACCAGGTCCCGGCCGAAGGCTCGGTTCAGACCCGAGGACAGGCGTGCACGCTGCCCCTCGTCCAGCTCCCGGGCCACGGTGACGTCCGCGATCCACTGACGCTGGCGCTGGGCCACGACGTCGGCGAACTCGCGCACGGCACGGAAGGGCTTGCGCCCACGCGGTGCCGTCACGGCGCGCGCCACCAGCAGGCGTCCCGACTGCGAGGAGTCGGCTCCGAGCAGCCGCTCGGCCAGGCGCCTGCGCGCCTCCACCGGCGCCTGCTGGTCCGTCAGGGCCCACTGGACCTCATGCGAGGTCTCGGCGGTGCGGTTGAACGCGAGGAGCTCGCGGGACAGTCCCGCCAGCCCGTCATGTCCGCCGCGCTCGGCCTCGGCCGCCGCCGCATGCGCCGCGACGGTCTCGAGAGCGTCGCCGAGATCACGCTCGGCCGACCAGCGACGGCCGGCCAGGTCCTTGAGGACCTGGAGCGCACCGGGGGTCAGACGCCCGCCGAACAGGGAGTCGACGAGCCCGTGACGACGCTCGGTGCTCCAGGCCGGATCCGTGAGCGAGCGGCGCAGCGCACCGTGCTCGTCCAGCACGTCCAGCGCGCTGAACAGCTCAGAGGACAGGGCCACGCCGCCCTCGGCCAGTGCCGGTCCGGACGCCGTGAGCACGGCGTTCAGCGAGTCCCTCGATGCGCCCGCCATCATTTGGCGACACCCGCGCTCTGGTGCTGATCGAGGTCAGCGAGGAAGCGGTCCACGACGCGCTGGGAACGAGCGTCGTCGTTGAGCGACTCGCCCACGATCTTGCCGGCCAGGGTGGTGGCCAGCGTGCCGACCTCGGTCCGCAGCTGCGTGGAAGCCTGCGCGCGGTCGGCGGCGATCTGGGTGTGGGCCTGCTCGGTGATGCGGTCCGCGTCGGCCTGGGCACGCTCGCGCGCTTCGGCCACGATCTGGGCGGCCTCGGTGCGGGCCTCCTCGCGGATGCGGTTCGCCTCCTGGCGGGCGTCGCCGAGCTGCTGCTCGTAGTCCGCCATCATCTGGTTCGCCTCGGCCTGGGCCTTCTCGGCCTTGGCGAGACCGCCCTCGATCGCCTCGACACGGTCCTGGTAGGACTTCTCGAGGGACGGGACGACGAACTTGATGACGAGGAACATCAGAACGGCGAAGCCCACCGCGGTGATGAGAATCTCCCACGGGTTCGGGACGAGAGGGTTCGCGCCCTCAGCCGCTCCGAGGATCAGTGCAGAGCTGATCATGTTTCAACCATCCTTCGGTCTGTGAGTCCTACGTTCACGGGACGGCGACGGCGCGCTGCCGTCTCACGCCCCTGGCTGCGAGGCAGGAGTCAGCCGCCGATGACGAAGGCGAAGACCAGGCCCAGAATGGCGAGGGCCTCGGCGAGGGCGAAGCCGAGCAGGGCGATCGGCTGGAGGATGCGCTGCGCCTCCGGCTGGCGGGCGACGCCGTTGATGTAGGCCGCGAAGATCATGCCCACGCCGATGGCGGAGCCGATGGAGGCCAGACCGTAGCCGATGAGGTTGAGGCTGCCGTGGATTTCCATTGTGTTCCTTTCGCAGTGCCGGGACACCTTCCCGGCAGTGTTGTGCGGAGGTTCCCGGACGGGTCACGGCCTGTGCCGCGGCCCGGGAAGCCGTTGCGTGTCCCCCGGCGGGGCGCTGCCCGCCGACGTCCACCCCGGGGCGACGGCGCCGCCCCGGAAGTCTGTGTCAGTGGTCGTTCGCGTCGATCGCACCCTGGACGTAGATCGCCGTCAGCAGGGTGAAGACGAACGCCTGCAGGTACATGATCAGCAGCTCGAGGAAGTAGAGCGCGACCGAGGCGATCACGACGAGCACGCCGGTGCCGGCGAGCATCGGGTTGCCGGTCTCGGTGATCAGGTATGCCGCGCCGGCGCCGGCGAGCATCACGATCATGTGGCCGGCGAGCATCGTCGCCATCAGACGCAGCGAGTGCGTCAGCGGACGGACGATGAAGTTCGAGATGATCTCGAGCGGCACGAGCAGCGGGAGGATCCAGCCGGGCACGCCCGAGGGCACGACGGCCAGCTTGAAATAGCCAGGACCGTGATGGCGGACGCCGACGGCGATCCAGATGATGTATACGATGATCGCGATCGCGTAGGCGGAGCCGGCGTGGGAGAAGCTCGGCAGCTGCAGCAGCGGGATGGCGCCGAAGATGTTGTTCACCAGGATGAAGAAGAACAAGCCGAACAGCAGCGGGACCCACTGCTTGAAGTTCTTCTCGCCCAGGATGTCCTTCGCGATGTCGTTGCGCACGAAGGAGTAGCCCGACTCGGCGAGCCACTGGGCGCGGCCCGGAACCAGCTTCGGCCGGCGCATCGCCCACATGAAGAAGCCGGTGATCAGGGCCACCGAGAGGAAGATGAGCAGCATCTGCTTGCCGAACCCGGTCTCGTATTCGGCGCCCCACGGAAAGATTTCCGGCAGGTGGCCGTCACTGATGGTGGGCGGGGTGAAGCCGCCGCTGGCGAGCACGAGGGATAGCACGCGATTCCTCTCTGAAGTGATGCGTCGACGAACCCGGCCCCGGCGTCCCGATCCGCGCACGGACAGACGCTGGCAGCGGTGCCGTGAAAGGAGTGTGGTCGCATGCGGCGGCACGCTCTGGCCGTCGATTGTGATCTGAGATAACGATACCAAACCGTGAGGATGCGCTCGACCCGACCAGGGGTGCTCTCGCCCACGAAATCAGCGTGTGACAGCGGGTTTCACCGGGTCGCTCAGTCGTAGATCCGGCGACGTGTGCGAGAGAACACAGTCATCTCGGCGCCCTGCCACACGACGACGGCCACGAGTGCGCTCACGCCGGCCGGGACGGCCATGACCCAACCGGGCGTCGGCACCACGCCAAGCAGGACGCCGAAGAGGATCAGCTTGAGCACGAACGCCCCGAGGGTCAGGGGGATCGCCTGCTCCCGTGCGTGGTCCCAGGCCCAGGCCGTCACGGCCAGGGTGCCGGCCGACAGCGCCACGACGAGTCCGCCCCCGAGCACCGCCGATGCGGCGGCAGCGGCGCCGGCGACGAGCGCGCAGACTGCTGTGCTCGCGGCCACGGCCATGCCCGTGACCACGAGGCAGGCGCGCAGGATGCCCCACCAGCCGCGGGTGTTCTCACGGCCTCGACGGGGACGAGGCACCGGCCTCGGGCGTGAGGCGCCTGCCGGGTTCGGGCTCATGCTGGACCGTCCTCTCCGCGCCGCAGCGCACGACGCCGCCGTCGTTCCCGACGCCGCCCGGGGTGCATGACCACGGCGGCCGTCGCGAGCAGCACCGCCCCGAGCACCGGCAGCACGATCGCATCGTCGACGAAGTTCAGCGACACCGCCCCCCAGGAGACGAGGAAGCTCCACAGCCACAGCAGAGCCACCGCCTGGGGGTGGGTGTAGCCGCCGTCGACGAGCTTGTGGTGCAGGTGGCCGCGGTCCGCCGTGAACGGGCTGGAACCGCGGGCCGTGCGGCGGATCACCGAAGTGACGAGGTCGAGCAGGGGCAGGGCGAGCACGGCCAGGGGCAGCAGGATCGGCATGTACGCCGGCACGTTCCGGAAGCGGAACCCGCCGAGAGCGCCCACGTCCGCGGTGACAGCGACGGCCGCGGTGGACAGCAACAGGCCGATCAGCAGGGCCCCGGTCTCCCCCATGAAGATGCGGGCCGGGTACACGTTGTAGGGCAGAAACCCGGCCGTGGCTCCCACAAGCAAGGCCATCAGCAGGGTCGCGAGGTTGGAGTAGTCGAACTGGTCGATCGTCCGGGTCAGCAGGTAGCTGTACACGAAGAACGCGGAGCCGCCGATCAGCGCGACGCCGGCGGCCAGCCCGTCGAGCCCATCGACGAAGTTGATCGCGTTCATCGTCAGCACGATGACGAACACCGTCAGCGCGATCTGGGCCAGCTCGCTGCCCACGGCGATCCACCCGACGGGCATCGCCTCCACGCGGATGCCACCGACCGCCACGGCGAGGGCGGCGGCGATCTGTCCGGTCAGCTTGCCCCACCAGCGCAGGTCCCAGAGATCGTCGACGAGGCCGGTGATCACCACGACGCCCAGGGCGACCAGCAGTCCATGCAACGGCCTGGAGTCGGCGAAGATCCCGTCCATGAACGGGATCGTGCCGGCCACGGTGAAACCCGTCAGCGCCGCGAAGACCATCGCCATGCCACCGAGCTTCGGAACCGCTCGGGTGTGCACGTCCCGCAGCCGCCGCGGCGTGTAGGCCCGCCCGTGCAGGGCGAGGCGGCGCACCGCAGGGGTCGCCGCCGCGCACATCAGCGCGGTGACGGCGATGACCAGCAGATAGGCGCGCATGGCGGGTTCGTGGACCTCGGATCAGTGGGGACGGGAACGCAGGATGAGCGGCTCGACGCGGGGCGGCGCCTCAGCCGCGCGGCTCGGCCGACTCCGACGACGGGGTGCTGTCAGCCTCGGGCGCGGCGTCGCCTACGGCGTGCGCACCCTGAGCGGCGTCAGCAGACTGCGGCCGCTCGTCATCCTCCTGCAGCAGGCGTTCAGCCGGCACGGGCGCCTCCTCGCCCTCGGCGACGAGGTCCGGGACGGTCTCGCGCAGCACCTCGAGGGAGATCGCACCCTGGCGGGCCACCCGGAACGGGGTCACGGTGCAGTCCACGATCGTGGAGGGCGCACCCTCGGTGCGGGGTCCGCCGTCGAGGTAGACCGACACGGACTCCCCGAGCATCTCGCGGGCCTGCTCAGCCGTCGTGGCCGCCTCCATCCCCGTGCGGTTCGCCGAGGACACCGCCAACGGGCCGGTCGTGTAGAGCAGCTCGCGAGCGATCGCGTCGTCCGGCACGCGCAGAGCGACGGTGCCGCGGGTCTCCCCCAAATCCCACGTCAGGGTGGGCTGGGACTTCAGGATCAGGGTGAGCGCGCCGGGCCAGTGCCGTTCGGCGAGCTTCTCCGCTTCGGCCGGAACCTCGATGGCCAACCCGTCCATGACGCGGCGATCGCCGATGAGCACCGGCGGGGGCATCGTCCGACCGCGGCCCTTGGCCGCAAGCAGCACGGCGACGGCCTGCGGCGAGAACGCGTCCGCGCCGATGCCGTAGACGGTGTCCGTGGGGAGCACGACGCACTCGCGCCGGCCCACCGCCTCGTGGGCACGCTCGACGGCATCGGACAGGGAGTCGGTCTGGGTCACGTCGATCAGCTCAGTCACGGGGGCCATTGTTCCACTCCCCGACCCGACTGGTCGTCGCCGCACGGGTCGCCGTCACGAAACGCGGGCGCCCGGCCAGGTCCTCGTGACCTCGAAGCCCCGACCAGTCCCCGGTGACCTGCAACGACGCGAGCAGTGACTCGGCGTGTGACTCGTCGTGTTCCATGGCGAAGAATCCGCCCGGGCGCAGCAGCCGGGAGGCCGCCGCCGCGATGCGCAGCGGAATCCGTGTGCCGCTGACGTCGCCGCCGTAGAGCGCGATCTCCGGGTCGGCTCGTGCCTCGGTCTGATCGGGAACCTGGCCGGCGGGCACATAGGGCGGATTGGCCACCACCGCGTCGAAGTCTGCACGCAGGTGGGTCCAGCAGTCGGCCGCGTCGGCCAGGACCAGGTGCACCCCGAGCGGCTCCAGGTTCTCTCGGGCCCAGGCATGCGCCACCGGATCGAGCTCGACGGCGTGCACCTGCGCCGGACGGCCCGCACGACGTCGGGCCTCGGCGATCGCGGCGGCGAGCGCCCCCGATCCGGTGCACAAATCCGCGATCCGAGGCGCCTCACGGGACTCGACCGCGCTCAGGACCGCGTCGACGAGCAGCTCCGTCTCCGGCCGGGGCACGAAGACACCGGGGCCGACCCGCAGTCGCACCCGGTGGAAGTCCGCGACGCCGGTGAGGTGCTGCAGCGGCTCACGCTGGGCCCGGCGGTCGACGAGGCGGTCGAAGGCCCGGGCGTGCGCCGCGCTCTGGGCGTCACCGCGCAGCACGGCCGCCACGGCGGCGCCGCGGTCGACGCCGAGCACCTGCGCGGCGAGCAGTTCGGCGTCCACGCGCGGGCTCGACACGCCCGCGGCGGCCAGCCGGGTGGTCGCCGAGCGCACGGCCCGGGACCAGTCGGGAGTGCCGCTCACCGGCGGGCTCCGCACCGCTCGGTCGGCTCGCTCTGCTCGGCCCGGCTCTGCTGCCCCACAGCGGCCAGGCGCTCGGCCTCGTCCATGGCCTGCAGCGATTCGATGACCGGATCGAGGGCGCCGTCGAGGACCGCGTCGAGGTTGTACGCCTTGTACCCGGACCGGTGGTCGACGATGCGGTTCTCACCGAAGTTGTAGGTGCGCACGCGCTCGGACCGATCCAGGGTGCGCACCTGGGAGTGCCGAGCCGCGGACTCGGCCTCCTCCCGCTCGCGGCGCTGCAGGTCCAGCAGACGCGAGCGCAGCACGCGCATCGCCGCCTCGCGGTTCTGGATCTGCGACTTCTCGTTCTGCATCGACACGACGATGCCGGTGGGCACGTGCGTCAGACGCACCGCGGAGTCGGTGGTGTTCACCGACTGTCCGCCGGGGCCGGAGGAGCGGAACACGTCGACCTTCACCTCGTTCGGGTCGATCTGGATCTCCTCGGGTGCATCGGCCTCGGGGAAGACGAGCACGCCGGCCGCGGAGGTGTGGATGCGCCCCTGCGACTCGGTCGCCGGCACGCGCTGCACCCGGTGCACGCCGCCCTCGAACTTCAGGGCGGCGAACACGCCCTCGGCCGGGTCGGAGGACGAGCCGCGCACCGCTACCTGCACGTCCTTGTACCCGCCCAGCTCGGAGTCCGTCGACGAGAGCACCTGCGTGCTCCAGGAGCGCGATTCGGCGAAGCGCAGGTACATGCGCACCAGGTCAGCGGCGAACAGCGCGGCCTCTGCACCGCCCTCGCCGGCCTTGACCTCGATGATCACGTCGCGTCCGTCGTCCGGATCCCGCGGGATGAGCACGCGGCGCAGCCGCTCGGCCGCCGTGTCGTGCCGCTCCTGCAGGCCGGGCAGCTCGGCGGCGAACACCGCCGCGTCCTCACCCGGCTCCTGGGCGAGTTCGCGAGCGTCGGCCAGGTCGGTCCGGGCGGTCGCCCAGTCCCGGTGCGCCGCGACGACCGCCCCGAGCTCGGCGTACCGGCGCCCGAGACGCCGCGCCAGCGCCGGGTCTTGATGCACGGCCGGATCGGCGAGACGCTCGGTGAGCTCACGGTGCTCGGCGAGCAGGGGGTCGACGGAGTCGAACACGGGCGGTTCCTTCCAACGGGGCGGGCGGCCGCGGTGCGCGCACGCACGGTCGGCGGCGGGAGACGACGTCGGCCCCGGCCGCCTCGCAGAACGAGGTGACCGGGGCCGTGGAGCGGGTGACTAGTCCTCGCCCTTGGCGCCCAGCGTGGTCTTGGAGACCAGCATGAGGAACTCCGCGTTGGACGCGGTGTCCTTGATCTTGTTCGTGAGCAGCTCGAGCGCCTGCTGCGTGTCCAGACCGGAGAGCACGCGACGCAGCTTCCACATGATCTTGATCTCGTCCTGGGACAGCAGCGCCTCCTCGCGGCGCGTGCCCGAGGCGTTGACGTCGACGGCCGGGAAGATGCGGCGCTCGGCGAGCTGACGCGACAGGCGCAGCTCCATGTTGCCGGTGCCCTTGAACTCCTCGAAGATCACCTCGTCCATGCGCGATCCGGTCTCGACGAGGGCGGTCGCCAGGATGGTCAGCGAGCCGCCGTTCTCGATGTTCCGGGCCGCCCCGAAGAACTTCTTCGGCGGGTACAGCGCCGAGGAATCCACACCGCCGGAGAGGATGCGGCCCGAGGCGGGCGCGGACAGGTTGTACGCGCGGCCCAGCCGGGTCATCGAGTCCAGCAGGACGACGACGTCGCGCCCCATCTCCACGAGGCGCTTGGCACGCTCGATCGCGAGCTCGGCCACCGTCGTGTGGTCGTCGGCGGGACGGTCGAAGGTCGAGGCGATGACCTCACCGGCCACCGAGCGCTGCATGTCGGTGACCTCCTCCGGGCGTTCGTCGACGAGCACCATCATCAGGTGCACCTCGGGGTTGTTCTGCGTGATCGCGTTGGCGATCGACTGCAGCACCATCGTCTTGCCGGCCTTGGGCGGGGAGACGATCAGGCCGCGCTGGCCCTTGCCGATCGGGCTGACCAGGTCGATCACGCGGGGGCCGGTGAGCTTGTGGTCGGTCTCCAGGCGCAGGCGCTCGTTCGGGTACAGCGGCACGAGCTTGGAGAACTCGACGCGCTCGGGGTGCTCGACGGCCGGCTGGCCGTTGACGGCCGAGAGCTTCACCAGCGCGTTGAACTTCTGCCGGTTGCCGCCCCCGTTGTTCGGCTTCTCGCCCTCGCGGGGGGCGCGGATCGCACCGACGACCGCGTCGCCCTTGCGCAGCCCGTACTTCTTGACCATCGACAGCGACACGTACACGTCGTTCTGCCCCGGCAGGTAGCCGGACGTCCGAACGAACGCGTAGTTGTCGAGCACGTCGAGGATGCCCGCAACCGGCTGCAGCACGTCGTCCTCGCGCAGCTCCGTGTCGTCCACCTCGGGGCCGCCGCGGCCACGACGGTTCCGGCCGCGCTCATTGCGGTTGCGCCCCCGACGCCCCCGTCGCTCCTCGTCGCGGTCGCGGTTGCGCCCGCGGCCGCCGCGCTGGTCGTCGTCGCCCCGCTTGCCCTCACGGTCGTCACGACGGCGCTCGTTCTTGTCGCCGCGACCGGACTTCTCGTCCCGGTCATGGCGGTCGTTCCGCTCGCCCTTCTCGTCGCGTCCGGGCTTCTCGTCCCGGTCATGACGGTCGTGGCGTTCGTTCCGCTCGCCCTTCTCATCGCGGTCGCGGTTGCGGCGCCGACCGCGACCGCGGCCCTCACGGCCGCCGTCGTTGTCGCTCTCGTCCGAACCGGGCTTCTCGGCGTCACCGTGCCGCTGCTGCGACTCGGACCGATCGGAGCGGCGATCATTGACCTGCTGATCGGCCGGAGCCTGCGCTGCGGTGCTCTCAGCGCCGGCAGCGGCGTCGGTCGTCGACGGCGAGTCGGTGGCTGTGGCTGGCTCCGGCTGGCCGGAGGACTCGGCACGACGCGAACGGCGGGCCGGACGCTCGGCCTTCTCAGCCTGCTCGGGCTGCGGCGCAGCGGCCTCGGCCTTCTTCGCCTCACGGTCGGCGACGGCACCGCCGCGCTGGTGGGCGGTGATGGCGGCCACAAGATCGGACTTGCGCATGCGCGAGCCGCCGGTGATGCCCAGCTGCGAGGCCAGGGCCTGAAGCTGGGCGAGCTTGAGCGAGGCCAGGCCGCCGCCGGTGTTCGGCTCGGTCTGTTCCATGGATTCGGTCACGAAGGTTTCCTTCTCCCTCGTCGGCAGCCCGACCGCGTCATCGTGCGGTGTTGCGGGCCGTGGGTGTGCATCCGGCCGGAGCGCGCAGCGGCGCCCCTGAAAACCGGGGTGTCAAGAGGATTCCGTCCGGGGTCTTTCACCACTCGACATGCCTGACGCGCGAACGGGTCCGAGACGAACAGGCAGTGCGGAAAACCGTGGGAAACAGGGCGAGACGTAGTCTCGCTCAGCCGTGGCGGACGTGCTCCACCCTAGCACCACCGCGCGCGATGCCCGTGACCTGCACACGCCAGCCGCAGCTCGAGTCGGCGTACAACTCACGCACATACTCGGCGGCGGTGGTCGCGGCCCGCTCCCCCGGTGCGAGGACCAGCACGCTCGGCCCCGCTCCCGACACCACCGCCGCGTGGCCGGCCGCGCGCAGGCGCGTGATCAGCGCGGCCGTCTCTGGCATCGCTGAGGACCGTGGACCCTGGTGGAGCAGATCGACGGTCGCCTCGGCCAGCAGCCGTGGCTCCCGGGACAGGGCGTGCACCAACAGCGCGGCGCGTCCGGCCTGGGCCGCGGCCTCGGCGTGCGGCACGCTCGTCGGCAGCAGCGCGCGCACGGCGTGCGTCGAGACCTCGACGTCCGGCACCGCCACCACCGGGACGACCCCGGGATGCAGGGAGAGTTCCGCCGTGCCGACCTCGCCGGCGGCGTCGCCTCCGCGGCTCCAGCTGACGGTCGCGCCGCCGCGCAGGGCCGGGGCCACATTGTCCGGGTGCCCTTCCAGCGCGGAACAGACCCCGAGCAGGCCGTCGGCGTCGAGCCGGTCCTCGGGGTCCAGCAGCGCCTCCGCCCCGGCGATCGCGGCGACGACGGCCGCCGCGGACGAACCCAGCCCGCGAGCGTGCGGGATCCGGTTGACGGCGTGCAGAGTCAGCCCCGGGACGGTGACGCCGCGCGCGGCCAGGTGTTCCCGCGCCAGGCGCAGGATCAGGTGTGAGCCGTCGGTCGGCAACGACTCAGCACCCTCACCCTCGACGCTCGCGGCCCAGACTCCCTCGACCACCTCGAGCGTCACCTCGTCGTCCAACTGCAGCGCCAGGCCCATGGAGTCGAAGCCCGGGCCGAGGTTCGCCGAGGTGGCCGGCACATGCACGCGGACGGCGCGACCGACCGGCAGCCGTCGCTCCCCGGGGGTGAGGGGGCGGCTCATGCCAGTCCGAGTGCGTCGGCGACCGTCACCACATCGAACGGCACACTCCTGGGCGTGACGTCATCGCCGTCGGCGCCCTTGAGCGCCCACTGCGGATCCTTCAGCCCGTGCCCGGTGACGGTGATCACCCACGTCTTGCCGGCGGGGACATTCCCGGCCGCGTGCTGGGCGAGCAGTCCAGCGACGCCGGCGGCCGAGGCCGGTTCGACGAACACGCCCTCCTTCGACGACAGCCACCGGTGGGCCTCGAGAATCTGCTCGTCGGTCACCGACGCGATCAGCCCGCCGGAGGCGTCGCGGGCGTCGGTGGCCCGGTCCCACGAGGCGGGGTTGCCGATGCGGATCGCCGTGGCGATCGTGTCCGGCTCGTCGATCGGGTGGCCCGCGACGATGGGCGCCGCGCCGGCGGCCTGGAACCCCCACATCGTCGGGGTCCTCGTGGCCGCGGCCGGCAGTTCGGCGTCGGACGTGCCCGGATGCGGATTCACATAGGGGCGTGCGTACTCCTGGTAGCCGGCCCAGTAGGCGGTGATGTTGCCGGCGTTGCCGACCGGCAGCAGGTGGTAGTCCGGAGCATCGCCGAGCGTGTCCACGACCTCGAAGGCCGCGGTCTTCTGCCCCTCGATGCGCGACGGATTCACCGAGTTCACGAGGAACACCGGGTAGCTCTCGGCCAGCTTCCGGGCCACCTCGAGGCAATCATCGAAGTTGCCCTGCACCTGCAGGATCTGCGCCCCGTGGGCGAGGGCCTGGGACATCTTGCCCATCGAGATCTTGCCCTCGGGGACCAGAACCGCGCACGTCAGACCGGCTTGCGCCGCATAGGCGGCGGCCGAGGCCGAGGTGTTGCCCGTCGAGGCGCACACAACGGCCTTCGCGCCCTCGGCCACGGCGGCCGTGATGGCCATCGTCATGCCGCGGTCCTTGAAGGACCCGGTCGGGTTCATGCCCTCGACCTTGATGTGGACCTCGCCGTCGACGAGCGCGGACAGGTGCGGGGCCCGCACCAGCGGCGTTCCACCCTCGCCCAGGGTGATGACGCGGGTGGACTCGGTGACCGGGAGCCGATCGGCGTATTCGCGGACGACGCCGCGCCAGGGCTGTGCCATGCAGGGATTCACTTTCCTTCGACTCGGAGAACGGAGACGACCTCGTAGACGGACTCGGCGGCGCTCAGATCGGCGACGACGGCGTCGAGCGCGGCCTGTGGCGCACGGTGGGTAATGACCCGCAGACGCACGGACGAGCGCCCCTCGGCCTCGGCGACGGCGTCATCCGAGGCGTCGGGGCCCTGCCGCATCGCCTCGATGGACACGTCATGCTCGGCGAACACCGCGGCGACGTCCCGCAGCACGCCCGGGGCGTCGCAGACCCGCAGCACGATCATCTCGGACGTGCTCGCCTGGGTGATCGGCAGGGCCGGCGGACCCGCCGTCGCCCCCGCGCGATCCGCGCGCATCGCAGAGCCGAGCACCCGGTGGCGAGCCGCCGTCACCACGTCGCCGAGCACCGCCGAGGCAGTCTCGCGCCCGCCGGCACCGGGGCCGTAGAACATCAGCTCTCCGGCGTTCTCGGCCTCCACGAAGACCGCGTTGAAGGCACCACGCACCGCGGCCAGCGGATGCTCGCGCGGCACGAGCGTGGGGTGCACGCGCAGCACGGCGCCGTCGACCTGACGTTCGGCGATGCCGAGCAGCTTGACGACGAGTCCGGCCTCAGCGGCCGCGGCGCTGTCCTGTGCCGTGATCGCCGCGATGCCGGTGCAGTCCACCTGGTCGATCGTGAAGCTGCCGCCGAAGGCGAGGCCGGCCAGGATCGCGACCTTGGCGGCCGCATCATGACCCTGCACATCGGCGGTCGGATCGGCCTCGGCGTAGCCGAGCCGCTGAGCCTCGGCGAGCACCTCGTCGTAAGCGGCTCCGTCCGTGTCCATGCGGTCCAGGATGAAGTTGGTGGTGCCGTTGAGGATGCCCATCACGCGGTGCACGCGGTCCCCGGCCAGCGAGTCGCGCAGCGGGCGGAGGATCGGGATGGCGGCGGCGACGGCCGCCTCACCGTCAAGCGAACCGCCGTGCTCGGCGGCCAGCGCGCTCAGCTGCGCGCCGTGTCGGGCGAGCAGGGCCTTGTTGCCGGTGACGACCACGGCACCGCGGCGCAGGGCACGCTCGATGAGCGAACGGGCCGGCTCGATGCCGCCCATCAGCTCGACGACGATGTCCGCGTCCTCGACGAGGGCCTCGGCGTCGGTGGTGTAGAGGGCAGGGTCCACCGCGGCCTGACGCGGTCGGTCCAGTGAGCGCACCGCGATGCCGGTCAGGTGCAGCGGGGCGCCCACACGCTCGGCGAACAGGTCCGCGTCCTCGGTGAGCAGGCGGGCCACCTGGGAGCCGACGGTCCCGCCGCCGAGCAGGGCGACGGACAGGGCGGTCGGGATTGTGGGCTGAGTCATGGTCCTCCGGGGCGTGTCGACGGGCAGGTCAGGCGGCGGGGCCGGTCGGCGAGTCGGGATCGACGGGCGGCCCGGACTCGGTGTGCGGATCGACCTCGCGACGCAGCAGGTCATCCACCGTCTCACGCCGGATGATCGTCCGGGCGCGCCCCGAGGCGACCGCGACGACCGCCGGGCGCGGCAGCGCGTTGTAGTTCGAGCCCATCACGTGCGTGTACGCGCCGGTGGCGGGCACCGCGAGCAGATCTGCGCGGCGCACGTCGCCGGGCAGGTAGACGTCCTTGACGACGACATCTCCCGACTCACAGTGCTTGCCGACCACCCGGGAGAGCACCGGTTCGACCTGTGAGGACCGCGAGGCGAGGACCGCGGTGTAGTCCGCGTCATACAGCACCGGGCGCGGATTGTCGGACATGCCACCGTCGACGGCCACATAGCGACGCGCGGCGGTCCGGTCTTGCGCGGGCTCCGGCGCATCGGCCCCCTCCGGGACGTCGACGTCGACGGTCTTGGTCACGCCCACCCGGTACAGCGTGAAACCGGCCGGTCCGGCGATCGCGCGCCCCGGCTCGATCGACAGGCGCGGGCAGACCAGCGCATGTCGTTCGACGGCCGCGGCCACGTGCTCGGCGAGCGCCGCCGCGATCTGGGCCGGCGGCCGCGGGGCATCCGCGGCGGTGTAGGCGATGCCGTGTCCGCCGCCGAGGTCCAGCTCCTCGAGCTCGACGCCGTGCTCGTCGCGCACCTGCGCCAGGAACGCGAGCACGCGCTCGGCGGCCAGGCCGAAGCCCTCGGGCTCGAAGATCTGCGAGCCGATGTGGCAGTGCACGCCGAGCAGGCGCAGGCTCGGCTCGGCGAGCGCGACCTCCACCGCGATCGACGCCGGTGAACGGCCGACGAGGTTGCCGTCCTCGGACTGGGCGGAGGCGGCCAGGGACAGGCCGAACTTCTGGTCCTCGTGCGCGGTCGCGATGAAGTCGTGGGTGTGGGCGTGCACGCCCGGGGTCAGCCGCAGCATGACCGGGGCGACCCGGCCCTGCCGCCCCGCGAGCGCGGCCAGGTGCCGCAGCTCGTCGACCGAGTCCACGATGATCCGCCCGACACCCTGCTCGAGCGCTTCGTGCAGCTCCGCGTCGGACTTGTTGTTCCCGTGCAGACCGATGTGCGCCGGGTCCACTCCGGCGCGCAGCGCGATGGCCAGCTCACCGCCGGAGGCCGTGTCCACCCGCAGCCCTTCGTCGGCGGCCCACCGCGCGGTGGACAGCGTGAGGAACGACTTGCCGGCGAAGTACACGTCCACGCCGCCGCACAGCTGGGCGAAGGCGGCGTCGAATCCCTCCCGGAAGGCGCGGGCACGGGCACGGAAGTCGTCCTCGTCCACCACCAGCAGCGGCGTGCCGAAGCGTTCGGCGAGCTCGGCGGCGCCGATCCCCTGCACCGTCAGTTCGCCGTCGTCCGACCGGGCGACACCACTGGCCCATAGCGGGGCCCCGACGGCATTGACCGCGGCCGCGTCGGCCGGGGCCGGCAACCACGCCGGCGCCAGCGGGCTGCCCACCCCGGCGCCGGCCGCAGCCGGCCCGGACGCGGTGTTGGCTCCGCCGCCGCTCACATCGACTCCGGAGCCGAGACGCCGAGCAGGTCCAGGCCGTTGGCCAGCACGCGGGCGGTCGCGTCGTTGAGCCACAGCCGGGTGTGGTGCACCGCCTCGACGTCGGCGGCGCTGCCGTCCTGTTCGGGCCGAGGCACGATGCGGCATGCGGCGTACCAGGAGTGGTAGGCGCCGGCGATCACCTCGAGATGCCGGGCCACGCGGTGCGGCTCGCGCAGGCGCGCGGCGGAGGCGACGACGGCGGGGAACTCCGCCAGCTGCGCGAGCAGCTCGGACTCGGTCGGGTCGGTCAGCGTCGAGGCGTCGAACTCGGAGCGGTCCACGCCGTGCGCCTGGGCCGTGCGAGCGGCGCCGCACGCGCGAGCGTGGGCGTACTGAACGTAGTAGACCGGATTGTCATTGGTGTTCGAGCGCAGCAGCTCCGGGTCGATCGTGATCGGCGAGTCCGCCGGGTAGCGAGCCAGGTCATAGCGCAGAGCGTCGCGGCCGAGCCACTCGACGAGGTCCTTGAGCTCGATGATGTTGCCCGCCCGCTTGGACAGCTTGGCGCCGTTGACGGAGATCAGCTGCCCGATGAGGATCTCGATGTTCGCCTCCGGGTCATCGCCGGCGGCGGCGGCGATCGCCTTGAGGCGGCCCACATAGCCGTGGTGGTCGGCGCCGAGCAGGTACACCTTCTCCGGGAAGCCGCGGCCACGCTTGTCCAGGTAGTAGGCGGCGTCGGCCGCGAAATAGGTCGGCTCGCCGTTGGCGCGGATCATCACGCGGTCCTTGTCGTCGCCGAACACGGTGGTCCTGAGCCAGACGGCGCCGTCGCGGTCCTCGATGTGCCCCTGCTCGCGCAGGCGATCGACGGCCTGCTGGATGGCGCCGGTCTCGTGCAGGCGCCGCTCGGAGGTGAAGACGTCGAAGCGCACGCCGAATGCGGTGAGGGTGTCCTTGATGTCCTGCATCTGCAGCTGATACGCGGCCTCGCGAACCACGGGGCGGGCGGCCTCGTCCGTGAGGTCCACGACATCCGGGTGGTCCGCGCGGACCTGCTCGGCGATCTCCGCCACGTACTGGCCGGGATAACCGCCCTCAGGGACGTCCCGGCCGTGCAGGCGGGCGATCACCGAGTCGGCGAACACGTTCATCTGGTTGCCGGCGTCGTTGACGTAGTACTCGGCCGTGACCTCGGCGCCGGAGGCCCGCAGCAGACGCGCGATCGCGTCGCCGAGCGCGGCCCAGCGAGTGTGGCCGATGTGCAGCGGCCCGGTCGGGTTTGCGGACACGAACTCCATGTTGACGGTGTGACCGCTGAGCGCCTCGTTGCGCCCGTAGTCCGCCCCCGCCTCCACGATCGTGCGCGCCAGCTCGCCCGCGGCCGCGGCGTCGAGGGTGACGTTCAAGAAACCCGGGCCGGCGACGTCGACCGAGGCGATGCCCTCGCGACCGGTGAGGCGCTCGGCGATCAGGGCGGCGAACTCACGCGGGTTCATGCCGGCCCGCTTGGCGAACTGCATGGCGACGTTCGTCGCCCAGTCCCCGTGCTCACGGCTGCGGGGGCGCTCGACCTTGACGCGCTCGGGCGTCAGGTCGGCGCGCAGCTCGGCCGGCAGGTCGCCGGCGTCGACGGCCTCGGTCAGGACGGCGGACAGCAGGGCGGCAAGATCTTCGGGTTTCACGCGGGCCAGTCTACGGAAGCTCAGCTGCCCCGCTCGGCGTGCGTCCGCCACGCGTCCAGGCCGCCGGCCAGCGAGAGCACCTCGATGCCCGGGCGGGCTGCGGTGAGCCGGGCCGCCGCCCGGGCCGACCGTGTTCCGGCGGCGCAGTACACGACCGTGGTCGCCGCCTCCGAGGCATACGCGCCGGGGTCGGCTTCCAGCTCGGCCAGGGGCACATGCGCCTCGGCCACGCCGACCGGCGGCAGGATCCGGTCGAAGCGACGCTCCCAGGGCTCACGCACGTCGAGCAGGGCCACCGAGCGCGCCTCCGGGGAGGCCAGCAGGGCGGCCAGTCCGGCCGGGGCGATCTCGGCGGGCGCGTCACGGGTGTTCCGTGCGGTGGCGCGCACCCGGTGCGCGTCCAGGTCGGTCACGGGCCGCCGGTCCGGGTCCGGCGTGAGCGACAGCCGCGTGGTCGTCATGGTCAGCGCGTCCAGGCTCAGCAGTCGGCCCCGCAGGGTCTGCCCCACCCCGGCGAGGTGTTTGATCGTCTCGGCGGCCATGATCGACCCGACGATTCCCGGCAACACCCCGAGGACGCCGGCCTCAGCGCAGGAGGGCGCATCGCCGGCCTCCGGCGGCTCGGGGAACACGTCCCGGTACAGGGCGCCGCCGGGGTGGAACAGCGCCACCTGACCGGCGAAGCGCAGGATCGCGCCCCACACCACCGGGACTCCGGCGATCTCGCAGGCATCGGCCACGAGGTACCGGGTCGCGTAGTTGTCGGCGCCGTCGACGACCAGATCCACGCCCTCGACCAGTGCCAGGGCATTGTCTGCGGTGAGGCGACAGGCGTGCTCCACGACCCGGATCTGCGGATGCAGCCCGCGCATGGTCTGCGCGGCCGAGGCCGTCTTGGCCCGCCCGAGGTCCGACTCGGCGTGGATCACCTGACGGTGCAGATTGCTGCGCTCGACCACGTCGTCGTCCACGACGTGGACCTCCCCGACGCCGGCTGCCGCCAGATAGGACAGCACGGGCGCGCCCAGACCGCCGGCCCCCACGACAAGCACCCGAGCGCGCAACAGGGCCAGCTGGGCCTCGGGTCCAAACCCGGACAGACCGAGGTGCCGAGAGAATCGCTCGAGCTGATCGTCGGCCAGCTCCGCCAGTGAGTGCGGGGCCCGGTCCGCGGGCACAGGCGAGGCCGGCGAGGTCATCGTCCCACCCGCCCGGCGGCCGGCGAGGACGCGAGGGCGTGCTCGCGGCGAGGAATGCGGCCGGCGCGACGCGCGTGGTACCCGGCTTCGACGGCGAGCCGGCACGCCTGCGCCATGCGGGCCGGGTCCGCCGCCCGCGTGATCGCCGAGGCCGCCAGGACCGCGTCGCAGCCGGCCTCCATGGCCAGCGCCGCATCGGAGGCCGTGCCGACCCCCGCGTCGAGCACGACCGGCACCTGGGCACGGGCGCAGATCAGCTCGATGTTGTGCCGGTTCAGCACCCCGAGCCCCGAACCGATGGGCGAGCCCAGCGGCATGACGGCCGCCGCGCCGGCCTGTTCCAGTCGTACGGCCGCCGCCGGGTCGTCCGACGTGTAGGCCAGCACGGCGAAGCCCTCGGCCGCGAGGCGCTCGGTGGCCTCGAGCGTCTCGACCACATCGGGCAGCAGGGTGTGCTCGTCGGCGATGACCTCGACTTTGACCAGGTTCGTCTCCAGAGCCTCGCGGCCCAACTGCGCGGTGAGCACGGCGTCACGGGCCGTGTAGCAGCCGGCGGTGTTGGGCAGCACGGCGACGCCCAGGCGGTCGAGCAGGCCGATCAGGGAGTCCCGCGTGTCCGGGGCGTAGCGGCGCAGGGCCACCGTCGTCAGCGTCGTGCCGGAGGCGCGCAGGGCACGCTCGAGGGCGGCGAGGTCGGTGATGCCTCCGGTGCCCATGATCAGCCGGGACGTCAGTTCGACCTCACCGAGGCGCAGCGCGGGGGCGGTCAGCTGATCCACGGTTCAGCCTCCCTGCACCGCGGTGACGACGTCGACGCGTTCTCCGTCGACCAGCGTCCGCGCGGACCACCGCGACCGCGGCACCACGGTCTCGTCGACGGCGACGGCCACGCCGAGGCGGCCACCGTCGGGGCGGTGGCCGTCGTCGCCGACCCGGTGGCCGGTCACGTGCTCGACGAGGCCGCGCACCGTCGTGCCGGGGTCTGCGTCATGGGGCTCGCCGTTCAGGGTGATCCGCAGTCGTGCCCGGCCCGTCCCGTGCGCCTGGTCCCCGCCGGACACGGCCGCCTCAGGCGTCGTTTCGTCCCTGCTCGGCGTCGTGGGGGTCGTCGGCGTCGTCTCCGTCGGTTCCGTCATCAGGTCTCTCCTTAGCAGGTCGGGGTTCGGGTGGCGGGGTGGCCGCGTCGTCGGCGCTGCCGCGCCGCATGGCGTCCACGAGGTCCACGGCCCGCTCGGCCGCCCACGGGGCAAGCAGGATCCCGTGACGGTGGAATCCCGCCGCCACGATCAACCTCGGGGCGCCGCGCAACACGGCCACGCGCGGGGCGTCGTCCGGGGTGCCGGGTCGGGCGGCCGCGGTGACCTCGAGCAGCTCGCACTCGCGGACCGCCGGCAGCACCGCGGCCGCGTCCGCCAGCAGGTCCAGCACCGACCCGGCATGGGATCCGGCCAGCCCGTCCTCCCGCGAGGAGGCGCCGACCACGAGGGTGCGGTCCGCACGAGGCACGAGGTAGACCTGCCGTCCCCCCACCAGGGCGCGGACGGTGCGACCGAGCAGGTGCTCCTCCCCCGGCAGCAGCTGCTCCTGGCGCACGCGCAGGCGCAGCACGTCGCCGTGGACGGGGCGCAAGGCGAGCGGCTCCTCGGCCGGCGCCCCGCCGATGTCCCGGTGGCCCAGACCGGCGGCGAGGACCGCCACGTCGGCGTGCAGGGCCCCGGCTGCGGACTCGGCGACGTCGAGCACGGCGTCCTCGCCCCGCTGCCGTGCGGCGACAACGGTGCCGGGCAGCAGCGTGGCCGGCGGACCCGCCGTCTCCGGCAGTGGCGCGCCGCCCGGGCCCGTTTCGGCTGTGAGCGCGGCCAGGCATGCGCGGACGAGCAGCCGTGGGTCCACCTGATGATCGTCCGGGGCCTCGTGGGCCTGAGCGAGGCCGGGGGTCAGCGCCGGTTCGACCCGGCGCAGACGGCTCACGGCGATCGGCTCCACCCGCCGGCCGCGGGATCCGGCATGGTCGAGCAGCCGCGACCATGCGCGTGCGTCTGCGGCGTCCGCGGCGACGATCCAGGAGCCCTGCGCGCGGAAGCCGGTCGGCGCGTCCGTGAATCGACCGAGCAGCTCGATCAGCTCGGGGTACGCGGCCCAGCCCTGGTGCAGCAGCCCGCCGAGCGCGTCCTGGCTGAACTGGGTCTCGCCGACGGGCGCGAGCATGCCCGCCGCCGCGTGGGTGGCGCCGCGGACCTGATGGGCGACGGAGGGGCCCTCGCCCGGCCCCGGCAGCTCAGGGGCGATGAGCGTCACCGCGTGCCCGGCGGCACGCAGAGACACGGCCGTGGTCAGGCCGATGGCCCCGGCGCCGACGACCACTGCACGCACCTGGTGCTCCTCCTCCCGGCGGCATGACCCGCGTCGAGTGCTGATGGTCGGCCGCGCCGGACTCGTCGTCGCTCAGCGGCCCTCTCAGCCCGGTGCGGCACAGCGCGTGCCCGGCCCGGACTCCCATGGAATGGTGCACAGTCTGCCACAGTGGTGTCATGCGCAAGCCCGCCCTGCCCACCGGCGACGCCCCCAGCCCCCACTCCTGCCGACCCCATCGCTTCGCGCGGCGTCATCGAGCCGTCGGCGCGGGCCTGAGCGGCGAGGAGCGGCGTGCCCGACTCGCCGAGGCCCGGTTGTACGTGTGCACCGGCCTGCAGGATTTCCTCGACGACGGCGCACTCGATGCCGACGCGTTCTCGGCCTTCGTCACGGCGTGCTACTCCGGCGGGGTGGACATCATTCAGGTGCGAGACAAGAGCGTGGATGCCGCCGTCGAGCTCGAGGCCCTGCACCTGCTCGTGGCCCTGGCCGCGGAGCATCGTGCGCTCTCGGCCGCCAACGACCGGGCCGATCTGGCCGCCCTGGCCGGCGTCGACGTGTTCCACACCGGGCAGTCCGATCTGAACACCCAGCAGTGCCGGGCGCTGCTGGGGCCCGACGTGCTGCTGGGCCGCTCGTGCCGCACGCGCGCGCAGGTGGACGCCGCCCGTGCCGAGGCAGACCTGGACTACTTCTGCACCGGACCGGTCTGGCCGACGCCGACGAAGCCCTCACGCGCGGCCGTGGGCCTCGAACTGCCCGCGTACGCCGCCTGGCGGGCACGCGAGGACGGGAACGCACGCCCCTTCTTCGCGATCGGCGGCATCGACGTCGACCGCCTTCCCACCGTGCTCGAAACGGGCGCCGAGCGGGTGGCCGTCGTGCGGGCCGTGACCGACGCCGAGGAGCCCGACGAGGCCGCCGCTCGTCTGCGGGATCTGCTGCCGCGCTGACGGCGCCGGGGTGATGGTGTAGTGTTGTCGAGTCCGCCGCGAGCTTCGACTCGCCGGCGACCCCCGCCTCCGTAGCTCAGGGGATAGAGCGTCTGCCTCCGGAGCAGAAGGCCGCAGGTTCGAATCCTGCCGGGGGCACCAGCGCCAGGGGCCGGCCCGTCGTTCACACACGATGGACCGGCCCCTGATTCATTCGCCCGTCGGCGCTGCGGCGCTGTGCCGGAGCGACCGCTCAGTAGAACAGATGCGCCAGCCCGACGATCACGGGCAGGGTGATCGCGGTGCGCAGCAGGAAGATGGCCACCAGATGGTGGAACTTCACGGGGATCGAGGAGGCCAGCAGCAGGCCGCCGACCTCGGACATGTAGATCAGCTGCGTGATGGACAGGGCGCCGATGACGAAGCGCGTCATCTCCGCTGCGCCCTCGACGATCACCGCGGGCAGCAGCATGTCGGCGAAGCCGATGAACAGTGCCTCGGAAGCGATGCCCGCGTCGGGAATCCCCATGGCCCCCAGCAGTCCGACGAATGGGGCGCCCAGCCACGTAAACAGGTCCGTGAACTCCGCGACCATGACGGCCGCGGTCCCCAGCGCCATGATGATCGGCAGGGTGCCCAGCCACATCTCCAGGACGTTCGCCCCGCTCATCCGCGCCGCCTCACGGGGGGTGACTGACGCGGCCTTGTCCAGCGCCGCATGCCACGCGCGCGGCAGCAACGGTCCGGGCTGGTGCCGTTCTTCCGCATCGGAGGTGTGGGTGGCTCCGGGGGCGCGCTCGTCCGAGAACCGGGACAGCGGCGGGATCCGCGGAATGATCAGCGCCGCCACGAGACCGGCGACGACAGTCGTCACGTAGAACGGGCCGAACATGTGCATGAGGTCGAGCATCCCGACAATCACGATGGTGAAGGTCACGGAGACGACGTTGAAGGTCGTTCCGAGCACGGCCGCCTCGCGCCGCGTGAAGTAGCCCTTCTGGTACTGCTGTCCGGTCATCAGCACGCCGATGGACCCGTCGCCGAGCCATGCCGCCAACGAGGACACCGAGGAGCGGCCCGGAACCGTGAACAGCGGCCGCATGACCTTCTTCATCAGGGTTCCGGTGAACTCGAGCAGCCCGAACTCGAGCAGCAGGGGCATCAGCAGCCCGGCCACGAGGAAGACGGTCACCATCAGGGTGACCAGGTCGAGCAGCACCGCCCCGGTGTTCTCCCCCCACACCTGCTCAGGGCCGATCTGGCAGACGACCATGATGGCCACGAGGAGCCCGAGCAGCCGCAGGGCGGTCCACAACGGGCCGACCCGGAACAGCGCTGCCGCCAGCGGCCGCTCATCCAGGCTCGGGCGCAGCACGGCCACGGCCAGAGACCCGAGAGCCGAGACGGCGATGATCGCCAACCCCAGCCACGGCAGCACGGGGGCGAGCGCCTCGCCGAGCCACCCGGCAAACAGGGCCACGGGGATGCTGACGGCGCCGTCGCCGTCGGGCACGGGCACGACGAACATCGCCAGCCCGAGCAGGGAGGGGATCAGGAACCGGGCGAGCGCCGCACCGCGCCACGCACGCGTCGGCGTCGCGCCGGGGGCGCCTGGATGAGAGGTCATGGCAGCCGGCCTTTCCGGAGTGGTCCAGGTCATCAGGGATCATGCCGAGCGCCGCGAACCTGCCCGTCAGGCCTCATGCGCTCACCAGAGGCACAACAATATCTCACCTGTTGAATACTTATGCGCATCGCGCCGGACGCTTCACCCCGGCGTGGGAACACCGTGGTCGACCGGCCCGTGCCACGTCCCCCGCGAAGCCTCGCCGACCTGCAGCGCCGGCCCCGCGCGCATCGCCTCAAGCAGCCACGGCTTCGCCCGGCGCAGGGCGCTCCCCCAGTCCAGGCCCCAGGCGGCGAGCACCGCGACCGCCGAGGAGAGCGTGCAGCCGGTGCCGTGGGTGGAACGCACGTCCGATCGCGGGCCGCTCACCTCGTCGACGGCCTCGGCCGTGACGATCGCGTCCGGCACCTGTCGGGCGGCTCCCGGCGCCGACGCGGCGACCGAGGGCCCCGCGGAGCCCGGAGAGTCGGCCTCGAGCGCGGCCTCGCCCAGGTGCCCGCCCTTCAGCAGCACGGCCACCTCATGCCGGGCGGCCAGCTGAGCGGCCCCCGCGCAGGCCCGTTGCCAGGAGTGTCGGAACCCGCCCTCCGACGCCCCCTCCTCTCGCCCCGCCCCGTCGACGATGCCGAGCAGGGCGGCCAACTCCGGGAGATTGGGGGTCACCAGATCGGCGGCGTCCATCAGCCGGCCCCAGAGGCGCGCGGCGTCCACCCCGGAGGAATCGGTGAGCGCATCGCCGCTGGTGGCCACCATCACCGGATCCAGCACGACGCGCGGCGGTCGCGTCCGCTCCAGCCATGCGGCCACCTCCTCCATGACGGCCGCCGTGCCGAGCATGCCGATCTTCACGGCGTCGAAAGCGATGTCCTCGGCCACGGAGTCCAGCTGGGCCCGCACCAGGTCCGGGGTGAGCACCTCGACCGCCTGCACTCCCTGGGTGTTCTGCGCTGTGACGGCCGTCAGCACGCTCAGGCCGTACCCACCGAACGCGGCCACCGTCTTCAGATCCGCCTGGATTCCCGCGCCGCCGCCGGAATCCGATCCGGCGATCGTGAGCACCCGCGGGCGGGAGGGGGCGACGGGCTCGGGACACTGCTCAGCCATGGATCTCGTGCTCCTCGTCGTCGATTCGGCCGATGGTCGGCGCGTTTCATGAGACGGTAGTCGAATGTCACAGGTCACACATCCCGACACGTCAGACGCGCACGACCGATCCCTGCGGGCCACCGGCCCGCTCGGCATCGCCGCAACCTTCATCGGCACGACCATCGGCGCCGGCTACGCCTCCGGACAGGAAATCCTGCAGTATTTCGTTAGCTTCGGCCTGGTCCGGGGCACTGCCGCGCTGCTTATCGCGGGCACCCTGTTTTTCGCGCTGTCGGCGATCGTCCTGCGTCTGGCCCAGCGCATGCGCTCGGCCGCGATCCACGACATCGTGAACCCGACCGGACGCCGCTGGCCCACGTGGTTCGCGGACGTGACCATCACCGCCTCGCTGCTGGGCACGCTCGTCATCATGCTGGCCGGCGCCGGCACCGCGCTGAACACGGCGCTCGGCCTGCCAGGGGTCGTCGGGGCCCTGCTGATGGCCGCCGCCTGCGTGATGTCCGTGCTCACGGGCATCTCCGGGCTCATGAAGGTGCAGTCCGTGGTGGTGCCGGCCATCGTCGTCGTGGCGGTGGGCGTGGCCGCGTGGGGCCTGCTCCACCCGGGCCCGAGCACCGGCGGCGACGTGGCCGCGCTGGTGAACTCCTCGCCCATGATCAACCAGTGGTGGATCTCGGGCGTGCTGTACGTGGCGTTCAACTTCCAGCTGGCCTACGCGGTCTTCGCTCCGATGGGCGCCACGGCCACGGCCTCGCCGCGCACACTGGTGGCCGGCGCGGCGCTGGGCGCTGGCGGCCTGGTGGTGATGGCCGGCGCGATCATGTTCGCCCTGACGGCCCACGCCACGCTCATCGGGCGCACCGACCTGCCCATGGTCGAGCTCGCGGCGGGCATGGCCGGCTGGATCGCGGTCGTCTACACCGTCGTGCTGCTGCTGGCGCAGTTCACCACGGCGCTGTCCTGCCTGTTCGGCTCCGTCGAGCGTCTGCGCCGCGTGCCCGGCCTGCGCCGGCTGCCGTTCTGGGTGGTCGCCGTGCTCACCGCCGTGGTGACGACGGCACTGTCCGGGATCGGGTTCTCGGACCTGATCGGCACCGTCTACCCCGTGCTCGGCTATGCGGGTCTGGTCATCATCGCGCTGCTGCTCGCCTCATGGCTCTCGGCCCGGCGACGCGCGCGCCGGACCGCGCGGACCTGAGCCGAGCCGACCCGCCGGTCGAGCACATCGGCGCGTGCTCGGACTCACACACGTGATAGCGTCGCGCACATCCCACGGGAGCCCCACGGCAAGGGGCTGAGATCGAGCTGAGGCCGCTCGAACACCGTCCGAACCTGTCCGGGTCACGCCGGCGAAGGAAGAAGGAGAGTGCAACGCATGTCTGCGCCCGAGACCGACACCACCCGCACTGAGGCCGCCGCGACGGCGAGCCCGTCTGTGGACGCTCAGGAGAACTACCCCACGCACCGGCTCGGCTGGCTCGAGGACGCCGAGCACGGCATCCGCGTGCCGGTCACCCACGTGCACCAGGACGACTCCCCCGACGGCACGCCCAACGAGCCCGTGGCCGTCTACCGGACCATGGGCCCGGCCTGCGCGCCCGAGCAGGGCCTGCCCGCCCACCGCGCCGAGTGGATCGCCGCGCGCGGCGACGTCGAAGAGTACCCCGGGCGGGAACGCACCCTGCTCGACGACGGTCGCTCGGCCGTGCGCCGTGGCGCCTCGAGCCAGGACTGGGCCGGCGAGCGCCGGGCGCCGCTGCGGGCCCGGCAGGGAGCCCGCGTCACCCAGATGCACTACGCCCGGCGCGGCGAGATCACCCCGGAGATGCGCTTCGTCGCGCTGCGCGAGGGCGTCGACGTCGAACTGGTCCGCTCCGAGGTGGCGGCCGGCCGGGCGATCATCCCGGCGAACGTGAACCACCCCGAGTCCGAACCGATGATCATCGGCCGGGCGTTCTCGGTGAAGGTCAACGCGAACATCGGCAACTCGGCTGTGACCAGCTCGATCGCCGAGGAGGTCTCGAAGCTGCGCTGGGCCACCCGCTGGGGTGCGGACACGGTGATGGACCTGTCCACCGGCGACGACATCCACACCACGCGCGAGTGGATCCTGCGCAACTCCCCCGTCCCGATCGGCACGGTGCCGATCTACCAGGCCCTCGAGAAGGTCGACGGGGACCACCAGGCGCTGACCTGGGAGATCTTCCGCGACACCGTGATCGAGCAGTGCGAACAGGGCGTGGACTACATGACGGTCCACGCGGGCGTGCTGCTGCGGCACGTGCCGCTCTCGGCCGACCGCGTGACGGGCATCGTCTCCCGCGGCGGCTCGATCATGGCCGGCTGGTGCCTGGGCCACCACAAGGAGAACTTCCTCTACGAGAACTTCGACGAACTGTGCGAGATCTTCACCCGCTACGACGTCGCGTTCTCCCTGGGCGACGGACTGCGCCCGGGCTCGGTGGCCGACGCCAATGACGCCGCGCAGTTCGCCGAGCTGGACACCCTGGCCGAGCTGACCAAGCGCGCATGGGAGCACGATGTGCAGGTGATGGTCGAGGGCCCCGGGCACATCCCGCTGCACCTGGTGCGCGAGAACGTCGAGCGCCAGCAGGAGCTGTGCCACGGCGCACCGTTCTACACGCTGGGCCCGCTCGTCACGGACGTGGCGCCGGCCTACGACCACATCACCTCGGCGATCGGCGCCACCGAGATCGCCCGGTACGGCACCGCGATGCTCTGCTATGTGACGCCCAAGGAGCACCTGGGCCTGCCCAACCGCGACGATGTGAAGACCGGCGTGATCACCTACAAGATCGCCGCGCACGCCGCGGACCTCGCCAAGGGTCACCCCGGTGCGCGCGACCGCGACGACGCCCTGTCCACAGCCCGCTTCGAGTTCCGCTGGCGCGACCAGTTCGGGTTGTCCCTGGACCCGCAGCTGGCCGAGGACTACCACGACGAGACCCTGCCGGCCGAGCCGGCGAAGACGGCGCACTTCTGCTCGATGTGCGGACCGAAGTTCTGCTCCATGCGCATCAGCCAGGACATCCGGTCCGAGTTCGGCGACGCGGAGGAACAGGCGCGGATCGCCGAGGCGGGCATGGCAGCGAAGGCAGCCGAGTTCCGGGAGGCCGGCGGGAGCGTCTACCTGCCGGAGCCGACGGTGCGCGGCCGAGACTGAGCCGCGCTGCCGAGCCACAGGGCACGGCGCAGCGTCGCAGGCCACGGGGCGGCTAGGGTGCCCACCATGAGCACCTCCGACCTGCACGCCCGCGGGGCGAACACCGAGGCGATCGCCGCCGCGACCGGAACCGTCTGGGCGGACTGGATCGTCCGGCTGGACGCGGCCGGGGCCCAACAGCTGCCGACCCACGGCGAGATCGCTGCTCTCGCGCTCGCGCAGATCCGCGACCCGCAGTCGCCGGAGTGCGCCAATCCCGAGTGGTGGGCGCAGTCCGTCGCGGTCGCCTACGAGCAGCACCTCGGACGGCGCCTGCCCGGACAACGCCCGGACGGCACCTTCGATGCGAATGCCTCCCGCACCGTGACCGGAGGCCTGGACGAGGCGATCGACCGGGTCGTGACCGTGCTCGCCGCGGAGATCGACTCCGGCGCCGGGAGACTGCGCTCGGTGGCGGTCGCCGAGGGTCCGCGTGTCTCGGCCACGCAGAAGTGGCGGTATTGGCGGGCGAGTCTGGCCGACGGCTCGCGCGTGGACCTCACCGTGAGCCAGAAGCCCACCCGCGCCGGCGGGGACGCGCCAACGCGGTCCACCGTGGCCGTGGGCCACCGCCGCGTGGTCTCACCCGAGGAGGCCGCGGCCTGGAAGGCGTTCTGGCGGCAGCTGCTCGACCGGCTCTGAACCGGGACGCCGTCACGGGGCCGCGGCCACACCCGTGGGCGTCGAGACGGCCTAGGGTGAGGCTTATGTCGACCGATGAGACCACCCCGGGCGCGGCGGCGCCCGCCGACCTCGTGACCGGCGACGACGGCCTGGCACGCCCGGTGTGGGCCGCCCTCAGCCCGCTGCTGCGCGAGTATTACGACCGCGAGTGGGGCATGCCCGTGACGGATGAGCGCGGGCTCTACGAACGGCTCACCCTGGAAGGGTTCCAGTCCGGGCTGAGCTGGCGCACGGTGCTGGCCAAACGGCCTCGCTTCCGTGAGGTGTTCGCCGGCTTCGACCCGGACACCGTCGCCGCGTTCGGCGAGGCCGAGCGCCAGGCACTGCTGCAGGATGCCGGGATCATCCGCAACCGGCTGAAGATCGCCGCCGCCGTGGCCAATGCCGCGGCCGTGGCCGCGATCCGGCAGGAGCGCTTCACGCCGCTGCAGGTCGGCTCCCCCGGGGCCGGTCCGGGGTGGACGGGTGAAGGCGATCGGCCCAACGTCGGACTGGCAGGACTGGTGTGGGCCCATCAACCGGCGGCGACGCCGCGACCCCGTACCGCCGACGAGGTGCCCTCCGCCTCGGACGAGTCGCGCGCTCTGGCGGGTGCCTTGAAGCAACGGGGCTTTCGCTTCGTCGGGCCGACCACCTGCTTCGCCCTCATGGAGGCCGTCGGTGTGGTCGACACCCATCTGCTCGGCTCGTGGCGAAGAGGGGCCTCGGGCATCTGGGGCTGAACCGGTGCACTGAGGCAGGATGGGCGCCAGGCGCCGGGGCCGCCGACGCGCCCCGGGGCACGAGAGTCCTGACCACCGACACGAAGGAGTGCACCATGAGCGCACCGTCCACCGCGGAGCTGGGCTACCGCACACAGAACCCCGTCACCGGGGACGTGATCGAACGGTTCGAGACCGCCACAGACGGCGAGGTCACCGACGCCCTGGCCGCCACGCAGTCGGCCTTCGACACGTGGTCGGCCACCCCGCTGCCCGCCCGCGCGGCGATCGTGAAGAAGGCCGCGGACCTGTTCGCCGAGCGGTCGAAGGACATTGCGCGGGTCGTCACCGAGGAGATGGGCAAGCGCCTGGGCGAGGCGATCGGCGAGGTCCGGTTCAGCGCACAGATCTTCGCGTACTACGCGGACAACGCCGAACAGCTGCTCGCCGACCAGCCGATCACGGACTTCGACGGTCAGCAGGCCGTCGTCCAGAAGCTGCCGCTCGGCCCGCTGCTGGGGATCATGCCGTGGAACTATCCGATCTACCAGGTGGCCCGGTTCGCGGCCCCGAACCTGGTGCTGGGCAACACGATCCTGCTCAAGCATGCCGAGATCACGCCGCGGTGCGCCGCGCTGATCCAGGACATCCTCGCCGAGGCGGGGCTGCCTGCCGGCGTCTACCAGAACCTGTATGCGACGCACGAGCAGGTCTCCACGATCATCGCGGATGACCGCGTGCAGGGCGTCTCGCTGACCGGTTCGGAGCGGGCCGGGGCCGCCGTGGCCGAGCAGGCCGGCCGGCACCTGAAGAAGGCGGTGCTCGAGCTCGGAGGCTCCGACCCGTACATCGTCCTCTCCGCCGGCGACGCCCGCGCTGCGGCCCGCGAGGCCCTGACGGTCCGTCTCGACAACTGGGGCCAGGCCTGCAACTCGAACAAGCGGATGATCGTCATGGACGACGTCTACGACGAGTTCGTCGACGAGCTGGTGACGCAGACCAAGGCTCTGCGCCCGGGCGACCCCACCTCGCGCGACACGGACATCTTCGGTCCGCTCTCCTCCGAGGCCGCTGCCGACGCGATCGTCGAGCAGGTCGCGGCGGCCCGCGCCGACGGCGCCACCGTGCACGTCGGTGGCGAGCGCGTCGACGGGCCCCAGGGCGGCGGCTACTACGTCTCCCCCGCCGTGATCACCGGTGTGGAGCCGGACAACCGGATCTACCGCGAGGAGCTGTTCGGCCTGGTGAGCGTGGTCTACAAGGTCTCCTCGGCCGAGGAGGCCGTCGTGCTGGCCAATGACTCCCAGTACGGCCTGGGATCCGCCGTGTTCTCGACGGACACCGAGCAGGCCAAGGCCGTCGCCCAGCAGCTGAACGTGGGCATGGCCAACGTGAACACGGACGCGGCGATGGGCGCGAACCTGCCTTTCGGCGGCGTGAAGCGCTCGGGCTTCGGCCGCGAGCTCGGCCCGCTGGGCATCGAGGAGTTCGCCAACAAGCGCCTCTTTGCCGTGCAGGGCGAGATGCAGCACTGACGCCACGGCTTCTGCCCGCACACAGCGAGGGCGCCTCACGACGACTCCGGTCGGATCGTGAGGCGCCCTCGGCGCATACGGGGCCGTGTTCCCCGCCGACCGACCGCTTCGGGTGCGGTCGGCGGGGTCAGGCCGGTCGGATCAGGCGCGGCCCGCGGCGGTCGCACCGCCCTGGGCGCCGGCGGAGGGCTCAGTGGCCGCGACCTGCTCGTTGCCCTTGACGATGTCGATCGCGCCGGTGAACTCCTCCGTGATCGCAGCCTGCACACGGCGCGAACGCTGCGTGATCATGGAGACCAGGACACCCACGATCAGTGCGGACACGAAGCCCGGCAGCAGCTCGTAGAGGTCGAACCACTCCCAGGTGTCCCCCGAGGCCTTCGACCAGAACCAGGCCACCGCGGCACCGACGACCATCGCGGCCATCGCGCCCCACGAGGTGAACTTGTCCCAGTACAGGGCCAGCAGGATGACCGGGCCGAACGCCGAGCCGAAGCCGGCCCAGGCGAAGGACACCAGGTCCAGCACCGAGGAATCCGGGTTCAGCGCCAGCAGGGCGGCGATCACCGCGATGACCAGCACGCCGATGCGGCCCATCCACAGCAGGGTGGTCGGCGCCGCGGTGCGGCCGCCCACGCGGTACAGGTCCTCGACCAGCGCCGAGGAGCACACGATCAGCTGCGACGACAGGGTCGACATGATCGCCGCGAGCACCGCGGCGAGCACGAAGCCGGCCAGGAACGGGTGGAACATGATGTCCGAGAGCACCAGGAACACGGTCTCCGGGTCATCCAGGGTGCGGTTCGGGTTCGCCTGGAAGTAGGCGATGCCCACGAGAGCGACCAGCACGGCGCCGACGACCGACAGGGCCATCCAGCTCACGCCCACGCGGCGGGCGGTGGCGGCGTCCTGGGGGGTGCGCAGCGCCATGAAGCGCACGATGATGTGCGGCTGGCCGAAGTAGCCCAGGCCCCAGGCCAGGGAGGACAGGACACCGATCAGGGTGGCGTTCTCGATCATCGAGAAGTGGTTCACCGGCTCGCCGTTGGCAGCGGAGGCCGCGTCGGCCGCGCGCAGGCCGTCGACGATGGCGTCCCAGCCGCCCATCGTGATCATGACGGTGATCGGCACCGCAAGGAGCGCGATGAACATCAGCACACCCTGGGCCACATCGGTCAACGAGGCGCCGAGGAAACCGCCGAAGAGGGTGTAGAGCACGGTAATCGCCGAGACGATCAGCATGCCGGTCAGGTAATTCATGCCGAGGTCCTCGCCGAACGTCGACTCGACGAACTTGCCGCCGGCGACCATGCCCGAGGAAACGTAGAAGGTGAAGAATACCAGGATGATCACGCCGGCGACGATCCGCAGGATATGCGTCTTGTCGCGGAAGCGGTTCTCCAGGAAGGAGGGGATGGTGATCGAGTTGCCCGAGACCTCCGTGTAGGAGCGCAGGCGCGGGGCGACGACCTTCCAGTTGATCCAGGCGCCGACCGTCAGGCCGATCGCCATCCAGCCCTCAACCAGGCCGGAGGCGTAGATCGCGCCGGGCAGTCCCATCAGAAGCCAGCCGGACATGTCGGAGGCGCCCGCCGAGAGGGCGGCCACAGACGGCTTCATCTGACGCCCGGCCAACATGTAGTCGTCGAGGTCGTCATTCTGCTTGGAGGCATAGAGCCCGATCGCCACCATGGCGGCGAAATACAGGCCGATTGCGAGTAACAGGAATGTCGTATCCATGTTTCCAGGGTTACACAGATCCGGCCATAACCCTATTTGGAGCCGACCGTGATATAATGCCCCGTTCAGTGGGTCTGATCGGGCCCGGCCCCGGCGGCCCGCCCGCCGTACACTTGTCCGCGCCATGACCGAGCCTTCCACTGCCTCCGACACCCGCGTCGTCGCCTTCCCCGAGCACCTCCCCGTCGCCGAGCGGCGCGAGGAGATCATGGCGGCGATCGCCGAGAACCAGGTCGTGATCGTCGCCGGCGAGACCGGTTCGGGTAAAACGACCCAGCTGCCCAAGATGTGCCTGGCCCTCGGCCTCGACGCGGACGGGGTCATCGGCCACACCCAGCCCCGACGCATCGCGGCCCGCTCCGTCGCCGAGCGCATCGCCGAGGAACTGGACGAGAAGATCGGCGCGACGGTCGGCTACCAGGTCCGCTTCACCTCCGAGACCTCGGCGGACACCCGGGTGAAGGTGATGACCGACGGCATCCTGCTCGCCGAGATCCCCCACGACCCGCTCCTGAGCCGGTACTCGGTCATCATCATCGACGAGGCCCACGAAAGAAGCCTCAACATCGACTTCCTGCTCGGCTATCTGCGGCAGATCCTGCCGCAGCGCCCGGACCTGAAGGTGGTCATCACCTCGGCGACGATCGACCCGGAGTCCTTCGCACGCCACTTCGGCCGCCCCCTCACCGACACCGACGCCGACGCCAACGCCATCGAGCTCGACTCGGGTGAGCGTGTCCTCCCCGCACCGGTGATCGAGGTCTCCGGCCGCACCTTCCCGGTCGAGATCCGCTACCGGCCGCTGACCGAGGACCCTTCGCCCGAGGACCCCGACGACGATGCGGACGACGCGGCCCAGACCCGTGACCCGCTCGACGCGATCGGCGACGCGGTGCTCGAGCTCGCGGCCGAGCCGGCCGGGGACATCCTCGTGTTCCTGCCCGGAGAACGGGAGATCCGCGACGCGGCCGAGCATCTGACCGGACTCGTCGGCTCCACCAGCCGCCTCTCCGGCACCGAGGTGCTCCCGCTCTACGGCCGGCTCTCGATGGCCGAGCAGCACCGCGTGTTCAGCCGTGCGCCGTCCGGTGTCCGGCGCCGCATCGTGCTCGCCACCAACGTCGCGGAGACCTCCCTGACCGTGCCGGGCATCAAGTACGTCATCGACACCGGCACCGCGCGCATCTCCCGGTACTCGAACCGCACCAAGGTGCAGCGCCTGCCGATCGAGCGGATCTCCCAGGCCAGCGCGAACCAGCGTTCGGGTCGCTCCGGCCGCACCTCGGAGGGCATCGCGATCCGCCTGTACTCGGAGGAGGACTTCCTCGCCCGTCCGGCGTTCACGGACCCGGAGATCCTGCGGACATCCTTGGCCTCGGTGATCCTGCAGATGCTCTCGCTCGGCGTCGCCCGCACCCCCGGCCAGGTCAGCGAGTTTCCGTTCCTGCAGCCGCCGGACTCCCGCCAGGTCTCCGCTGGCGCGACCTCGCTGACGGAGCTCGGGGCGTTGAACACCGGCCGCCCCGTCACCCTCTCCCGCGGCCGCACGCGCACGTTCGAGGCCGGCACCATCACGCCCCTGGGACGCCGCCTGGCGCGTCTGCCGGTCGACCCGCGCCTGGGCCGGATGATCCTGGCCGCCGGAGAGCGGGACTGCACGCGCGAGGTGGTGGTCATCGCCGCCGCCATGACGATCCAGGACCCGCGGGAACGTCCGGTCGAGCAGCGCGAGACCGCCGACGAGTTGCATGCCCGGTTCTCGGACGAGAACTCGGACTTCACCTCGCTGTTGAACCTGTGGTCGTACCTGCGTGAGCAGCAGCGCCAGCTCTCCTCCAGCGCGTTCCGTCGTCTGTGCCGCCGCGAACACATCAACTACCTGCGGGTACGCGAGTGGCAGGATCTCGTCCAGCAGCTGCGCCAGATGGCCGCACCCGTGGGCGTGTCAGTTCAGGCCGGCCCGGTCGACCCCGTGGGACGGCATGAGCAGGTCCACAAGGCGCTGTTGGCCGGTCTGCTCGGGCAGATCGGCTCCTACGACGAGCGGCGGCGCGACTACGCCGGCGCCCGCGGCACCCGGTTCGCGGTGTTCCCGGGCTCCGCGCTGTTCAAGAAGCGGCATCCGTTCGTCATGGCCGCCGAGCTGGTCGAGACGACGCGACTGTGGGCTCGAGCCGCCGCCCGCATCGAACCGGAATGGGTCGAAGAGGTCGGCGCGGATCTGGTCAAGCGCAGCCACTCTGAGCCGCACTGGTCCCGTCGCTCCGGTTCGGCGATGGCGCGAGAGAAGGTCACGCTGTTCGGCGTCACTCTCGTCCACGACCGGCCCGTCCGTCTGGGCCGGATCGACCCGCCGCTGGCGCGTGAGCTGTTCATCCGCCATGCACTCGTCGAGGGCGACTGGCGCACGCGGCACCGGTTCTTCGCCCGCAACCGCGCTGCGCTCGAGGACGTCGAGGCCCTCGAGACGCGCCTGCGCCGCCGTGACCTGCGCGTCTCGGACGACGATCTGTTCGCGTTCTACGACGAGCGGCTGCCGGCGACGATCGTCTCGGAGCGGCATTTCGACGCGTGGTGGAAGAAGCAGCGGCACCAGACCCCCGAGCTGCTGGACTTCGACCCGTCCGCCCTGATGACCACGGCCGCCGATCAGCTCGACGCCGACGCCTTCCCCACCGTCTTCGACCATCCGCTCGACGGCGAGCGCGTGCAGCTGCCGCTGGACTACACCTACGACCCCACCGGCGCCTCGGGCACCGACGGCATCACCGTCACGATCGACGTCGTGCTGCTCGGCCGGGTCGACCCACAGCGGTTCGCCTGGCTCGTGCCGGGGCTGCGCGTCGAGCTGGTGACCGCGCTCATCCGCGCCCTGCCGAAGTCCCAGCGCAAGCACCTGGTGCCGGCCCCCGATGTGGCCGTCCAGCTCGTCACGGCCCTCGAGGCCGACGCCGACCCCGAGCACGACGCCCTGCCCGAGGCGCTCAGTCAGGCGGTGCGCCGACTGCGCGGGCAGATCGTGGAGCCGAGCGAATGGGACCTGGCCGCCGTGCCGGAGCACCTGCGCATGGACTACCGGATCGTGGACTCGCGTGGCGCCGTGATCGGCGCCGGCCAGGACCTCAGCGAACTGCAGGTCCGCCTCGCCGAGGCCAATCGCACGGCGATCGCGGCCCGGCTGGCCGGCGAGCCGCCCGCGGCGGGCACCCCGACACCCGGGAGCGGTCGCGGCGCAGCCGGCCGCCGAGACGGCCGTGCACGCGAGGGCGAGCGCGGCGCCCGGGATCGGCCCGGGTCGGCCGGGGCGGCGGAGCACACGGCGCCCTCCCCGGCCTTCCGGGAACGGCACGGGATCACCTCATGGGACCTGGGCACGCTGCCGCGGACACTCGAGGCCCCGGCGGGGGCCGGGCCGCGCGTCACCGGGCACCCGACCCTGGTGCCCGAACGTCTCAAGGACGGTTCCCCCGCTGCCGGGCTCACGGTCGCACGGACCGCACAGGACCAGGCCGCCTGGCACCGGGCCGGGCTGATTAGCCTGTTGCTGGCCTCGCTACCCTCGGTCCAGCGCTACGTGCTGGATCACCTCGACAATCGCGAGAAGCTCACCTTCAGCCAGAACCCGCACGGCTCCGTCGAGGCGCTCGTGGCCGATTGCACCGCCGCGGCCGTGGACCGGCTCGTCGGCGATGCCCTGCCGTTCGACGAGGCCGGATTCCGGGCCCTGCACGAGGCGGTGCGGGCGGAGCTGATCGACACGGTGTTCCTCGTGACGGCCCTGGTCGAGAAGGTGCTCGCCGCCGCCGCGCGGATCCGTCGTCGACTCAAGGGTGGGGTCTCGCTGGCCCTCGCCCCGGCGCTGGCCGACGTGAAGGCGCACCTGGACCAGCTCGTGTTCGACGGATTCGTCGCGGCCACCGGCTGGGCCCAGCTGCAGCATCTGCCGCGCTACCTCGCGGCGATCGAGTCGCGGCTGGCCTCGTTGGACGCGGGTGGGCGTCTCCAACGCGACGGTCAGCACATGGCTCTCATCCAGGAGCTCGAGGACGACTTCGACGCGGCGGTGCAGGCCCACCGGTCCCGGTTCCCGCAGACCCCGCTGCCGGCCGAGCTCGACGCGGTGCGCTGGCTCATCGAGGAGCTGCGTGTCTCGTTCTTCGCCCAGGAGCTGGGCACGGCCGTCTCTGTCTCCGAGAAGCGAGTGCGGAAGGCGCTGGACGCGGCGACCGCGCGCTGAGCGGCTGCCGCCTCAGGCCCCGGCTGACGGCACGTGCTCGCCGCGGCCGGCCGCACGCAACGCCGCGCGGATCTTCTCGGCGGCGGCGTCGAGGTCGGCGGGGTCCGGGTGACGGTCGACCTGGTCCGTGTCGAAGTCGCGCATGGAGTTCGACGGCCACACGTGCACGTGCATGTGCGGCACCTCGTAGCCGGCGACCATCAGACCCGCGCGGGCGGAGCCGAACGCCTCGACCTGGGCCGCGCCGATCGCCTGGGCGACCTGCATGACGTGGGCGAGGGTCTCGGCGGGCGCATCGGTCCAGCGGTCCACCGGTTCGACGGGGACCACCAGCGTGTGGCCGGGACGCAGCGGTGCGACGTCCAGGAACGCGGCACACACCTCGTCCCGCCAGACGAACCGGCCGGGGATCTCGCCGGCAATGATGCGGGAGAAGACGGTCTGCTGGGACATGAGGGCTCCTTGGATACAGAGGGACGAACGGGTACAGAGCGACGGACTGCGACGCAGGGCGACGGACGGTCGGCCTCGCCGTGCGGTCGACGTGGCCCGAGCGCCGCGTGCTCAGCTGCCGGCCGGCTCAGGCCCGGTGGCGACCGGATTGTCGGGATTCTGACACCAAGCAGACCACGAACCCGGGTACAGGGCCACCCCGTGACGCCCGGCCGCGGCGAGCGCGAGCACCGTGTGGCAGGCCGTGACGCCCGAGCCGCAGGAGGCCGCGACCGGCAGATCCTCGCGCATGCCCTGAGCGTCGAAACGCTCCCTCAGCTGCGCCGGCGGCAACAGGAGCCCGTCCGCGTCGAGCAGCTGATCTGCCGGAACGTTCACGGCACCGGGGATGTGCCCGGCGACCGGGTCGAGCGGCTCGTCACGACCGGCGTAGCGCTGCGCGGACCGCGCATCGAGCAGCAGGCCGCCGGCGGCGACTGCCTCGGCCCCGGCCGAGTCCACGACCGGCATGCGACCCCACGAGGTGTGCGCGGATCCGGGCGCGGGAATGACCTCACCGGCCTGCAACGGCAGTCCGGCCGCTCGCCAGCGGCTGAGGCCGCCGTCGAGCAGCAGGGAGGTCGTGATGCCGGCATGTCGCAGCAACCACCACGCCCGCGCGGCGGAGGCGCCCGAGACGTCGTCATACACCACGACGGTGTCCCCGTCCTCGATGCCCCACATGCGCACGGCCTCGGCGAAGCGTGCCGGCTCCGGCAGCGGGTGCCTGCCCTGTTGCGGTCCCGCGTGCCCGGCCAGCTGGGACTCGAGCGCGACGTAGACGGCACCGGGCAGGTGCCCGCGCACGTAGGTGTCGTGATCGCCGCCGCCGGTCGGGGTCCAGCGCACGTCGAGCAGCACGATCTGACCGCGCCCGAGCTCATCGTCCTCTCGAGCGAAGGCCTCCGAGCGGTGCGTGCCGCGTCGTCCGGCCCCCTGCGGCGGGGTCGGTCGTGGCACACCCAGCCAGCCGGCGAGCACGTCGACATCGACCAGCACCGGCGGCGCGGCGGGCTCATCCACCCGTGCTGTGGCCGACGCGGTGTGGCCCTGCCTGTCGGCGTGCCCGGGCTGCGACGCTGAGATCTCTGTGTGCACCCCCCGGAGTCTACTCAGGCGGTCAACCCGCGCGACGTCCGCACGGCCCGCCGAACGAACCCGCTGAGCGGGCCCGCTGTTAGGCTGAGAATTCGTCCCTGCGCCCGCAGAAAGGCCCTCGTCCGTGAGCACCTCCGGTACCCCCTCCCCCGCCTCCCGCCCCCGTGCGACGCGGCAGAAGGCCGCCGTCGACCGCGCCCTGGACTCGCTCGAGGACTTCGTCAGCGCACAGCAGCTGCACGGGCATCTCCAGCACGCCGGCGAGCGGGTCTCCCTGGCCACCGTCTATCGGACGCTGCAGCAGCAGGTCGACGCCGGCCGAGTGGACGTGCTGCGTCGCGACGACGGCGAGTCGGTCTACCGTCGCTGCGAGGAGCAGGAGCACCACCACCACCTGGTGTGCCGCCGCTGCTGGCGCACAGTGGAGATCACCGCCCCCGACGTCGAACAGTGGGCGGCGACCATCGCGCGCGAGCACGGTTTCGCGGACCCGGACCACACCGTCGAGATCAGCGGCGTGTGCACCGACTGCGCCGGCTCCGACCGCGACTGACCGCGCCGCGGCGATCGCGCGGGCACGGTGTCAGGACAGCGGGCGCCGGCGGCCCTCAGACACCGGCTGTTCATGCGGCTCGTCCAGGAACATGCCCCGAGGCGCGTGCAGTGCTCCCACCCCGTAGACGCGTTCGAGGTTCTCTCGGGTGAGCACCTGCGTCGGCGCCCCGGAGGCGACGACCCGGCCGTCCATCAGCACGACGTGGTCGGCGGCGTGGGCCTCGGCCATATCGTGCGTCGTGAACACCACGGAGACCCCGCGCTCTGGCTCCTCGTGGATGAGCCGGTCGATGGTCCGGGCCGAGGTGATGTCCAGTCCCGTGAGCGGCTCGTCCAGCATGAGCACATCGTGTTCCTGGGCCAGTCCCTGGGCGACGTGCACGCGCTGACGCTGACCGCCGGAGAGCTCGCAGAGGTGGCGCCGAGACAGATCGGCAATCTCCATGCGCTCCATCGCCTCGGCCACGATCCGCCGATCCCTCGAGCGCAGCGGCGCGAACCAGCCGCGGGAGGCGTAACGGCCCATCGTCACGACGTCGTTGACGGTCATCGGGACGCCCTCGGGGGCCGGCACGGACTGCATGACGAAGGCCACGCGACGTGCATGCCGACGCGCATGCTCACCGCGGACCCGCACGACGCCGGCCGCCGGGTGCAGCACACCGGCCAGGGCCTGCAGCAGCGTCGACTTCCCCGAACCGTTGGGACCGATCACCGCGACGACGCAGCCGCTGGGCAGGGTCAGGTCGGAGCGGTCCACGGCCAGGTGGTCACCGTGCCGCAGCACGAGGTCAGCGCACTCGGCCAGCAGATCTGAGCTCTCGCGGGCGCCCCTCATGCCGACACCCTCCTCGTGGCGGTCCGCTCGGCGGCCTCCGGGCCCAGCGCGGACTGTGACCCGCCGGGCCCGGGGCGGCCCCGTCGGCCACGCACCGCGCTCACGGCGGAGCGCACGGCGAGCACGACGAAGAACAGGAGGATCGGCACCAGGGCCATCGTCGCGGAGGCGGCGGTGCCCAGGTGGAAGCTGAGGACCAGGCCGGCGCTCACGCTCAGCGCGCCCAGGACCATGGCGGTCGCCATCATCGTCGGGACCGTCCGGCACAGCAGGGCCGCGGTGGCCGGCGGTCCGACGAGCAGGCCGAAGACCAGCACCGTGCCGACCGCCTGGAACGAGCCAATCACGGCCGCGCCGATCATCATGAGCAGCAGCACGTGCGTCAGGCCCGGCCGCATGCCGAGGCTGACCGCTTTGGCCGGCGAGAAGCTCAGGGTCAGCAGCGGCCGGTAGAGCAGGACGGCGGCCAGCACGACGATCACGGCGATGATCCCCTGCACCCACAGATGTTCGGGCCGCACGCCCAGGGCGTCGCCGAACAGGATCGCGGTGAGCGAGCCGGTGTAGGACGACGACGTCGAGATGATGACCACGCCGAGGGCCATCATGCCCACGAACAGCAGGCCGATGCCCGTGTCCTCCTTGAGCGTGGTCGCCCGGTGCACCAGCGAGATGCCACCGAGCATGACGAGCGCCGCGACAGCCGCCCCGACGTAGACGTTGCCGTCGAGCAGCACCGCTGTCGCGATGCCGGGCATGACGCCGTGGACGAAGGCGTCGCCGAAGAAGCTCATGCCGCGCAGCACCAGCCAGGTCCCGACCACCGAGCACATCACGGCCGCGATGAGACCGCCGAGCAGCGCTCGCCGCTGGAAGCCGAGTTCAAACGGGGCCATGATCCACTCGATCATCGCGCCCCCAGCTCCTCGGCGAGCGTGCGGGCGTTGTGCACCATGGCGTCGCGATAGGTGGAGGCCTCGGAGTCCTCCGGGCCGATGCCGGCCTCATAGAGCTCGACGACCGGCACCTCTCCCCCGGCCTCCCCGCCGAGCGCCTCGATCTCGCCCATCGGTGAACCGGCCGATGTGAGCAGCGCGTCGGCGCCGCCGTCCTTGACCGTGGCGGAGAGCTCGGCCATCTGCTTCGACGAGGGAGTGCCGTCGGTCGAGCCGCCCGGCACCACGATTCCGGAGACCTCGAAGCCGTAGGCGTCGGCGAAGTAGCCATAGGCGTCGTGGTCCACCATGATCGTGCGCTTGTCCTCGGGGACCTGCGCGAGGATCGTCGCGACCTTCTCATCGGTCCTGCGCAGGTCCTCGGCGACCTGACGACCGCACTCGGCGAACTTCTCGTCGTCCTTGTGTGCTGCGAGCCTCTCGCCCATCATCTCGGCCGCGTCAGCCATGCGGGCCACGTCCATCCAGAAATGGGGGTCCTGGTCTGCGTGCGCGTGACCGTGATCGTGACCGCCGTGGTCATGGTCGCCGTGCGAACCGGTGCCGAAGGGCAGCGGGTCCACCTCGGGTGCGACCTCGATGATCTCGGCGCCGTCAGCCTGCGCGTTGCGCAACGCCGAGCCCATACCGGCCTCAAGACCGAGACCGTTGCTGAACACCAGGCCGGCCTGCGTCATCTCAGCCACCTGCTGCGAGGAGACGGCCATGTCGTGGGGGTCGTCGCCCGGACCCATCACGGAGGTCGCGGAGCCGCCGTTGCACTGGGCGATCTCGTCGAGCACCGAGCCGATCTGCGTGGTCGTCGCGACCGCGACCACCTCACCGTCTCCGCCGCCCCCGGAGCCCGCCCCCGAGGACCCGCCACAGGCGGTCAGGGTCAGCAGTGCAGCGCCGAGCACGACGCCGAGGCCGACACACTGGCGGCGTACGCGCGCCGGGGCGCGGAACGATGAAGCGGACACGAGGTCACGCACCTTTCAGGGCCGAAGCGAGAGAATTAAATGAAAACGATTCTCATCGTAGCACCGGCGGCGAGGTGCTGCGTGCGCCCACCCGGCACGAGCCCCGTCACACCGGGCGCAGACGCCGCCGCGACTGCGTGGCGTCGTGGATCTCGCCGACGAGCTCCTCGAGCACGTCCTCGAGGAACAGCACACCCACGGTGATGCCGCCGCCGTCGATCACACGGGCCAGGTGCGAGCCCGTGCGCTGCATGAGCGCGAGGGCGTCCTCGATCTCGTCGTCCATCCGCACGTTCGCCAGCGAGCGGATCCGGGTCACCGAGATGGGCCGCTCGTACGCGCTCGCGTCGACGGTCAGCACGTCCTTCAGGTGCAGGTAGCCGGTGAGTCCGCCGGTGCCGTCAGCCACCGCGAATCGCGAGTAACCCACGCGCCCCACGTTCCACTCGAAGGCCTGCGGAGTGACGTCCTCGGGCAAGGTCACCACATCGGCCAGGGGCACCATGACGTCCCCGGCGCTGCGGTCGGAGAACTCCAGCGCTGAATGCAGCACGCCGGACTCGTCCTCGAGCGTTCCCGAGCGCGTGGACTCGGCAACGATCGACTGAACCTCCTCGAGCGTGAAGGCCGAGGCGACCTCCTCCTTCGGCTCGACGCGCATCGCGCGCAGGGCGAGGTTCGCGAGCCAGTTCAGCGCCCAGATCAGCGGAGCCAGCGCCGTGGATAGCCAGACCAGGGGCGTCGCCAACAGCATCACGGCGCGATCGGCGAAGGACACCGCCGCGTTTTTGGGCACCATCTCGCCCATCGTCACGTGCAGGAACGTCACGACCAGCAGCGCGAGCACGAACGCGGCCACGTCCGCGACGGAGGTCGGCAGGCCCACCGTCTGCATCGGGGCCACCAACAGGTGGTGCAGCGCCGGCTCGGACACGTTGAGAATCAGCAGCGAGCACACGGTGATGCCCAGCTGGCACACCGCGAGCATCTGCGTCACGTGCTCGATCGCGTACAGGGCGACCTTCGCCTGCCGCGATCCCGCGTCCGCCTTCGGTTCGATCTGCGAGCGCCGTGCGCCCATCACGGCGAACTCGCCGCCGACGAAGAACGCGTTGGCGGCCAGCAGCACGCCCAGCCAGAGCAGGCCCGTCACGTCGTCGCTCATGCGCGCATCCCCTCCACCCGGGGCGCGGCGGTGGAGCCGCCCTCCGGCTCGAAGCGCACCCGCTCGATCCGGCGGCCGTCCATCCGCTCGACGCTGATGCGGCCGCCGTCGACGTCGACGACGTCCCCGATCGCGGCGATGCGCCCGAGCCGGGCCATGAGGAACCCGCCCACCGTCTCGTAGGCGCCGTCCTCGGGCACCTCGAGGCCGCGAATCTGGGCTCGGACCTCGTCGGGGCGCAGGTCCGCGGGGAAGTACCAGCGCCCGGAGGCGGTCTGCAGCACTCCGGGCGTCACCCGGTCGTGCTCGTCGGCGACCTCCCCCACGATCTCCTCGACCACGTCCTCGAGCGTCACCATGCCGGCGGTGCCGCCGTACTCGTCGACAACCACGGCGACCTGCAGGTTCGCCTCGCGCAGCTCGGTCAGCAGCTGGTCCAGGTGCACGGTCTCGGGAACACGGATCATGTCGGACATCACCGAGCCCGCCGTCAGGTCCGCCCGTCGCTCGCGCGGCACGGCGACGGCCTTCTTCACGTGCAGCACGCCGCGGATGTCGTCCGAGGAGTCACCGATGACGGGGAAGCGCGAGTACCCGGTGCTGCGGGCGAGGTCCACGACGTCCGGCAGCGACTCGTCCTCGTGGATGGTCTCCATGCGGATGCGCGGGGTCATCACATCGGAGGCCGTCCGGTCTGCGAAGCGAAGGGTGCGGTCCAGGAATGTCGCCGTCTGCGCGTCGAGGGTGCCCAGCTGCGCCGAACGCCGCACGAGCGAGGACAGCTCCTCGGGGCCACGGGCGCCGGAGATCTCCTCCTTGGCCTCCAGGCCCATGCGGTGCAGCACCTTGTTCGAAAAGCCGTTGAGCAGCACGATCGCCGGCTTGAACACAGCCGAGAACATCAACTGGGGCCGGGCCAACCGGCGGCCCAGCGTCATCGGCTCGGCGATCGCCAGGTTCTTGGGGATCAGCTCTCCGATGAGCATCGACAGCAGCGTCGCCACGAGCATCGACACGATGAGCGAGACGGTGCGCATGACCGGCTCGGGCAGCGCGAGGCCGCCCAGCACGGGCTGCAGCAGAGCCGTGACGGCCGGGTCCATGACGTATCCGGTGAGCAGAGTCGTCAGCGTGATGCCCAACTGGCACGCGGACAGCTGCGTCGAGAGCGACTTCAGGCACCGCAGCAGCGGCTCGGCGCCCTTGTCGCCGTCGTCGACCATGCGCTGCACCGTGGGCACGTCGATGGCGATCATGGAGAACTCGACGGCCACGAAGAAGCCGGTGCCGAGGATCAGCAGCAGGCCGGCGGCCAGGAGCAGCCAGTCCATTCAGCGGTGCCTCCCCGTCGTCCGGGTCGGCGTGGTCAGGGGCGGGCGCCGGTGATGCGCCGAGGTCGTGGGTTCGGCACGACTGTCATAGTCCATGGCAGGTGAGTATAGGCAGGCGCTCACCAGGATCGGGAGACGGGCCGGCCTTCCTCGTACCCGGCCGCGGACTGCACGCCGACGACCGCCCGCTCCCGGAACTGCGCCAGCGTGGTCGCTCCGGCGTAGGCCAGCGACGAGCGGACGCCGGAGGTGATCGCGTCGATCAGGTCCTCCACGGAGGGCCGCTGCGGGTCGATGTACATGCGCGAGGACGAGACGCCCTCCTCGAACATCGCCGTGCGCGCCCGGCTGAACGCGTCGTGATGACGCGTGCGGTGCTGCACGGCGCGGGCCGAGGCCATGCCGAAGCTGATCTTGTACCGGCTCCCGTCCGGGTCGACGACGACGTCCCCCGGCGACTCCAGCGTGCCGGCGAACCACGAGCCGATCATCACCTGGCTGGCCCCGGCCGCGAGCGCGAGGGCCACATCCCGCGGATGCTTGACCCCGCCGTCCGCCCAGACATGGCGGCCGAGTTCACCGGCGGCCGCGGCACACTCGAGCACGGCGGAGAACTGCGGGCGCCCGACGGCGGTCATCATGCGGGTCGTGCACATCGCGCCGGGGCCGACGCCGACCTTCACGATGTCCGCACCGGCGGAAACCAGATCCCGCACCCCCTCGGCCGTGACGACATTGCCGGCGACGACCGGCACGGGCGGATCGACGGAGCGCACCGCCGCGAGCGCCTCGAGCATCGAGCGCTGATGGCCGTGGGCCGTGTCCACCACGAGCACGTCGACGCCCGCCTCGATCAGCGCCTGCGCCTTCTCACGCACCGGGCCGTTGATGCCGATCGCCGCGCCCACCCGCAGTGCCCCGTCCTCGTCGACGGTCGGCGTGAACACGGCCGAGCGCACCGCCCCCGAGGTGGTCATCGCGCCGACCAGGCGTCCGTGGTGACGCCGCGGCTCGCCGTCGCGCGAGGCCTCGACCGTGGACCGCACCACGGGGGCGTACTCCACCTGCGCCTGGGTCATCGCATCGAACGCGGCGCGGGCGCGCTCGGGGCTGACCGACCCGTCCTGACGGTCCGAGGGGAAGTCCTCGGCGTGCAGCAGCAGCGGCGGGCTGCTCATCACGGACCCGGCCGCCGCGAATCGGTCGACTCCCTCGCAGTCGTCGCGGCCGAGGGTGCCGAGCAGGTTCCCGTCCTCGTCGACGACGCAGACCGCGGCGTGGCCGCGTGTGTCGAACAGGTGCAGCGCCTCCACCACGGCGGCGGACGGGGACACGGTCGACGGCGTATCGAGCACGGGGTGAGAGGCTTTCACCCGCCGAGTCGTCTCTGCGACCGTCTCGATGTCCAGATCCTGCGGCAGGACCCCGAGCCCGCCTCGGCGGGCCATGGTCTCGAGCATGCGCCGCCCCGAGACCGCCGTCATGTTGGCCGCCACGAGCGGGATCGCGCCGCCCGTGCCGTCGTCGGGGCGGATGTCCACGTCCATGCGACTGCTCACGGTGGAGTGCGAGGGAACGAGGAAGACGTCGGCGTAGGTGAGGTCGCCGACGGGCTGGGTCAGGAAGCGCATGAGACCAGTGTGTCACAGGTCGCACTGAAAGCGGGTGCGCGGCGGATGCGGAAGCCGGAGCATCTGGCCAGAGGCGGCGTCCTGGTCATTATGATGGTCGGAAGGCGCTTCGACACCGCTGCGCACCGCTTTCCACGCATTCGAAGAGAAGAGGCGTTACACCGTGCCAGAACTCACGACCGACCGACTCGCCGAGGAGTTCCCCGGCAACGAGAACCTCGTCGCCGAGATCTACCGGAAGTACCAGTCGGACCCCGGGTCTGTGGACGGGCAGTGGGCCCAGATCTTCGCGCGTCTCGAGGCCACAGCCCCGCGCTCGTCGGCCCCCGCGGACGCCGCGACTGAGACGAAGAGCTCCGCCCCGGCGGCGTCCGCCTCCGCGAAGCAGAGCTCCTCGGCCAAGCCCGCTGCGCAGAAGAAGAGCTCGGCCGCCGGCAAGGGCGCGGGGAAGGCCGAGAAGAAGACCGGCGCCTCGACGCCGGTCCCCTCCGAGCCGACCGCCTCCGAGCAGGGCGCCGGCACGAAGAAGGAAGAGAAGGCGACCGTCCTGAAGGGCATGGCCAAGGCCGTGGCCGCCAACATGGACGCCTCCCTCTCCGTGCCGACCGCCACCACCGTGCGCGATGTGCCGGCGAAGGTCCTGATCGACAACCGCGTGGTCATCAACAACCATCTGGCCCGCTCACGTGGCGGCAAGGTGTCCTTCACGCACCTGATCGGTTATGCGCTCATCAAGGCGCTCGGCCAGATGCCCTCGATGAACGTGCTCTACGAGGAGCGCGACGGCAAGCCGCACATGGTCGAGCCGCCGCACGTGAACTTCGGCCTGGCGATCGACCTGCCCAAGCCGGACGGCACGCGCGCCCTCGTCGTGCCGAACGTGAAGGCCGCCGAGACCAAGAACTTCCTGGAGTTCTGGGAAGCGTACGACGACCTGGTCAAGCGCGCCCGCGACAACAAGCTCACGATGGACGACTACGCGGGCACGACCGTCTCGCTGACGAACCCGGGCGGCATCGGCACAGTGCACTCGGTGCCGCGTCTGTCCAAGGGTCAGGCCGCGATCGTCGGCGTCGGCGCGCTCACCTACCCGGCCGCGTTCCAGGGCGCCTCGGAGAAGACCCTCAACGATCTGGCAATCTCCAAGACGATCACCCTGACCTCGACCTACGACCACCGTGTCATCCAGGGCGCGGGATCGGGCGAGTTCCTCAAGATCGTCCACGGCTTGCTGCTGGGCGAGCAGGGGTTCTACGACGAGGTCTTCAAGGACCTGCGCATCCCCTACGAGCCGGTGCGCTGGTCGCAGGATCTGCAGGTCAACCCGGACGAGCAGGTCGGCAAGGTCGCTCGCGTCCAGCAGCTGATCCATGCCTACCGCGACCGCGGTCACCGGATGGCGGACACGGACCCGCTCGAGTACACGATGCGTTCGCACCCGGACCTGGACATCCGTGAGCACGGCCTGACCCTGTGGGACCTGGACCGCCCCTGGCCGACCGGCGGCTTCGGCGGCTCGGACGTGCTCTCGCTGCGCAACATCCTGGGCGTGCTGCGCGACGCCTACTGCCGCACCGTCGGCATCGAGTACATGCACATTCAGGACCCGGCCGAACGGCAGTGGATCCAGGAGCAGCTCGAGCGGCCCTACTCCAAGCCGACCCGCGAGGAACAGCTGCGGATCCTGGGCCGGCTCAACGCGGCCGAGGCGTTCGAGACCTTCCTGCAGACCAAGTACATCGGCCAGAAGCGCTTCTCCCTCGAGGGCGGCGAGTCGCTGATCCCGCTGCTGGACGGCGTGCTGTCCGAGGCCGCGGACAACGGCCTGGACGAGGTCGCCATCGGCATGGCCCACCGCGGTCGTCTCAATGTGCTGGCGAACATCGCCGGGAAGACCTACTCGCAGATCTTCCGCGAGTTCGAGGGGGCCACCCCCGGCGGCACCGCGGGCTCGGGCGATGTGAAGTACCACATGGGCACCTCCGGCACCTTCGTCTCGGACGCGGGCAACCGCACCGGCGTGTACCTGGCCGCGAACCCGTCGCATCTGGAAGCGGTGAACCCGGTGCTCGAGGGCATCGTGCGCGCGAAGCAGGACCGCTTGGACCGCGGCTCGCAGAGCGCGGACTCGTTCTCCGTGCTGCCGATCCTCGTGCACGGCGACGCCGCGTTCGCCGGCCAGGGCGTGGTCAACGAGACCCTCAACCTCTCTCAGCTGCAGGGCTACCGCACCGGTGGCACGGTCCACGTGATCGTGAACAACCAGGTCGGCTTCACCACTCCCCCGTCGGCGGCCCGCTCGTCCGTGTACTCGACGGACGTCGCCAAGACGATCCAGGCACCGATCTTCCACGTCAACGGCGACGACCCGGAGTCGGTCGTGCACGTGGCGCGTCTGGCGTTCGAGTACCGTCAGCGGTTCAACAAGGACGTCGTCATCGACCTGGTGTGCTACCGCCGCCGCGGCCACAACGAGGGCGATGATCCGTCGATGACCCAGCCGCGCATGTACAACCTGATCGAGCAGAAGCGCTCGACCCGCAGGCTGTATGTCGAGTCCCTGGTGGGCCGCGGCGACATCACTCACGACGAGGCCGACTCGGCGCTGAAGGACTACCAGCAGCGGCTCGAGCAGGCGTTCACCGAGACCCATGCCTCCCAGACCGGCCAGATCCCGGTCGTCGGCTCCGGCATCGAGCCGGCCGCAGACCGCGACGAGGCCCCGCAGGCCCCCAGCTCGACGGCGGTCTCCCCCGAGACGCTGCGCCGCATCGGTGAAGCGCACCTCGACGTGCCAGAGGGCTTCTCGATTCACCCGAAGCTCACCTCCCTGCTCGAGAAGCGCGCCAAGATGGCCGTCGACGGGGGCATCGACTGGGGCTTCGCGGAGCTCGCGGCGTTCGGTTCGCTGGTCAGCGAGGGCGTTCCGGTGCGCCTGGCCGGCCAGGACTCGCAGCGCGGCACCTTCACGCAGCGCCACTCGGTGTTCCACGACCGAGCGACGGGCGAGACCTGGGCCCCGCTGAAGCACCTGTCCGAGGACCAGGCGAACTTCTGGGTCTACAACTCGCTGCTGTCCGAGTACGCGGCCTTGGGCTTCGAGTACGGCTACTCCGTCGAGCGCTCGGACGCGCTCGTGCTGTGGGAGGCGCAGTTCGGCGACTTCGTCAACGGCGCCCAGACCGTCATCGACGAGTTCATCTCCTCCGCCGAGCAGAAGTGGGCGCAGACCTCCTCGGTCGTGCTGCTGCTGCCGCACGGCTACGAGGGCCAGGGCCCGGACCACTCCTCGGCCCGCATCGAGCGCTTCCTGCAGATGTGCGCCGAGAACAACATGCGCGTGGTGAACCCCTCGACGGGCGCGAACCACTTCCACCTGCTGCGTGAGCAGGCCTACGCACGGCCGCGGCGCCCGCTGGTCGTGTTCACGCCGAAGCAGCTGCTGCGCCTGAAGGCCGCCGCCAACTCGGTCGAGGACTTCACGCAGGGCCGTTTCCAGCCGGTGATCCCGGACGCCTCGGTCGCGGCCTCCGACGTCAAGCGCGTCGTGCTGGTCTCGGGCCGCCTGTACTACGACCTGGTGGCCACCCGCGACAAGTCCGGGGACACCTCGACCGCGATCGTGCGCGTCGAGCAGCTGTACCCGCTGCCGCTCGACGAGATCCGGGAACAGCTGGACCAGTACCCGGACGCGGACGTCGTGTGGGCGCAGGACGAGCCGGCCAACCAGGGCCCCTGGCCCTACATGGCGCTCACCCTGCTGCCCGAGCTGGACCGCGATGTGCGCCTGGCCTCGCGTCCGGCCGGTGCCGCCACCTCGGCGGGCACGAAGGGCCGGCACGACGAGGAGGCCCAGATCCTGCAGAAGGCGATCTTCGACGCCTGATCCGCGCGGTACGCACCCGTGCGCGGCCGGCCCGGCCTCGTGAAGGCCCGGGCCGGCTGCGCAGCCGCACCGCCCCACCGAAAGGACCTGTCAGTGGACACTCGCCAGATCCGGATCGCCGCCGTCGGCGACCACCTGCTGGCCGGCGCCGGGGACCCCCGTGCGATCGGCTGGTGGGGCCGCGTGCTCGCCCGCACGTCGGCGCCGCAGGTGAGCATCGAGAACTACGTGCTCGCCGTGCCGCATGAGACCACCGAAGAGCTCGGCGAGCGGTGGTGGGCCGAGGCCTCCCGCCGCTTCTCGTCCGACGTGGAGAACCGGCTCGTCGTGGCCCTGTCCGACGCCGACCTCGACGTCGATGCCTCCTCGTCGGCTCGTTCCCGGCTGAACCTCGCGAACGTGCTGGACACCGCGTCGCAGCGCTCGATCCCGGTGCTGGTCGTCGGCCCCACCCCGGGCCTGGACGACGAACGCAACGACCGCCTGGCCGAGCTGAACGCCGCCTACGCGGATGTCGCGGCCCGGCGCAATCACCTCTACGTGGACGCGTTCACGCCCCTGCGCTCGCACGAGCAGTGGCGCTCGGACCTGGCCGCCGGCCAGGGGGTGCCCGGCCAGGCCGGACACGGGCTCATCGCCTGGCTCGTTCTGCACCGCGGCTGGTACCAGTGGCTCGGCGTGCCCGAGCCCACCGCCTGATCCGCTCGAGCCGACCCCGGCACGGTCGGTCCGCCTGCAGGATGTGACAGAATGGGGTGTTTCCAACACCAGAAGGAGGTGGCGCGATGAGCAAGCGAGGCCGCAAGCGCCGCGATCGTCGTAAGAAGGGCGCGAACCACGGCAAGCGCCCCAACGCCTGATCACTCAGCGCGTTGCGTCGCCCGCCCCGCCCGCTCGGGCGTCGAGGCGACTCTGCCGCAGACGCGAAGGGCCGACACCCGGAGGGTGTCGGCCCTTCGTCATGTCCGCGGCCCCGGACGTCCCGAAACACCGCGTCGGGCGCGGCGTCCAGGGCCGCACGAGGGGTGCTCAGCTCACATCGGTGATGCGCACCTGCGTCAGGCGCATGCGGATGCTCGCGCGCAGCTGCTCGGGCGCCTTCTCCTGGCAGCACCGGCGCACCCGGGCGCGGATCAGCTCCTCGAGCTCGCGCTGCCGGGCACAGGTCGGGCAGTGCCGCAGGTGCTCGCGCACGGCTTCGAGCTGCTCCGCGCTCAGTGCCCCGTCCAGATACTCGTAGATCCGGCGCAGGTGGTCGTCGCCGAGCGAATCACAACAGTCGGTGCGGTTCATCGCGTCTGCTCCTTCGTCTGCTTCGCCGGGGACCTCGTGGCAGAGGCCTTCTGCTTCGTGTCGCTCTTGCCAGACGCGGGCCCCGTCCCGATCTCGGCGTCGCTCCTGCCGGCGGCCATCGGTCCCATGCCACGCTCGGCGGCGTAGGCGGCCAGCTTCTCACGCAGCTGCTTGCGGCCGCGGTGCAGCCGGGACATCACGGTGCCGATCGGCACGTCGAGGATCTCGGCGATCTCCTTGTAGGCGTAGCCCTCCACATCGGCGAAGTACACCGCGAGGCGAAACTCCTCCGGGATGGACTGCAGGGCCGCCTTGACCTCGGAGTCCGGCAGGTGGTCGAGCGCCTCGTTCTCGGCCGAGCGCAGCCCGGTGGAGGTGTGCTCGGCCGCCCGGGCCATCTGCCAGTCCTCGACGGTGTCCGTGTCCGCTTGCTGCGGCTCGCGTTGCCGCTTGCGGTACAGGTTGATGTACGTGTTCGTCAGGATCCGGTAGAGCCACGCCTTGAGGTTCGTGCCGGGCCGGTACTGATGGAAGGACGAATAGGCCTTGGTGTAGGCCTCCTGGACGAGGTCCTCGGCGTCCTGGGCGTTGCGGGTCATCCGCAGCGCGGCCGAATAGAGCTGGTCGACGAACTCGAGGGCGTCGCGCTCGAACCGGACCCGACGGTCGGCATCGGTCTCGGCGGCCACATCGATGTCGGCGCGGTCGTGTTCGGGAGCGTGGGCGGGTCGCTCAATGTGGGGGCCCGGACTCTGCATGCTCATCATCGGCCAGTCTACGGGCGAGGCGGACGACAGCGTCCGGACGGGCGCGGCGCAGGTCGGCATCCCGGCCTCCTCTCCCTCGTGGTGCACGAGTCGGTGGTGCATGGTCCAGCCGGGCGCGGGTCCCGACCGTCGCGGGCGGTCGCCTCGCGATGCCGGGTACAGCACCGAGTCGCGGCGCGCTATTCCCGTCGCCTGCGCATGACCCGCATCGGCCTGCACACGGTCGAGGCGGCCGAACGGATCGGCCGAGCGGATGCGCCGAGCGGTTCAGCCGGAGGCCTCTGCCGGACGTCTCGGCCGCACGGGCCTGGGTAATGTTGAGCCCGTGCCCGAGAACCATTCCGCCGTCGCCGTGGGCGGCACCCTGCCCGATCCGTGGCCGGCGCCGACCGCCCCGGGCCGCGTCGTCGGCTCGGTGCGAGTACCCGGGTCGAAGTCGCTGACGAACCGGCATCTGGTGCTCGCCGCGCTCACCGACGGGCCCACCGTCCTGCGCGGTGCCCTGCGCAGCCGGGACGCGGACCTGATGCGGGCCGCCCTCGAGACCCTCGGCGCCCGGTTCGCGGAGCTGACCGACGGCGCGCTGCGCGTGCACGGCCTGCCGGTAGGCGCACCGCTGCCTCACGAAGTGCACATCGACTGCGGATTGGCCGGCACCGTCATGCGCTTCGTGCCGTTCGTCGCGGCGCTGCGTCCCGGGGTCGTCCACATCGACGGGGACCCGGAGGCACGGGCGCGGCCGATGGGAGCGACGGTCTCGGCACTGCGCCAGCTCGGGGTCCAGGTCGCCGAGCTCGGCGAGCCCGGGCGGCTCCCCCTCACGCTTGTGGTGCCGCATCGTGATGCCTCGGCCACCGGCCCCGCCGAGGTCGCGATCGACGCCTCGGCCTCCTCCCAGTTCCTCTCCGGGGCGCTGCTGTCCGGGTGGCGACTGCCCGGCGGGCTCACGCTGCGGCACACCGGCGCGCGGGTGCCCAGCCCGGAACACGTCGCCATGACGGTACGGCTGCTCGCCGAGCACGGCATCACCACCACCCAGCCGGACGGGCAGACCTGGCGCCTCTGCTGCACAGCCGCAGCACGTCCGGTCGAATCCGGCAGCACCACCGCGCGGCCGCCCGGCTCCGACGGAGCCGAGCAGCCCGGCGAACGCGTGATCGAGCCGGACCTGTCCAACGCCGGAGTGTTCCTCGCGGCCGCGGCCGTGACTGGGGGCCGGGTGAGTGTGCCGAACTGGCCCTCCGCGACAACGCAGATCGGCGCACGCTGGCCCGCGATCCTCGAAGCGTTCGGAGCGCGCGTCGAGCACACGGTCACCGACGCCACGGGCGTGCTGACGGTCCACGGCCCGGTCGACGCGGCCGGCCGTCCGCGACTGCGCGGGGCCGGAGAGCTGGCGGACACCGCCGAGCTCGCCCCGACCGTCGCCGCCCTCGCCTTGCTGGCCGAGGGCCCGACATCGCTGACCGGGATCGGGCACCTGCGCGGTCACGAGACGGACCGGCTGGCGGCGCTCGCCGCCGAGGCGGCCCGCTTCGGCGTGTCGGTGCGTGAGGGCGCCGACCGGTTGGACTTCCCGGGAACGCGCGTCAGCGGGGCCCCGCGCCCGGCGACCGCACAGACCTACCGCGACCACCGCATGGCCACGTTCGCGGCGATCCTCGGACTGGCCGTCCCTGGCACGCACGTCGTGGACGTCGGCACCACGGCCAAGACGATGCCGGACTTCCCCGCGCGGTGGACCCGCCTGGTGGACCCGACGCCGCCGACGACGAAGGAGCCGCGCCGCTGATGGGCCGCAGAGTGGACCCCCACGTCTGGGACGAGTCGGACGTGCGCACCCGCCCGTCCAAGAAGGGATCGCGCCCGCGCACGAAGGAGCGACCGAAGCACGAGGACGCGCACGTGGGCCGCGTCGTGACCGTGGACCGGGGCCGGTACCGCGTCGTGCTCGACGGGCAGGAGGCGCCGCTGACGGCCATGCGCGCCCGCGAGCTGCGCCGCACCCCGATCGCCACGGGTGACGAGGTGGCCGTCGTCGGTGACATCTCCGGCGCCGAGGGCACGCTCGGGCGGATCGTGCGGGTCGAACAGCGCCACACGGTGCTGCGCCGTTCGGCCGACGACACAGACGCGGTCGAGCGCGTGGTGGTGGCCAACGCGGACACGCTGGTGATCATGGTCGCCGCGGCGAACCCCGAGCCGCGCACCGGCTTCATCGACCGGGCCCTGGTCGCCTGCTATGACGCGGGCATCCACCCACTGCTGCTGATCACGAAGACCGATCTGAAGGACCCGACCGAGCTGGTGCGCCACTACGCGGACCTGGACCTGGAGGTGATCACCTCGGGCGCGGCAGAGTTCGAGCCGGGCTCCGGGGACACGTCCCTCGACGCCGCGCTCGTGGACCGGGTCGCCGCGCGTCTGACCGGGCACACCGCGGCGTTCGTCGGTCCCTCGGGCGTGGGCAAGTCCACGCTGCTGAACGCACTGACCGGGGCGGAGCGGGCGACCGGGCACGTGAACGCCGTGACCGGCCGGGGCCGGCACACCTCGTCCTCGGCCTTGGCGGTGCGGCTGCGCGACGCACACGGAGACCCAGTGCCGGAGACCTGGGTGGTCGACACCCCGGGCATCCGGTCCTTCGGTCTGGGCTGGGTCGAGCCGGACCGCGTGGTGGAGGCGTTCGGTGAGCTGGCCGGCGGCCTGGCCGACTGCGAGCGCGGCTGCCAGCACCTCAGCGACGACGGGGACTGCGGACTGGACCCGTGGGTCGCCGCGGGCCGAGCCGGGGCCGCGGGCGCCGAGCGGCTCTCGTCCCTGCGTCGGCTGCTGGCCAACCGGGTCGATCCGGGCGCCACCCCCGCCTCCGCGGCAGACGACGACACCCCGTGACGGCGCGCCGCGTCGGCGCGGGCTCGGTATAGCGTGGGGCTCATGGACAGCTCCGAGACCCGGTCGAAAGACCACACGGACGACCTGCGGCTCGCGCACATGCTGGCCGACAACGTCGACTCGATCACGATGGCCCGGTTCAAGGCGCTCGACCTGGAGGTCACCCAGAAGCCGGACCTGACGCCGGTCACCGACGCCGACCGCGCAGCCGAGGAGGTCATCCGCTCCTCACTGTCCCGGGCGCGTGCCCGCGACGGGATCCTCGGCGAGGAGTTCGGTGAGACCGCGGGCCGCTCGGGGCGCACGTGGGTGATCGACCCGATCGACGGGACGAAGAACTTCGTGCGGGGCGTGCCGGTGTGGGCGACCCTGATCGCCCTCGTCGACAACGGCGAGCCCGTCGTCGGCGTCGTCTCCGCCCCCGCGCTGAACCGCCGCTGGTGGGCCGCGACCGGGCAGGGCGCCTACACCGGCACTTCGCTGATCCGGGCCTCACGGATCCAGGTGTCGGAGGTCGCTGAGCTGGGCGACGCGTCCCTGTCGTTCTCCTCGCTCGAAGGCTGGCGCGAGCGCGGACAGATCCGCGAATTCCTCGAGCTGACCTCGGACGTGTGGCGGGTGCGCGGCTTCGGGGACTTCTGGTCCTACATGCTGGTCGCCGAGGGTGCCGTGGACATCGCGTGCGAGCCGGAGCTCGAGGTGCACGACATGGCGGCGCTCGTGCCGATCGTGCGCGAGGCCGGCGGCCGGTTCACCTCCCTCGACGGCGAGGAGGGCCCGTTCGGCGGCAACGCCCTGGTGACGAACGGGCGTCTGCACGACCAACTGCTCGCCCGGCTCGGCGGCGCCGGCGCATGAACGCCACACCTTCCGCAGGCGGGCACATCCTCAGACTCCTGCCGTGGGTCGTCCTCGGCGGCGTGGCCGGTTCGATGACCGCCCTGACGATCAGCGCAGTTCTGCTGGGGCACATTGGCCCCTCCGGGGCGTTCGACCCGCAGGCGACCCTGGCTGCGCTGAGCCTGGCAGGGGTCCTGAACACGGCGGGGTCGTTCCTCCTGGGACTGCTCCGAGGCCGTGCCAGTCGGGCCCGGCGGCGGTCCCGCCCCTGGGATCCGCGCCTCCTGCCGGCGGTCGGCACCGGGTTCCTGGGTTCGTTCACCTCGTTCGCTGCGGCGACCGCACCGGCGGGCGAGATGCTGGCCCTGACCGTCGCGAGCCGTGACGATCCGGCCGAATGGTGGGTGCTCTTCGGCGCGGGGGCGGGACTGCTCGCGGTGACAGCAGCGGCCATGGCGCTCGTGGGCACGGTGGCCGCCGGCGTTGGACTGCTGATCGGCCGGGGCCGGTCGTCACACCGCGCCGATGCGGCTGACCGGACGGCTGAGGTCGACGACGTCCATGAGGCGACCGGATGAGTGCCGGCATGTTCGCGCTCGTGGTCACCCTGGCGACGGTCGGGGCCGCAGTCGGCGTCGCCCTGCGGTTCCTGCTCGATCAGCGGCTGGGCACCTGGGGCGTTCTGACCGCCAACACGGCGGCCTCCTTCCTGGCCGGGGTCGTCACCGGCGTCACTGTGTGGACAAGCTCTCCCTCGCCGGTGTGGGCGCCGGCGGTGCTGACCGCGGGGGTGGCATTCGTGCTTGCGCTGGGCACGTTCTCCACCGTCGCCGCTGATGCCGCCGAACACGTGCTGGACGGGCGGGTCGGGAAGGCCCTGCTCCTGTGGCCCCTCCACCTGCTGTGCGGTATGGCGGCGGCGACCCTCGGTGTCCTCCTGGTTGCCGGTTGAGCTCCCTGCGCGGCCGGCGCCCAGCACGGAGGCCCGAGCATCGCTAGCACCTTCCTGGGGCGGGCTCCTCGTCCTCGGCCGGCGTGTTCGGGGCCACCGCACGACGACCGTCCGGAACCACCGGGTAACCGTCTCCATACCCACCCTCATGGCCAGCCCTCTGCCACGCACGATGATGCAGCACCTGGAAGAGATCGCCTAGATCGACAACAAAGGGCAGCAGATTCCGCTGAGTCCTGACCCAGGGCCGGGCCCGCGTCAACCCGCCGCCACCGAACGGCATCCCTGAGTCCCACCGGTTCGCTTCCCGCAGCCCCGACTCCCACAACTGCGGACTCACCCGGAACAACACCTGCACCTTACCCGGGGCAACCTCGCCTGTGTACCCGATCTGCTCGACCTGCAACCAGCTCACCGACCACCACCGCGTCGAGAGCCCCTCCTCCGTCACCGTCAGATGCCGAGGAAACAGACACCCGACCACATACACCGGCAGAAAGAACAGACACACCGGCAACCCGACCCACATCAACGCCTTGTACATCTGCCCCATCGGCGTCGCCTCCCCCTCCGAGAAGAACAACACCCACGCGAAGAACCACGCCCCACCAACGAAGATCGCCAACCCCAGCCACCAGCCGGTCCAGGCCACCTTCACCCGGAACGGCACCGCCGCCACCAGCTCCTCCTCCGAAAGCCGCGCGAACCGCCGCCGCGTCATCGTCTTCACACGTGCCATGCCTGCCCTCCCGTCCTTCGGCTCCCGGGAACGTCCCGTCGACAAACCTCGAGGGTATCGCCCCTCGCACGAAACCCCGCCGACGCACGCAGCATCGACGGGGTCCATGTTCACCGGCCAGGCCCGTGTCAGCTGGGCGTCAGAGGCCCTCGCCCGACGGGGAGACGAGGATCTTCACGGCGGTCTCGTTGCGGTGGATGAGGGTGTCGAACCCCTCGTCGACGAGCCCGTCCAGACCGGTCCTGCCGGTGATGAACGGCTTCAGGTCGATCTTGCCGGACTCGAGCAGCTCGATCGTGGCCGGATGGTTGTTGACGTAGGCGATCGTGCCGCGCAGGTCGATCTCCTTCATCACGAGCTTGTGGATGTCGAAGTCCGAGCGGTGGCCCCAGATGGAGACGACGACGATCACGCCGCGTGGCCTGACCGCGTCCATGAGGGTGTCGAGCACGACCTGCACCGAGGTGCACTCGAACGCGACGTCGGCGCCGCGGCCGTCGGTAAGCTTCTTCACCTCCTCGACCACATCGGTCTCGCGCGGGTCAAACGCGTGGTCCGCGACACCGGACTCGATCGCCTTCTGACGGCGTAGCGCAGACAGCTCGGACATCACGACGGTCACGCCCTGCGCTTTGAGCACGGCCGCGGTGAGCAGGCCGATCGGGCCCGCGCCGCCGATGAGAGCCACGTCTCCGTGCTGCACGTCGGAGCGCTCGACGGCGTGGAAGCCGACGGTGAGCGGCTCGAGCAGAGCGGCCTCGTCCAGGGGCACGTCCTTGGAGATCTTGTGGGCCCAGCGGCGGTCGACGGCGATCTTCTCGGCAAGGCCGCCGCCGTGGCCGCCGAGGCCGATGAAGTTCATGTCCTGCGAGAGGTGGTATGTCTTCGAGTTCGGGCCGGTGTTCACGTCCGGGCGGATGATGTACGGCTCGATCACGACGTGGTCCCCCACCTCGAGGTCCGTGACTCCCTCACCGAGCGCGGCGACGACGCCGGAGAACTCGTGCCCCATGACGACCGGCGGCTCCTCGCCGGAGATCGGATGCGGGTGCCCGCACTGCGGGATGAAGATCGGGCCCTCGAGGTACTCGTGTAGGTCGGTGCCGCAGATGCCGCACCAGGCCACGTCGATCAGCACCTGGCCGTTGCCCGGTGTCGGCACCGGTACCTCGTCGACGCGGATGTCCTTCTGGGCATGGAAACGAGCGGCGCGCATGGTGCTCATGTGAGGATCCTCCTGCTGTGCGTTCCTTGTGTGGGGGCACCTTCAGTCTCCTCCCCCTGCGCGGGGAAAGCACGGACCCGGGCGCTGCCGGAACGCGTGAGTCACGCACGAGGAAGCCAACACAGCACAGGACCCCGGCCCCTCGTGAGAGGGACCGGGGTCCTGTGCCTCGCGGTCGACGAGGTCGGTGGAGCCGGCGGGAATTGAACCCGCGTCCGATGCAGTGTTGTCAGGGCTTCTCCGGGCGCAGTCTGCTGCGGGTGTTGCTCGGCCCTGTCCGTCCCGCAGACGGGCGGACAACCCGGGCCCAGCCGGATTGATGTCGGCGCCACGACCCCCGGCAGGGGTGACGCCCAGTGGCTATCTAGCTGACGCCAGGATCCGGGGCGATAGCGACCCCGGGCTGACGGACTCGATCACTGATCAGGCAGCGAGAGCGAAGTCAGTGCGCTTAGATTCGGCACTTATTGGTGTGCAGAGAGCGTTTTCGAGATGACTCTGCATCCTCGGCCCGCTTCCCCTGTCGCGACGTGCATCGTCGAAACCGATCGGCCCCGTGTGTCGGGGTCGACTCCCTCTATGAGGTTGTCAATCACCACTGTTCGCCCGTGAGGGGCGGTGCGTCGCAGAACCTGACCCTGCGAGGCGAGTACCCAACTTTACCACGGAGAAGTACTCAGGCCACCCCTGCTCGCCGATTGCGTGCACGCAGGGCACGCTGCGCCTCGCGGTTGTCCTGCTTCTCGCGCAGCTTCTGGCGCTTGTCGTAGTCCTTGTTGCCGCGGGCGACGCCGATCTCGACTTTGACGCGACCGTCCTTGAAATACAGGCTCAGCGGGACGATCGTCAGGCCCGGGTCCTGGATCTGCCGGCTGATCCTGGTCAGCTCCTGACGATGCAGCAGCAGCTTGCGGCGGCGGCGCGCCGCGTGATTGGTCCAGGAGCCGTTGAGGTACTCGGGGATGTACACCTGCTCGAGCCACAGCTCGTCCCGGTAGAACACCGCGAAGCCGTCGACGAGCGAGGCCTTGCCCTCGCGCAGGGACTTCACCTCGGTGCCCTGCAGGACCATGCCGGCCTCGTAGGTGTCGAGGATCGTGTAGTCGTGGCGGGCCTTGCGGTTGGTGGCGATGACGACGCGCTCGCCCGGGGCCGGCTGCTTGGGGGCCTTGCCCTTCGCGTTCTTGCCCATCGTGGGCGCTCCTCTCGCTCGTCGTGCCCGGTCGTCGTCGCACCTGCTCGGACGCCGAACGGCCGCGCCCGAGAAGGCGCGACCGTCCATGCTACCGCTTCCGCCCCGCGGCGGCCCGGGCTCACTCCAACGGGGCCCCGGTGAGGGCGCGGACCTGCGCCTGCGTGATGCCGGGCGCCGTCTCCACCAGCCGCAGTCGCGGCCGCTCGGGGGTGCCGACGACGTCGATCACGGCCAGGTCCGTGATGATCCGGTCCACCACGGACCGGCCGGTCAGCGGCAGAGTACAGGACTCGACGATCTTCGCGGTGCCGTCCTTGGCGACGTGGTCCATCATCACGATGACCCGACCCGCGCCGTGCACCAGGTCCATGGCCCCGCCCATGCCCTTGACCATCTTGCCGGGCACCATCCAGTTGGCCAGGTCCCCGGCGGCGGAGACCTCCATGCCGCCGAGCACGGCGACGTCGATCTTGCCGCCGCGGATCATCCCGAAGCTCAGCGCGGAGTCGAAGAAGCAGGCGCCGGGGTTGACCGTGACGGTCTCCTTTCCGGCGTTGATCAAATCCGGGTCCACGTCTTCCTCGGTCGGGTACGGGCCGGTGCCGAGGATCCCGTTCTCGGACTGCAGCACCACGGACCGCCCGGCCGGGATGTGGTTCGGGATCAGGGTGGGCATGCCGATGCCCAGGTTCACGTACGCCCCGTCCGGCAGTTCGATGGCCGCCCGAGCGGCCATCTGGTCCCGGCTCAGTCCCTGCGGACGTTCGGTCGTCTGCTCGCTCATGCCTGCTCCTCCCCCGCCGCACGGACGGTGCGCTTCTCGATCCGCTTCTCGATGTCCGTGCCGACCTCAACGACACGGTGCACAAAGACCCCGGGCAGGTGGACGTCGTCCGGATCGATCTCGCCGGGCTCCACCAGCTGCTCGACCTGAGCGATGCAGACCCGCCCGGCCATCGCGGCCGGCGGGGCAAACTGACGGGTGGCCTTGCGGAACACCAGGTTGCCGTGCCGGTCGCCCTTCCAGGCGTGCACGAGCGAGAAGTCCGTGACGATCGAGGACTCCAGGACGTACGTCTCCGGCGTCTGGTCCTCCGTCCCGGTCCGGTAGCCGGCGCCGAGCACGAACGGAGCCGTGGGCTTGGGCGCAGAGGCCTTCACGACGTTGCCCTCGGCGTCGTAGCGCATGGGCAGCCCGCCCTCGGCGACCTGGGTGCCGACTCCAGAGCGGGTGTAGAAGGCGGGGATGCCGGCACCGCCGGCGCGCAGCTTCTCGGCGAGGGTGCCCTGCGGGACCAACTCGACCTCGAGCTCACCTTCGAGGTACTGGCGGGCGAACTCCTTGTTCTCGCCCACATAGGAGCTGGTCATCTTCGCCAGGCGCTGGGCGGTCAGCAGAATGCCCAGCCCCCAGTCGTCGACGCCGCAGTTGTTGGAGACGATGGAGAGTTCGTCGGCACCCTGGGCGTGGAGGGCCTCGATCAGCTGGATCGGGTTGCCGGAGAGGCCGAAGCCGCCGACGGCGAGGGAGGCTCCCGAGTGGATGTCCGCGACCGCCTCGGCGGCCGTGGCGACGGTTTTGTCCAGGCTCATGCTGGTCCTTTCGTCACGGGTGGGGTCGGTGTGTACGGCTCAGCGGAACAGGACCAGGGCCTCGCCCTGACCACCGCCGCCGCACAGGGCGACGGCGCTGCGCCCGGAGCCGCGGCGGCCCAGTTCGAGCGCGGCGTGCAGGGCCAGGCGGGCGCCCGAGGCGCCGATCGGGTGCCCCAGGGCGATCGCGCCGCCGTGGATGTTGCACCGCTGCGCCGGGTAGTCCAGGTCCGTGAGGGACTGCAGGCCCACGGCCGCGAACGCCTCGTTGATCTCAAGGAAGTCCAGGTCCGTCGCGTCCCAGCCCTGGCGAGCCAGGGCCGCGGAGATCGCGTCGGAGGGCTGCGAGTGCAGCTGTGAGTCCTTCGGACCGGCGGTCTGTCCGGCCGCGCCGATCGTCGCGACGATCTCCAGGCCCTGCTCCTCGGCGTAGGCGCGGGAGGTCACCACGACGGCGGCAGCACCGTCGGAGAGCGGCGAGGCGTTGCCGGCGGTGATCGTGCCGTCCTTCGCGAACGCCGGGCGCAGCGCCGCGAGGGACTCCGCGGTGGTGTCCTCGCGGACGCCCTCGTCGTCGGCGACGGTGATCGGCTCTGCCTTGCGCTGCGGAATCTCGATCGGGGCGATCTCCCCCTCGAAGATCCCCGCGGATCGGGCCGCGGCGGCGCGCTGATGCGAGGCCGCGGCGAACTCGTCCTGGGCGGCCCGGTCGAGGCTGCGCTCGGCGTTGCCGGACTCGGTCAGCTCGCCCATGGCTTCCTTGGTCAGGGCATCGGTGAGGCCGTCGTAGGCGACCGAGTCGAGCACCGTGGTCGGGCCGTACTTGTAGCCCTTGCGCGCGCCGACCAGCAGGTGCGGGGCGTTGGTCATGGACTCCTGTCCGCCGGCGACGACGACCTGGGCGTCGCCGAGCCGGACGAGGCGGGCGGCGTCGATGACCGCGGTGAGACCGGAGAGGCAGACCTTGTTGATCGTCATGGCCGGCACGGTCCAGGGCAGGCCGGCGGCGAGCGCGGACTGACGGGCGGGGTTCTGCCCCTGTCCGGCCTGGACGACCTGGCCCATGATCACGGTGTCCACCTGCTCGGCGGCGACGTCTGCGCGCTGCAGGGCGTGGCGGATGGCGTGGGCCCCGAGGTCGACGGCCGAGAGGGAGGCCTGCTGCCCCAGTAGGCGTGTGAAGGGGGTGCGGGCGCCGCCGACGATGACGGCGTCGGTCGGCTGCGGCGAGGGGAGGGTCTGCTCGGTCACGGTGGTCTCCACTTCCGCGCGGGGCGGGAGTCTGCCCTCGCGCTGGTCAGACGGGCGGTCGTGAGCTCGGAGGAACTCAGTTAACGACGATGAACCAGGTCACTGCGGCCCAGTGTATGACCTGGATCACGCTTCGGCCACCGTGGGACGGGACGAACCGGACAGACGACGGGCGCCGCCCGCAGCGGAGGCTGCGGACGACGCCCGTCGGTGGTGATCTGCGGGGTCAGGGTCGGCGCGCGGGTGGACTCGGAACGGCGTCCTTGATCAGCGTGTTGCGGCGGCTGCGAGCGCGGCCAGACGTCTGATCGAGCCGGCCAGACGTTCGGGCTTCAGGGCGTGGGCACGCGCCAGGCGCTTCCGGTCTGCCCGGTCCAGGCCCGAGGCGTCATAGGTCAGGCGGACGCGCGTGGCGTCGCCGTCGGGGGCCAGCTCCCAGGTCCACAGCTGCCCACTGGGGCGCTCACCCATGCGGCCGGGCTCCCACGCGATCACCCGGCCCGGTTCCAGGCGACGCACGATGCATTCGACGCGCACGCCGTTGGCATTGTCCATGCAGAAGGTCTGTCCCACCGCGGTGATCGGGGCGGGGGCGACGGGCGCGGCGACGTTGGCTCCGTCGTCGATCCGTGGGTGTGTGGCCGGGTCCGCGAGCAGCGCGAAGACGGTGGCCGCGGGCGCGGGGACCACGTCCTCGGCCGTCACGACGGGACCGCGCCGGTCAGGCACGTCGGTGCCAGTCTGCGGACCCGGCACGCTCAGTCCGCGGCGTTCTCGGCGGCCTCGTCGCGCTTCTCCTTGGCGACCGAGGCGCGCCAGCGGATGCCCGCGTCGATGAACTCGTCGATCGCACCGTCGAACACGGCGGAGGGGTTGCCCTCCTCGTGGTTGGTGCGCAGGTCCTTGACCATCTGGTAGGGGTTCAGCACGTAGGAGCGCATCTGGTCGCCCCAGGACGCCTTGACGTCGCCGGCCATCTCCTTCTTCTTCGCGTCGGCCTCGGCCTTGCGCTGCAGCAGCAGGCGGGACTGGAGCACGCGGAGGGCGGCGGCGCGGTTCTGGATCTGCGACTTCTCGTTCTGCATCGAGACGACAATGCCGGTCGGGATGTGCGTCATGCGCACGGCGGAGTCCGTGGTGTTCACGGACTGCCCGCCGGGTCCGGAGGAGCGGAAGACGTCGATCTTCAGCTCGTTCTCGGGGATCTCGATCGAGTCGTCGGCCTCGATGAGCGGGACGACCTCGACGGCGGCGAAGGAGGTCTGGCGGCGGCCCTGGTTGTCGAAGGGGCTGATGCGCACCAGGCGGTGCGTGCCGGCCTCGACGGAGAGGGTGCCGAAGGCGAACGGGGCGTTGACCTCGAAGGTGGCGGACTTGAGGCCGGCCTCCTCCGCGTAGGAGGTGTCCATGACCTTGGTGGACCAGCCGCGCTGCTCGGCCCAGCGCAGGTACATGCGCATGAGGGTCTCGGCGAAGTCCGCGGCGTCGACGCCGCCGGCGCCGGCGCGGATGGTGACGACGGCCTCGCGCGGGTCGTATTCGCCGGAGAGCAGGGTGACGACCTCGAGGTCCTTGAGGGCCTTCTCGATCGCCTTGCGCTCGGTTTCGGCCTCCTCGAGCAGGGAGGGTTCGTCCTCTTCGACGGCGAGCTCGACGGTGGTCTCGAGGTCGTCGATGCGGTCGGCGAGCTTCTTCATGCGGTTCAGCTCGGACTGCCGGTGGGAGAGCTTGGAGGTGACCTTCTGCGCGGCCTCGGGGTCGTCCCAGAGGTCGGGGGCGGAGGCCTGCTGCTCCAGCTTCGCGATGTCGGCCTTGATCTTGTCGAGGTCGGACACCTGCTCGATCGAGTTCAGGGTGTGTCGCAGAGACTCGATCTCTGCGGAGAAGTCTGTGTCAGCCATGGTGGGGCGAGTCTACCGCGCGGGGTGCCCGGCGGGCCTGGCAGGGGTGAAGCGGGGTCGGATAGGGCCCCGGTCATGGGCTGGCGCTCGCTCCCCACCCCGGAGGCTCACCGGCGCACCGTCGGGCGGGCGTCGCCGGTCGCGGAGATCGGGACGCTCAGCGGCACAGTGTCGGCGAAGGCTCCGCCGGGCGGCATCAGGGAGACCTCTGCACGCAGGTGCACCTCGACGGTGCTCGCACCGTCATCGAGGACCCGAGCCTCGACGCCGCCGAGGCCGGGCAGGAAGCCGATCGCGTCGACGTCCGTGAGGTAGGTGGCGACGGCGTGGTCCACATCTGCCGGGTCGACGTCGAGGCTCTCCTCGTCGACCGCGCCGATCGCCTCGGCTGCCCCGGTCCGGGCGGCTCCGTCAGCGAGCGCCTGCAGCCGACGCGCCTGTGTGGTCACGGTGGTGACGGCGAGCATGACGACCAACAGGGCCACCACGATGGCGGTCAGGCCGATCGTGAGCACGGTCGTCTGCCCCTGTTCGTCGTTGAGCCGGAGCGTGCGGCGCCCGAGCATCGCGAGGCGATGACGAGGCAGGTGGCCGTGTGCGCGAACGGGCTGTCGTGAGGGGGTGAGCAGGTGACGATGCATTCGAGGTTCTCTCCTGCGCGCTCTGGTCAGTGACGCGGCACGCGCTGCTGGGCCTCCGCGGAGATGGTCACCGGTGAGGCGTCGGTGCCGGTCAGGGTGTGAATGAGTGGGAGCGGCACCGACACCTCGACTCGGGAACGGACGATCTCTTCGGGTTCGAGACTGCCGCAGCCTCCGTCGCTGCAGGCCAGGTCCACGGTGACCGCGTGGGCGTCGAACCCGTAGTCGCCGAGTGTCAGGCGCGCCCCGGCCACGGCGCTACGGGCCCCGCGAGCCGCATCGATCGCCGCGGTGGCCTGCGCCGCCTGCTCCGCGGCCGCCACGGCCCCGAGGGCAGCGGCCTGGACCTGGGAGACGAACACCATCAGGTAGATCAGCGGGATCATCAGAACCAGGGCGAGGCCGAGGAACTCCACGGTCGCGGACCCGGATTCAGCGTCATGGGTGTACGAACTGTCAGCGGTGTCGCCGGTCCCGCGGATCCATCCTGGTCGGCGAGCGCCCTGTCCGTCTCGATCACTGCTGGAAGGCATGACCATGCACCTCCAGATCGACGGGCCCGGGCAGGAACCCGAGCGCGGGCAGCTGCGTTCGGACCGTCACCACGACGACTGGGCCATCGGGGCGGTCCTGCACCGTCCCGGACACCGTGGCACCGGACTGACCCGGGACGGTGGCGGCGATGACCTCTGCGGTGCGTTCGGCACCGTCTGCCGGGGTGCGGTCGGCGAGGGCGCCGAAACGCGCCCCCGCACTCGCCGCGTCGATGAGCACGTTGCGCGTGTGGACGATGAGCCCGCCCTGCAGCACGGTGAAGAACAACAGGGCCAACAGGGCGTAGACCATCGAGGACTCGGCCACGGCCGAACCGGCGTCGTTCCGCCAGGCTGCCCCCACACGCGCACGCACCCGTTGCACCATGCTCAGCCGGCCGTACGGACCTTGCTGATGGCCTCGTTGAACAATGCGCTCAACGCCGGGCTGGCCACGGCAAGCAGGGCCGCCACGAGGACCGCGGACATCAGCGTGATCATGACCCAGCCGGGCACGTCGCCACGGTCGTCTCGGGTGTCCTCCCGGAGGGCGGTCACGGCGGTGATCAGGACGGAGTACAGGACGGCGGTCTGGTGCTTGACGTTCATGAGTGTTCCCCTCTGTGACTGGTCTCGAGTGATGATCTGGTGGTGGATGACGATGGACGAGTCTTGTGCACTGCTCAGAACCCCATGTCCATCAGGGCGATGCCGGGGAAGACCGCGAAGACCACGGTCAGCGGCAGGATGCCGAACACGAGGGGCACGAGCATGTGCACCTCTTTGCGTCCGGCGGCTTCCATGAGCTCCCGTTTCGACAGCTCACGGACGTCTTGGGCCTGGGCGCGCACGACGTCCGCGAGCGGGGTCCCCCGCTCGAGCGCGACGACGACGCCGTCGATGAATCTCTCGACGGCGGGCACCTGCAGACGGCGGCCGCACGCGTGCAGGGCGTGGGCCAGAGAAGATCCGGCGCGGATGTCGGCCAGTGTTCTGGCGAACTCGCGGGAGAGTTCGCCTCGGGTCGTGGTGGCGATCCTCTCGAGCGCTCCCGGGGTCGATTCCCCCGCGCTCACCGAGAGCGCGAAGAGCTCCGCGATGGACGGGAACTCGCCCAGCACACGCTGGCGGCGTCGGCCCACCGCGGTGGAAAGCATCGAGTCACGCGCCAACACGCCGCACACCGTGAGCATGGCCACGAGCGCAACGGCCAGGACGGGGTGCGCCTGGGCACGAGAAACCAGGACGACGGCAAGCACCACTCCGAGCGAGGCTCCGAGCACCGCGCAGATGACCTGCTGCGCCCGGTAGTCAGACACACTGGCGTCCGAGCCGGCGGCTTCCAGACGGCGGCGCAGGGCTTCGTGTCCGGGCTGGAACCTCTGCAGCGACTCGGTGCCGAGACTGACCACCGGCCCGAGGATGCGGATCAGTGAGGTCCATGGACCGGCCGTCATCTCTTCGCGCAGCAGCGACGACGGCGGTCGGTGCGTCCTCATCTGTGGTGCGATGCGCTGTTCCAATGTCGGCCGCCAGCCCAACGGCGCCGCGTGCACGATCAGGGCCAGGCCCGCGCCGAGCAGGCAGCCGACCAGCGCGCCGAGGACGAGTGCGGCGTTCATGCGATCACCCGCTCGTCCGCGGGCAGAGCGCCGATGCGGAGCATGATCTGATAGCAGATCACGGAGACTGCCAGGCCGGTCATCAACAGACCGGCTCCGGCCGCGCTCCGATACGCCTCGACCGCCATGGGCTGGGTGCCGAGCAGCAACAGCACGATCCACGGGGCGGCGACGGCCAGACGTGCGGCATTGACCGTCCAGGACTGTCGCGCCTCGAGCTCGGAGCGCACCCGCGCGTCCTGCCGCAGGAACTCGGACAGCGTCTGCAGCAGCTGACCGATATCGGCGCCACCGACCTCACGGGTCATGCGCAGAGCGCTGACGAGGCGGTCAGCCACCGGGTCGGACAAGCGCAGCTTGAGGGCCTCCAATGCGTCGAGGAATCGGGCGCCGGCTCGATAGTCCCTGCCGAATTCCCGGAACGGTTCCCGCAGACCTTCGGGGCCGGACTCCCCGAGCTGGATGAGCGCTTCGGGCAATGTGAGTCCGGCGCGGATCGCTGAGCGCACGTGATCGACGGCATCGGGCCACAGCTCGCGCAGCACATGTTGCCGGCGCTTCGCCTGCCAGGAGAGCACGGCCCAGGGCAGCGACGCGCCGAACACAGCGAAACAGCCGGCAATCGGCAGGGCTGCCGTCATGAGAAACACCAGAGCGGCCGAGCAGAGCCCACACAGCGCCATGGCAGCGAGCACCCCGAGCGGACTCACTCGTCGTACACCGGAGGCGGCGATCAAACGCTGGAGGCGACCGGCACGACGCCCGACAGAGGCCGCTGCGTTCGTGTCGTGCCGCTCCCAGAACGACCACCACACCAAGAAGAGCCCGGCCCCCAGGCACAGTCCAAGGAGCAGACTCATCGCTCCGCCCCCAACAGCTGGTGGACGTCGACGCCCGCACGGGCGAGAGCGGGGAACTCCAGGCTGCTCGCAGCGTTCACCACAAGCTCCCCGTCCGGACTCATCCGGAAGACGCTCGAGGTCTCGATCACGGACTCTTCCACTCGTGACCCGACCGCGAGGATCTCCTGCACCCGACGACGGCCCTGACGGTCCTTCACGCAGTGGACGACCAGATCGACGCAGGCCGCGACCGTCGGAACGACGAAATTCCGCGAGATGTTCTCCCCGGCGAGCAACGGCAGCGTGCATAGTTTCGCCAACGCATCCGCCGCCGAGTTGGCGTGGATCGTGCACATTCCTGACAGACCCGAGTTCAGGGCAACCAGCATGTCGAGCGCCTCGGCCTCACGCACCTCCCCGATGACCAACCGGTCAGGGCGCATGCGCAACGCCTCCTTGACGAGCCTGCGCAGCGGGATCTCGCCATGCCCCTCCAGGTTCGGCTGACGACACTGCAACCCCACCACATCGCGGACCGGCAGACGCAGCTCGAAGATCTCCTCGACCGTGACGACCCGCTCACGCGCACCGATGGATGCGGCCAAGCAGTTGAGCATGGTCGTCTTGCCCGCCTGGGTGGCACCCGCTAAAGAACCCCAACGTTAGCGCTAGGCTTCGGCTCATGGTTCCCCGCGCCGTCATCTACGCCCGTATCTCCGTCACCTCGGAGGAGTCCGTCTCGATTGAGCGTCAGCTCGAAGCCGCCCGGCAGTACGCCGCCGCTCGCGGCTGGGAGGTCGCCGCCGTCTTCACGGACGAGGGCATCAGCGCCACGCACAACAGCCCTGAGGCCCGGTCAGGGTGGTCGGCGTTGCTGCGCTACGACCAGCCGTACGACTTCGTGGTGGTCTGGAAGATTGACCGCGTGGCCCGCCGCATCACTGACTTCTGGGACGCCGTCAAGACGCTCCAGGGGCGAGACCGTGCCTTGGTGTCCATCGGCGACAACCTCGACATGTCCTCCACCGTGGGGCAGATCGTGGCGGGAGTGCTGGCAGGCTTCGCGCAGATGGAAGCCGAGGCCATCAGCTCCCGCGTCGCCGCCGCCCGACGGCACCTCCTCCAGAACGGGCGGCTCCCGGGCGGGACGGTGCCCTACGGCTGGCGCGCGGTACCCAACCCTGACGGGGCAGGTAAGGTCCTCGCGCAGGACCCTGAGCGCATCGAGTACGTCCGTGAGGCGGCTGACCGGGTCAGGGGTGGGGCCACCCTCTACTCCGTCGTGCAGTGGCTGGACGAGGTCGAGGCCCCGCTCCCCCGCGCCTCGCAGTCCCGCCGCCGCGAGGGCTCAGGCTGGTCCTACACGACGCTGGAGCGGCTCCTACGGAATCCGGTGCTGGCCGGCATGGTGTCGTTCAACCCCGGCAACTCCTCCAAGATGCGCGGCTCCGAAGTCCTCCGTGACGAGAACGGCCTGCCGGTGGTGGACCCCGCCGTAGCGATCATGACGCCGTCCGAGTGGCGGGCGATGGTGGCCGCGCTGGACGCCAACGACACTGGCCGGGCCAAGCCCCACGCCCTCCGCGCTAAGACCTCAGCCCTGCTGTCGGGGCTGGTGTGGTGCGGGCACTGCGAGGACTCCGAGGGTCACCCCGTCCGCATGCACCGAGGCACAACCCAGGGCCGCGAGTCTTACTCCTGCCCCCGCTGCCACCAGACCATCAGCCGCATCCAGGACTACGTCGTCGAGCAGTTCCTCTGGGCCAAGGGCGAGCACGTCCGCTGGACCCCGGTCAGGGAGGTCTACGAGAGCGGGGCGGCGGTGCTGCCCGAGATCGAAGCCCGGCTGGACGAGCTCGACGCCGCGATCCGTGACGCCCCTGACCGTGACGCTCGACGCCGCCTCCAGGAGCAGCAGGACGCCCTGCTGGACCTGCGTGACGAGAAGCGCGCTGAGGCTCCCAGAACGGAGCTCCGGTACGAGGACGCGGGGTTCTTCGCTGAGGCGTGGGCCGAGGCCGAGGGCGTCGAGGCTCAGCGGGCCGTGCTGGACGACGCCCTAGAGCGCATCACGGTCGTCCGAGGGCGGACCGGGCGCGGCCTGGACAAGTCACGCCTGACGTTCAGCTGGCGGCACCCCGATCAGGTCGGTCCGCTGGAGGATCCGTCGCAGGAGGAGCTGGCGGCGTGGGCTGAGGACTGACCCGGTCAGGGGGACCATCCGGGATAACTCGCGGGGCCGGGTCGCCGATCTTCCAGTCAGGGGGCAAGTACCCATTGCGCTTGAGTTCCGCCAATGCACGACGAGCGCGACGATTGGTTGCCCGACGTTCGCGCCACCGTTGGAACCGGACCCGTCGCGGGTCAAGGTTCTCCAGCTCGCGCTTGAGGCGTCGCACCTCAGCGGGGCGGTGGAGGGAGAGGTCGAAGGCAAGCTGGCGACCGCCGTCTGCGTGCACCCACCATGTGCTGCCGTCCACGTCGTCAAACAGCATGGCGACGCCGTCGTCAACACTGAGGCCGACCTCCTCCTCGGAGAAGGTCTCCTCAAAGGCTTCGCCCGCCGCTACCACACCCACCCAGAATGCAGACTCCGCGGACACCAGTCGGTCCTTCGGGACGTCTGCGAGATCCAGATCTGGGGATGACTGAACCAAGTAAGCCCGGCTGATTGGCCGGGCGGACTTGTTGTACACGGCGAGGTCGACCCAGCCATACTCGTCGGGGCCCTCCAGCACGAGGGTCACTGCTTCGATGCGCTCGTACCGCTCTCGCTGCCCCGCCTCGATGCGGTCTAGCCGCCCCTCAAGCTCCGACCGCCGATGCCTGCGGTTCTCGTGGCGTGTCAGAGTCACTGTCACGACCACGACGGCCAGCGACCCGGCTGCGGCCCATGCCTCCGAAAGGTTGCCGATGTTCAGCGTGTTCCACCAGTTGGTGAAGCCGCCCAGGACCGAGCCAACCCACATCCAGAGCGCATGCCACCAGTCCATGCACCTCAGCGTAGACGCCCCCTGACCCGGTCAGGGGCCTCCGCCTCCCTCTCCTCCCCTCTCCCGCGAGCGCGGGCCGGAAGTACCCCCGCGCCCGTTTCTAGGCTGAACGTGCCGGAGACGGGAAGAGAGGGACGGAGAGGGAGTGTTAGACAGTCACCGCCTTGGCGGCCTCGCGCTCAGCACGGTCCAGCATCTTGCTGACGGTGGCGGGCCACCACTTCCCGCCCGTGGCGGTGGGGATGCCCTCGGCGGTCAGCTGCTCGCAGACCGCCCACAACGTCAGGCCCGACGCCCTCAGCTCGCGGGCCCGGCTGACCGCGTCAGGGGACACCGCCACCGGCCGCCCACCCCGGCGCATACGGTCGCGCACCTCGGGCGGGAGCTGGGCCATAGCGGCACGCGTGCGCTCCCCGATGCGCCGTCGCTCCATCTCAGCGAACGTGGCCGTCACCTGGGCCATCGCCCGCCCCGTGAGGGTGGTGGTATCGACCCCGAGGTCGAGGCAGACGACGTCCCAGCGCTGGCGCTCGGCGTCGTCGAGGATGCGGGCGAAGTCCGCCACGGACCGGCTGAGGCGGTCGAGCTTGCTCACGGCCAGCACGTCGGCCCGGCCCGCCTTCAGGTCCGCGAGCGCCTGGGCCAGCACCGGGCGGCCCTTCAGGGACTTGGCCGAGGCGGCGTCCTCTCGGCGCAGCTCCAGCTCCCAGCCTCGGGCCTCGGCCTCTTGGGTGAGGTCCCGGACCTGGACCTCGGGGCCGATGTCCTGCTTGTTGGTGCTGACGCGGATGTAGCCGATGACGCGGCGAGGGGTGCTCATGCTACAAATTTTTACTAACGGGGTCCCCCATTCGTAAAACTCCCCATCTGAACTACTGCCCGGCCCCCGCCCGCACGCCCTCGACGTAGCCGTACAGCCGCGCTCGCAGTCTCACGTCTACGGGGTCGGACTCGTCAGCCGGGAGCGCGGCGAGAATCCCCTCCAGCAGGTCCGCGGCCCCCTCGACGTCCGAGGGGGTACGGGCCGGGGCGGACGGCACGGAGACGGACGCCTCCGGCTGCTCGTCCACCCACTGACCGTTCACCCACGGCACGGGCTCAGTCCTCCCCGGTCAGGGCGGTGCCGGCGTCGATGGCTCGGAGCAGCGGTGACCAGTGCGCCGACGGGCTCAGCAGCCCCCCGGCTGTGTCGTACATGCCGAGGCGGGTGCCGTCCAGGGCGTTCAGGTCCTCGGCGGTGCGGGGGGCGGAGCCGTGCTCGGCGTAGTACCGGGAAGAGGACGCCTGCACCCGCAGGAGCGTCCCCTCGTCCTGCAGGTCTTCCGCCACGGTGTTGGGCCAGCTCGTGGCCTCACCCGTGAAGGGGTCCCGGCTGGCCGGGGCCACCTCGAACGACGCTCCCGCGTACTCCTCCAGGGCGGTCAGGAGCTTGTCGATGCGGGTCTGGGCGGCCTCGGCCTCGGCGGCCTTGGTGGAGGCGGCACGCGCCAGCTCGTCCGCATCGAGTCCGGCGGCAGCTCGGAGCGCCTCGGCGGACTCGGCGCGGTGCTGGGCGGCCTTGGCCCGGTACGCGGCGACGAGACGGGTCTGAGCGTCGATGGCGGTGGTGATGGCCTGGGCCTGACCCGGGTCAGCCACCAGCGCATCCACCGACTCGGACTCCATAGCGGCGATGCGCGCCTGAGCCTCCTGCGCCTGCCGCTCCCTCTCCTCGGCGGCGCGCTGGGCGCGGGCAGCCGCCTGGACTGCGGCGGCGGCGGTCTTGTACGTGGTCTTCATGCGGGGGCCTGCCTTCAGCGGTGGTCGGGACGAGGGGCGTCACCGAGGAGCTGCGCTCCCCCGGTGCGAGTGGGCACGACGGTCTCGCGCACCCGCATCAGCACCCGCCGTCGCCCGCTCGGGGACTTCTGGGAGCGGCCAGCCTCGACCACCACAGCAGCCGGACGGGCCGAGGCGCTGGGGGCCCGGTCAGGGGCCGGGGCGGCGGGCGTGCGGCCCTCCAGTGCCTCCACCACGCGCTCAGCCTGGGCGGCATCGTGGGTGGCGGCACCTCGAAGGGCCTCGGTCAGGCGGGCGTTCTGGTCGGTCATGGGTCCTCCTCAGAGATTCGAGAACGAGCGGCCCCGGCGGAAAGGAGTACCGGGACCGCTCGATTTCAACTCTCGTGGGCGGGAGCGGAGAGGCCCGCCCGCCGCGCGCTCAGCCGCGTCCCCCGCGTGCCTCGATGTACTCGGCCAGGGACCGGGGGTTGATGCGATGGGTGCCGCGAACGCGGCGGGCCTCCACGTGCTCGTCCTTCGCCCAGCGGCGGGCCGTCGAAACGTCGACGCCCGCCCGGTCAGCGGCCTCCTTCACGGTCAGCCACTCGGCGGGCGGCTCCGGCAGCGGGGGCGGGGCCGGGCGCTGGGCCCGATCGCGCGCCCACATCGCCTGGGCGAACTTCAGCTGGCCCCAGCCGGTGGCGATGGCCTCACGGGTGGACGGCGGCTGACCGGCGACGGTGGCCGCCAGCTCATCCCAGGTCAGCCGGGTGCAGATCAGGTGGGCCAGCGGTGCCGGCACGGCGGCGGTCACCTCGGCCAGGGTCGGGCGCGGGTAGTCGGGCATGGGGGTGTTCCTCTCGTGTCATGGGGTCCTCGCGCGTGAAGCGGCGATGGGTCTTTGGGGTCCGTGCCGGAGGGGGACCTTCCAGGGCCGAACGGGGGCGGGGTGGGAGCTAGTGCCCTCGGGGGCGTTTACGGCCGTCAGGCGGACGTCTGGGGATGCGGAGCGCCACGGGTGGCGGCGGACGGCACTGTGGGCCCGGTCAGGGGATGCAGCCCCAGCCCGGGGGGCCTTGGGGGCCTGGGGGCCCTGGGGGCCTGGTGGGGTGAGGGGGGCGGCGGGGACCAGCCCCAAACCACCCGAAACGGCATGTTTTAGAGGGGGGAAAAGGATTTTCTTGATGTCCTTCTCGCCCACCCCCTCGCCCCACTGGGGGCCTGCAGGCCCCCAGGCCCCCAGAACCTGATCAGGCGGGCTGCGACCCGCCAGGGTGCAGCCGCTCCCCCGCGTCCTGCTCGATCCAGTCCTGCGCGACGGCCTCCCCGACCGCTGCGGCACGAACCACCTCGCGGTCGTTGTAGTTGCGCAGGGCCCGAGTGACGCAGGTACTGGTGCAACCCTCAGCAGGGCCATGCTTCTGCTTCCCGCCGTCCCCGCCCTTCTCTCCGTCGGCGTGCTTGCGCACTGTCCGATAGATCGCCTTGGCGGCCTGCATGTGACGCTCAGACCGCACCTCCGCCGCGCCCTCAGCGCGGGCGGCGTCGAGTCTGCCGAGGTTGCGGCGCTCGCGGGCAGTCGCCTCCGCGAGCGCGGCCTTGCACTCCCGCTGCACTGCCAGCGACTCGTCGACGATGATGCCCGCGAGCGCCCACCACTCCTCCGTGATTTCGATCTGTCCGTGGAGCAGGGCCAGCGCCGCAGACACCTTGAGACGGGTGAGGTTGAGGTGGCCCTCCAGCTCGTTGCCCCCGCCTCGGGCCTTGCGGCGCGCGGCGGCGCGGACCTCCTGCTTGATGGACTCCGGGTAGTCGATGACTGCACCGCTGACGAGGCCGTCAGGAAGGGACCAGTCGAGAGAGCCGGGCCACGCCACGTCGCCCTCCCCCTCGTCGGGGATGGTGGGGTCGGTAGTGCGTACCCACACAAAGCGCTGAGGCGTGCCCGCGTCGGCGTCGTCGAGGAGCGAACCGGAGCGCGTCGGCTGCACCGCCGCCATCACCACCAGGCGGTAGGAGCCCCCAGGCACGAACCGTCGGTTCTCGGCCTTGGCGTTCTCCTGTCCAAGGGCACCGCCGGTCAAGGCTGTGCGCAAGGCCGGGGCGACCGTAGCGCCAGAGCGGTTCTGGGAGGCCCCAAGGGTGTCGATCTCGTCCACCGTCATCAGCCGGTGCGGGTACTGGATCAGGACGTTGCCCTGGCCCTTCTGGAATTCGAGGAACGTTTGGGCCAGCCCCTCGCCGGAGCCAAGAGTACGCTCGATGAACCGCTGTTCCTCCCCTGCCTGGCCCAGCAGCTCCCGGGACACCTCGACAGTCGCGGTCTTGCCACTGCCCGGGGGGCCAACCAGTGCCCCTCCCAGGTTGAGCGACGCCCGCGAACCCACCACCGACGGGAGCATGACGTCCGGGGGAAGCTCGGCCAGCACCCGGCCCAGCATGTACACCAGCAGCGCCGGAGCGGACACAAGACGAGAATGAGCAGCCGCGCGAACCTTGCTCAGCACGGGCGTCGCGCTGAACACGTCCTCGTACCCGTCGTGGTCGGCCAGGGCCATGCCCAGCGCTCGCGGGAGCATGCCCTCGAACTCCGGCCTGAAGTCGTCGGGCCCCTCGGCGTTGAGCAGCAGATCCCGCAGGGCCCCGACCCCCCGCTGGGCCGAGTACAGCCCCGCCCCCGCGTCTCGGAGGACATTAGGCAGCACGCGGATGCAGGTCTCGTTACGGCCCATCTCGGTGAGCAGCTGGCGTGCCCACTCCACCCGCTCGGACAGGTGGAAGTTGGCGTCGTCGGCCTCTGCGGTGTGCCCCGCCAGGAAGGCCCCCACCTGATCCGAGGTGGCAGGCGCGGCCGACTGCCCCGCCGCGCGGAGATGCTGGCGCAGCTCCTCCGGCAAAGGGGCGATGCCGCGCGACTCCCACGTGTACTCGTGCCCGTCGGGGTGGATAGACGGCTCGACGACGATGTAGCCCACGCCGCGCACGTCCACCCCCGGCCCTAGGTCGTGGGAGTTGCTCAGGGTCTCCCGCGTCGAGTAGACGGCGTGGAAGCCCTTGCGGGTGCGCTGGCGGGCGGTGGGGTAGCGGTCGAGCAGCTTCACGACCTTGGCCTCGGGCTCGTCCACGTCGATGGCGACGAGCCCGTTCATGCTCATGGGCAGGCCCACGTTGTGGTCGTCCCAGCTGAAGCGCTCGCGGTCCGTAGTGGCGTCCCTGAAGCCGTGGGGGGTGGCAGGGTCCTTCGTGCCCGGACGCAGCGGAAACACGGCCAGCCCGGCCCGCTGGTACGCCTCGGCGGAGAGCTCCCCTGCCGGGATGCTGACGGGCGTCTGAGTGGCGGTCTGGGTCATCGGGCACCGCCCTGATCCGCGAGCTGCTCCAGCGCCAGCTCCAGGTGCTCAGCGGGCTCCCCCGCGAACGTGGTGAAGTCGGCAGGATCACTCAGGAGCGCCGACAGCTCCCCGACGATTGCGGGGTCCGCCGGGATGGACGGACGAGCCTCGCGCGCCGGAACGTCCAGCACGTCGGCGCACACGGCGCACAGCCCCGCGTTGAACAGGAGGTGCTGCACGCGTCCGTCCCTGCGGGAGAGCGGTACCGGCTGCACCACGAACACCGCGCTCGGGGCGGTGGCGCACTTGTCGCACGTGACCTCCCAGTGGCGACGGGCCAGCGTCCCCACAGCAGGCTGAGGCGTGGCGTGAACCGCCACTGCGGGCAGTCCCCGGCGTACGGACTCGTTCAGTCGGTTGGCCAGACGCGTGTCGCGGTCGAGGGCGGCGTGGATGCGTTCGGATGCCCACTCACGGAAGGCGGGTGAGGTGCTCATCGGTCAGCACCCCCGGTCAGGAGAGCGGCGATCGCGGTGCGGGCGCGGGCCGAGGGGGCGTACTCGTCCGCGAGCGCCAGCCGCACGTCCCGGAGGAGCTTGGCCTCGACGAGCTGGCGGCGATGCTCAGCGACGATGGGCGTCTCTGCGCGATCGCGGATTGCGGCACCGAGACGGCCACGCAGGACGGTGATGGGGGTGGTGAGGGAGTCGTCAAGCGACATTGGGGGCCTCCGGAGGCAGTAGGGGTCTCTGTCCGAGAGCGGCCCCCTGCGGCGTTCAATCCGGTTTACCGAACGTCACGCAGGCGTGCTCCCCTTGCCTCCGGGTCACGAGAGCGGGGCCCGCCGAGGGACTGCGAGGCCCGGATCAGGCCTCCCCTGGTGTTCCCTGCTACCGGCTGGGGGGCGTCCCGGTAGCGTGCTCGTCTTGCTCTGCCCTGAGCGGCGATTAAGTTGTGAGTTGAAGCCTAGCTATGTTCTTGTCGAACGCCTACTTGCGGGCTAATTCACGGCCTGACATGGGCCGATGCGGTTAGTCCAATCGCTGCCAGGGCCACACTGAAACCACCTTGTTCTCTGCCGGCCTGGGTCGCCCCAGAGACCAGAACGTTCATCCCCGCGTCGACGCAGGCGTCGAGAAATCGAGCCGCCTGCACCGTCAGCGATCCCGCGTGCACCAGGTCCTCGAGCCGGTGTGCTCGCGCGATGAACTTGCGGATATTCACCGCCCAGTGACGCCTCGTGATGTCCGGGATCGCCACATGCAGACGCGAGCCGTCCGGTAGCGCCGCATCCACGAACGGGGTGGACAGGTCCAGCCGACGCCCTGAGGTCTTGAGCATCTGCTCGACGAGGTCACGCACCTGCTGTTCCGTCAGGACGATTCCGGTGAGTTCAGATCGCCCCGAACGCGCACAAAACACCTGATCCGGCGCGTTGATCCACACCTCTTCCACCTGTGGATCGTCCAAGAGCGGCTGCAGCGGGCCCAATCCGGCCACGGCATCAAACAATGCGGATCCTGCGGCACCAGGATCGGCCAGCGGAGGCAGCGACCCCCGGGCTGCGCGGGCCTCATAATCACGGATCGCCTCCGCGATCAGGGTCCGCACCGATTCGGGTTCGCGCTGCGGATCGATCTCACGCCGCCTGATGATCTCGCGCAGTTCCTCTTCGAGAATGCGCACTGCATCCATGACCTGCTCCCCTCCCGAGCACGTGACACGTCAGTCCGGTTCGGCCTCCCACCCCGCGCGTCATCGACGACGGTGGACGCGGTGCCATCCCGTGCACCGTGAACCGCGACCAGCCTAACGTGTTCACCATCACTTTGCCGCATTCACGGTTCGACTGTGGACAACGCCTGATCCACGTCGCACTCCGGTTATCCACATTCTCGACAGGCCTGCTTCACGGGACCGAGGCCAGTGCAAGACTTCCTCCTGCGGTCTTTGAGTCGATGACGGGACGACGACGGACCGACCACGAGAGGCGGACACGGCCGAGGGGGAAACGTGACCTGGATGGTGGAAGTGCTCGGGTTGCCCGGCATACAGCGTTGGGCCGTGTCCGCTCTCCCATCCGACCCGACCGAACGCGATCGGCAGGTCCAACGTCGCTTCACGCCGTGGAAACTCTCTGTGGCGCGTGATCGCGGACGGCACGTGGTGTACATCGCCCGGCCCCACTCGGCCGCGCCCGTCAGCTCCAGCGGCCCAGCTTTGAGCCTCATCACGACGACCGGACCGGATGCTGGCCGGGTGGCTCCTCTGTCGCGAGCCGGCCTGACCACCGGACGGGGACGGAGTCAATGGCGCATTTCGGATCCGAGCGCACCCTCCGACGCGACTCATTTTTCAGCGGGTGCGGCGGGCATTCTCACTCAAGCCCGGACACCGACGCCGACGGACGTCACCGAGCCTGACGACCACCGGCTTCGCCTCGGCGACACCGCGCTGGACGTCAGCCGCGGCGCGGGCACACCCCTGTCAGACCACGGCGCTTCCGTGGAAGCGGAGATCGACGTGTCCGCGGCCCCGTCGGAGACCTCACCGATTCTTCCGATCGTGATGGCGGTCGGACCAATCCTGATCGGGCTGATTCTGGCAGTGACGACCGGACACTGGTTCTTCCTGCTGTTCGGACTGCTCTCCGTCATCGCGACAGCAGTCATGCTCACCCTCCAGCGGCGAGACCGCCGCGCCTTCGGCGCAACCGTGCAGCGCCGTGCCCAGGATCGGGCCGCAGCTCGTGCTCGCGCACTGCCTGACCCCGCGCAGATCGTCAGCGCGTGTCGTTCGACCGGCTCGGACCGGTTCGGCCTGGCGTCCCGTCACGACACCGCCGCGACTCCTGCCGGAGGCTCCGTCCTGACCCCCTCGACATCGGCAGACGACGGCGGCCCTGTGCTCCTGTGGGGTGCGGCGCGAGGAGAGATGGGGCTCAGCGGCGCCGCCTCACACACCGGACGGTGGGCCTGGACGGCGGTCTGCCAGCAGCCCGCCGTGAGCACGCTTGCACGCACCGGCGTGCGGGTGAGCGGCGAGCCGGGCCGACTGGCGCCAGTGACTCGGTGGGTGCTGTTCCAGCTTCTGCTCACCTGCGCCCGGGACCAGCGCGCTCTGGTGGTCCAGACCCCGCGACGCACTCTGACTCTCTGCCCGGACGACTCCGGCGAGATGCCGGTCAGCGCCGTCCTTGAGTGCGCGGACGGCCCATGGCTCGACACCGTCATGGCCACGTTCACCGGGTCATCAGTTGGGCCGGCATGCAGCGCCTGCGACGACGCGACCGGTGCATTCGATCCGACGACGCCACGCATTCGCATGGGCGCCCCGCCGTGCGACGACGTGTCCCTCAAGGGCGACGTCACGGCCGAAGACCACATCGACCTGACCTCCAGGCAGGCACATCTGGTCTCCCAAGGACAGCATCTGAGCGAGCTGCAAGCACTGGGCATCAGTCCGACGACGCTGGCGTGGTGGTGCGAAGAGCTCGCCTTCGACCTGCGACAGGGCCGTGAACTGGGCGACCAATCCACGCTCCCGCTCCAGTTGCCGGAGCAACTCGCCGACCGCAGCGCCGTCGACCGGCTGGAGGTTCCACTCACCGGCACATCCGGGAACGGAACGCCAGGCGTCACGGTCGACCTGGTCGCCGACGGCCCGCACATGCTCATCGCGGGGACGACCGGCTCCGGAAAGTCAGACCTGCTGCTGAGCCTGTTGGTGGGCGCCTGTGCCGGGCACGCCCCTGCCGAAGTGGCTCTGGTGCTGTTGGATTTCAAAGGCGGCGCAAGCTTCGGCTGTCTCGAACAGCTGCCGCACACCATGAGCGTCGAGACAAACCATGTGGACGCCACATCCCTGCGAGCCCTCGACGCCATTTCCGCCGAACTGCGGCGCCGGGAGAAGCTCTTCGCCGAACACCGTGTCAGTGACTACCGGTCTTTTCGACGCAGGCACCCCCAGCACACCTTGCCGCGCCTCGTCGTGGCCATAGACGAGCTCAAGGTGCTGATGGAGGAACGCTCGGAGGCGGCGGGCGTGCTGCAACGTCTCGCCGCGACGGGCCGGTCGCTGGGCTTCCATCTCGTGATGGCCACGCAGCGGGCCACCGGAACAGTCACCGCCGACATCCGGTCGAACCTCGGTTCGGTCATGTGCCTGCGCACCGCCACCGAACAGGAGTCCTGGGACCTGCTGGGCTCCTCAGCCGCGGCCAAGATCCCGGCCGACCGTCCAGGCACCGTGCTACACGCACGCCCAGGAGAAGAACCACACGGATTCCGAGCCTCCCCGTGGGTCAGCCGCCACGCCGAGCCGCAGTGGACACCCTGGGGTGAAGCCGCCGCACAGACCCGACCGACCGACTGGGACGCCGTGATCGCCGAGCTGACCGACGACCTCGCCGCCCTGAAGCTTCCCGTTCCGGCCGCGGTGGTCTCCCCCGCACTGCCCGAGGCGTACCTACCGCCGCATCCGAACCCCGGCGACGTACCGACCGTGGCCCTGCGCGACGACACAGCCGACGCCCGCCATGTGCCGGTCCCCTGGCCCCGGGGCGCCGCCGGAGGCACCGCCTGGCTGATCGACGCCCCCGGTGGATGTACACCGGTGCTGAGTCGGCTGCTGACCGATCTGGCCGCCGAGGGCCACCCGGTGCTGGTGCTCGACGGGCTCGGCCTCGTCGCCGACGCCGCCGACGGACTCCTCACGCGCCACAAGCCCATTGTCCCCGACGACTTGGCCCAGCCCGAGGCCGTCCAGGACTTCCTGACACGGCTGCGAGACTGCGCCGACGCGGACGGCACCCTGCTGGTCACCGGGTGGACCATGTGGGCCAGCATCCGCGTCGACGGCGCCTTTCACGGACTGGACGACGAGATCCTGCGCTTCCTGGCCTGCTCGGCCGGGCAGCGCCTGCGCGTCGCCGCCATCGGTGGCCGGGACCTCGCGGTCTCCCGCCTGCTGCCTCACCTGCCCCGACGCTTCTACGTTCCGGCCGGCATGACGTCCGAGGCCCGCATGGCCTGGCCCCGCCTCATCGGGGTCCCCGCCCTGCCCGGTCGCGCCGTCTACGTCAGCCCGGAGCACCCCGAGCCGGGAGTGCCCGCACAGCTCGCCCTGCTCTCGGACGCCTCCGCTCCCAGCGGGCCAGCGTCCGTCACGGGACTACGCTGAGCCCATGGCCCAGATCATCCTCGTCCACCACGCCCGCGGCCTCACCGACGGCGTGCGCGCCCTCGCCGAGCAGATCGCCGCCGGCGGCCACACCGTGCACACCCCGGACCTCTACGACGGACGTGTGTTCGACACCGACGACGCCGGCCTGGCCCACCTCGAGGCCCTCGGCGACGAGTTCCTCGCCCGGGGCATCGCCGCCGCCGCCGAACACCGTTCCGCCTCCGTCATCGCTGGCATCGGAGCCGGTCTGCGCCCCGCCTTCAAGGCCGCCCAGACCGTCCCCGCCTTCCGCGCCTGCATCGGCGTCTCCGCCGCCCTGCCACTGAACGCCTACGCCCCACTCTGGATGCCCCACGTCGCCCTCCAGCTACACCTGGCCTCCCGGGACCGGCACGTCATCGACGCCGCCCTGCCCCTGGCCCGCTCCTACGCCGCCACCGCCGAAAAGCCGGACAACCCCGCCGACCTCTTCGAATACGACACCGACGCGCACCTGTTCATGGACACCACCGACCCCGGCTACGACCCCGCCCTCACCGAGACGCTCGTGCGCCGCATCCACGAACTGCTCGCATGACCGGCCACCGACACGACCATGCAGCGCAGGGCCGGGCACCCACGGGGCTCTCTGCTCCGCCCGCCGCCACCGACCCGCGTCAGCTCTGGGAGCAGCGCTACGGCGACGGACAGGTCTGGTCTGGCCGCGTCAACACCACCACCGCCGCACTCGTTGACCCGCTGCCACCTGGCCGCAGCCTCGATCTCGGCTGCGGCGAAGGTGGCGACGTCCTCCACCTCGCCCGCCGCGGCTGGCACGCCCTCGGGGTCGACATCTCGACCCACGCGATCGCCCGCGCCCGCCAGGCCGCCGCGGACCGTGCCCACAAGCTCACCGGCACCGCCGCCTTCCACGCCCTCGACCTCTCCGCAGACGACGACGCCTGGGACCGCCTCGCCGGATCGGGCGGCCTCGACCTGGTGACCGCCAGCTTCCTGCAATCCCCCGTCGCCCTCGACCGCGCCCGGATCCTCTCGCGCGCCGCCCACGCCTTGGCCCCCGGAGGACGCCTCGTCGTCGTCTCGCACGGCGCTCCCCCTGCCTGGGCTCCGCCCGAGTTTGCCGACGACCCTGCCCGCTTCCCCTCGCCCCAGGACGAGCTGGACACCATCGGTGCCCGAGGCTGCGCCACCGGGCTGCGCGTCCTGATCGCCGAACAGCGCGACCGCCCCGCCACCGGCCCCGACGGGCAGCACGACACGCTCGTCGACACCGTCGTGGTCGTCGAACGCCTCTGACCTTGCCGCCCAACCGGGCCCGGCGAACGCCTCACTCAGCCGGCCGCACGCGAGACACGCCGCCGACGCAGCACCGTCAGCGCGCCCGCCACGCACACCAGCACCAGCCCGGCCGCCGCGACGACCAGGTAGCCCACCCACGGGTGGAACGCGTCGATGAACAGCCCCACCAGCGGGGCGCCCATCGCCGCGCCGGCCGTCATCGCCGACCCGTAATAGCCCATCGCCTCGCCGCGACGCTCCTCCGCCACCAGCGTCGACAGGCGCGAGGACGCCGCCGCCAGCGTCGGGGAGGTCAACAGACCCGAGGGCAGCGACGCGAACGCGAGCGCCCACACCCCATCGACGAACGCCATCGGCACCGTGAACAGCGCGAACAGGCCCATCAGCACCAGCGGAGGCACATCCCTGCCCCACGCCCCGTAGAGCAGGCCTCCGATCGCCGACGCCCCGCACCAGAACGCATAGACCACACCCACCGAACCGGCCAGACCGACCCGCTCGAGCTCGGCGACCATCGTCACCTCCGTGCCGACCAGCACAATGCCGGCCGCCATCGCCACCACCAACACGGCGAGCGCCGGCGGACTCACCCAGCCGAAGGCGCGCACCCGCCACAACCGCAGCCGCTCGGCCCGCGTCACGACCACGCCATCGGCGGTGGCGCCCTCCCCGACCGCGGTCACGCCGTCCGGCCGATCGACGCCGGCAGCGACCGGACCGGACCCGTCGGGCGCGATCATCGGCATCGACCCGGTGATCGCAGGGATCGCGTCCGTGACCACCGGGATCGCCCCCGTCGCCAGATCCGGCGCGGTCACGTCCAGGTGCATCGGTGCGCCCTGCACCGCCTGCGCGAGCGCCTGCTCCCGGTCGTCGGCCTCCGTGTACGCCTCGGGCCCGACCCCCGACACCTGCGTCGACCGAGTCGGCGGATTGAACCAGATCAGCAGCAGCCCGCCCAGCGCCGCGGACCAACCGACGATCATCAGCCCCCACGCGCTCGACCAGGACGCGGCCACGACCGCCCCGAGCGCCGGGCCCATCATGAAGATCGTCTCCGTGATGATCGAGTCCAGCGCGAACGCGGTCTGCCGGTGCCGTCCGTGCGTGAGCACCCCCAGGCCCTGCCGCACCACGGAGAAGATCGGCAGGGAGAACACCCCGCCCACGAACACGAGGGCGAGCATCCACGGGTAGGGCACCCACGGCACCAGGGACCACACCAGTGCCTCCATCACCACCGACGGCACGAGGGCACGCCGCAGGCCCTGCACATCGATCGCCCGGCCACGCCACGGCGAACCCACCGCGATGCCCAGCGTCATCGCCGCCGCCGCCAGCCCGGCCTGCCCATAGCCTTCCCCGAGGGTGACCGCCACGTGCAACGTCAGGATCACGCCGGCCGCGGTGTGCGGGAACCGGGCGATGAACCCGACGAGCAGCAGATTCCTGATCCTCCCGTCGGCAAGCAACCGCCCGTATGCGCTGAAATCCATGCCGTCATGGTAGGGCTCACACCGCACGGTGGCCTGAGGCCTCGCTTAGACTGTGCGCGACCATGGGCACGCTGCGCGCGTGCCCGATTCCCGAGCCCGCGGGGATCATGAGGACGGTGGAGGGCCGCTGTGAACGATGAGATGAACCGCGACGACGCGACCGGGCAGGACGCGAGTGCCCCTGACGGGCAGAGCCATGCCACTGGGCAGCGCCACTACAGCCAGGCCCCCTACGGGCAGAGCCACGTCGGTCACGAGCCGTACCGTCAGGAGTCCTACGGTCAGACGTCCTACAACGACCAGAGCCAGCCCGGGTACGCCCAGGGTTACGGAGCCCAGCAGCCGTCCTACGGTCAGGGCCCCGGTGCCGCCCCGGCCTACGCCGGTTATGGCTACGGCGGCCCCGGTTACGGCATGACGCCGCCGAGCACCCAGCCGGGCACCAGCGTCGGACCGGTCGGAGCGCTGAAGCTGTTCTTCAAGAAGTACTTTCAGTTCCACGGCCGCTCGCGCCGGTCCGAGTACTGGTGGATGGCCATGTGGTACACTCTGCTGTTCGTCACGTTCCTCCTTCTCTTCGCCCTCATCATGGTGACGACGAGCGAGGCCACCGCCACGGGCTCGGAACTCAGCAACGGCGGCGCCGCGATGATCATGGTCCTGCTCCTCTTGCTCGGAGTCGTCCTCCTCGGCACCGTGATCCCGAACATCGCCCTGACGGTGCGTCGCCTGCACGATGCGAACCTGTCCGGGTTCTTCTACTTCCTGGCGTTCATCCCCTACCTCGGCGGCTTCGCCGTGCTTGTCATGACGGTGCTGCCGTCCAAGCCCGAGGGCGCCCGTTTCGACGACCCCACGGCTCGCCCGCCGCAGCAGACCGGGGCGGACGTCCACATCTGAGCCACATCGACCGCGCACCACGGCCACGCCGCACCGGACGGCCTCAGCTGGATCGGCTGCGCTTGGCCCGGATCAGGTCGAGGGCGACGGCGGTGCCCAGGACGGCACAGCGCACGACCGGCGGCATCTGCGGGTCGAGATCCAGCCGGTAGGCCGATCTGCCGCGCAACAGCTTCATAAGCCCCCTGAACTCGGCGGTGACCCGCGCGATCGGCACCTCGCCGGCCACCATCTGATAGTCGTGGTCGAACAGGTTCCCCGTGACGGTGTATGCCGTGCCGTCGGCCACCCGCACGGAGACGGCGGTGCGCATCAGGCTCAGCTCCTGGCGCAGCTGGGCCAGGGGCTCACCGTGCGGCCCTGTCATCGCGTAGACGTCACGGCCGAGGGTGGCGGGATCTGAGAGACGGAAGAGCACACGGTCATCGCGCGCGTCGAGCACGTCGAACTCCCGGGCGCCCATGAGCATGCGTGAGAGGCCACCTCCGCGCGTGACGACCGTGGCCACGGGCGTGCCGTCGGCCTTCGTGACGCTCATGTCGTTGGAGAGCATCGTCGAGGTCTGCTGCAGGGCGAAGGAGTCGGCCTGGGCGAGTGAGCCGGCGTCGATGATGTGATCCATAGGCTCCATCATGCCGGGCTGGCCGGTACCGCGTCTGCGGTCTGGGCCCGGGCAACCTCGACCACCGGAGGGCGTACGGAGCGCCTGACATCCCACCCCCAGACGCATATACTTCAGTTTTGAATGAAAACACCCGGGGTTTCTGGGTCGACGTCAGGAGCGGGCATGCAGTTCGGCATCTTCACCATCGGCGACATCACCGTCGATCCCACCACCGGCCGTCGGCCCACCGAGCACCAGCGCATCACAGACACCGTGCGGATCGCGAAGCACGCCGAGCAGGCCGGCTTCGACGTGTTCGCCACCGGGCAGCACCACAACCCGCCGTTCGTCGCCCCCGGGAATCCGCCCACACTGCTGGCGTTCCTGGCCGCGCAGACCGAGCGGATCATCCTCTCAACGGCCACCACGCTGATCACGACCATGGACCCGGTGCGCCTGGCCGAGGACTATGCCTACCTGCAGCACCTGGCCGACGGCCGCGTGGATCTGACCCTCGGCCGCGGCAACACGGGCCCCGTCTACCCCTGGTTCGGCAAGGACATCCGGGACGGCATTGAGCTGGCCCTGGAGAACTACGGGCTGCTGCACCGCCTGTGGCGCGAGGAGTCCGTGCACTGGCAGGGCCGATTCCGCACGCCGCTGCGCGAGTTCACCCTCACCCCGCGCCCGCTCGACGGCGTCGCCCCGTTCGTCTGGCACGGCTCGATCCGCTCCCCCGAGATCGCCGAGCAGGCCGCCTACTACGGCGACGGTTTCTTCCACAACAACATCTTCTGGACCAGAGAACACGTGACCCGGATGGTCGAGCTCTACCGTCGGCGGTACGAGCATTACGGTCACGGCGCGGCCCACCAGGCGTATGTGGGCCTGGGCGGGCAGGCGTTCATGCACAAGGACTCACAGGAGGCCGTGCGCCGGTTCCGCCCGTACTTCGACAACGCGCCCGTCTACGGCCACGGACCGAGCCTTGAGGAGTTCACCGCACAGACGCCGCTGACGGTCGGCTCACCCCAGCAGGTCATTGAGCGGACCCTCGGTTTCCGCGACTGGGTGGGCGACTACCAGCGTCAAATGTTCCTGATCGACCACGCCGGGCTGCCCACGGACATGGTGCTCGAGCAGATCGACCTGTTCGGCGAGCACGTGCTTCCCGTGCTGCGGCGGGAGTTCGCCGCGTTGAAGCCCGACGACGTGCCCGAGGCGCCCACTCATCAGCGGCTCGTCGACCGCGCCCGCCGCGGCGAGGAGCCGGTGCCCGGTGGAGGGGACGGCCCTCGCGCCGGAGGGCTGCCGGGCAGCGCGGCCAACCGCTGACACCGCCAAAGCAGCCCCCGAACGGACCCCGCCGTCCCGCCTGACCTGGTCTGACACAATGTCCCCGACCCGGACGCACCCCCTACCGGAGACGAACGATGCCGAACGAGCGCCTCACCGAATCGCCCGACGCCGCTGAGGCCCCGTCCCCCGCGGCCCGCGCCGTGTGGCGGACCTACTTCGAGGCCGGCCAGCGCCTCTCCCACGCGCTGGAGCAGCGGCTGAAGTCCGAGTGCGGCATGAGCCTGGGCGACTACAACGTCCTGTTGCTGCTGGTCGACGCCCCGGGTGGATCCCTGCGACTCGGTGAGCTCGCCCGCCACATGGTGTTCTCCCCCTCGCGCCTGACATACCAGGCCGGCACCCTGGAGAAGCGCGGACTGATCGCCCGTTCAGTGTGCGATGACGACCGGCGCGGCATTGTCGCGACGATCACGGACGAGGGGCGAGCGGCCTTCCGCCGGGCCGCCGCCGTCCATGCCCGGCAGGTCGACGAGCTGTTCCTCACCGATCTCGACGAATCCCAGCTGCGCACGCTGCACGAGGTGTTCTCGAGCCTCGCGCGTCGTCTGGACGAGCAGGCGGGCTGAGCCCACGGAGACGGAGAAGGGGCCCGACGACCACGTGGTCGTCGGGCCCCTTCGGCCTTCGGTGCGAACGGGTCAGCCCGTGATGACCGTCCCCTGCGAGGAGATCGTGTCGGTGCCGAGCGTCAGGTCCATCTGCGGGGCGCCCGCAGAGCCGTCAACAGTGGTCACGTCAACCCAGCCACCAGCCGGGACCTCGCCCGGGACCGGGCCCCAGGCGTAGGGCTCACCGGCGAGATCGAGGCTGTAGGTGCCGGTCACGGCGCCCGAGGCGTCGTACGAGGTGACCTGGATCAGCTCGAAGCCGCCCTCGGTGGTCTCGAAGCGCATCGGGGTGCCCGCGGCCGCACCGGCGGCCGGAGCGGTCGAGTAGGTGTAGGCGTCCCAGTACGCCGAGGACGGAGCGATCGACTGCGTCGTGCCCGTGGCGGCCGGGGCCTGCTCGGCGGCCGGCTGCGGCGCGGTCTCAGCAGCGGGCTGCTCAGCGGTCAGCTGCTCGGCCGGCGCCTGCTCAGCTGCCGGGGCCTGCTCGGCGACCGGCTGCTCAGCAGCGGGCTGCTCAGCCGGAGCCTGCTCGGCGACCGGCTGCTCGGCCGGGGCCTCGGCAGCGGGCTGCTCAGCCGGAGCCTGTTCAGCCGGGACCTGCTCAGCCGTCGGGGCCTGCGCCTCGAGCTGATCGAGGGACTCGACCGGCACGAAGATGGTCGACATCTGCTCGGCCTGGCAGCCGACGAGATTGCCGTTCGCGTCGTACTCGAGCGGAGCCAGCCCGGAGATCACACCGACCACGCGCTGCTGGGCGTCGTACACCGCACCGCCGGAGTCACCGGCGTGCGTGGTGGCCGCGTCGAGGGCCGCCTGATCGGTGTAGACGTCGTCGCAGACCTGGCTGATGTTGAAGGTGGTGCCATCGGCCATCGAGTTCTCGGCGCCCATCGGCACGGACGAGCCGTGCGTGTAGAGCGTCTCCTCGGAGGCGACCTGGGACGCCGCACGGGTGCCCCACTCGCCGATGACCTCCACGCCCTCGTCGAGGGCGATCTGCACGGCATCGACGCCCTGAGGGCCATCCGTGGCCGAAACGGCACCGATGCGCTCGCCCTCGGCGGTGTGCACCGGGGAGCCGACCTGCCACGTGCCGGCACCGCAGTGCTCCGCCGTGTAGGCCGTCGTGTCATTGACCAGGGTGAGGCTGCACTGGCCGGACGGGACCGACAAGGCGGTGCCCTGCGTCACGGCCGGCGCCGCGGCGGCCGGACCGGCCAGGCCCACCGCTGCCGCACCCAGCGCCGCCGAGGCGACGCCGATTCTGAGAGTTCTGCGCATGAACGCGTCCTCCATGGATGTTGTTGTGAGCCGTCGCTCGGCTCTGTCTACCACGGCACATACTAGCCGGTCAGACGGTCACGGCGACCGGAGCGAGATCTCCACGGAGTCGGCTCGCTCGCTCAGCAGCGCCAGGTCTGCCAACAGCATGCGCAGCGTCGTCGTCATGAGTCGTCGGTCGGCGTCGTCCGCGTCGCGGGCGGGCATGGCGACGACCTGCAGCTCCGGCCCGGAGCCGCCGCCGCTCATGACTCGGCCAGAAGCGGTGCGGGCGGCCACGCCCGTGCCCGGAGCCAAGCCGAGGTTCAACAGATGGGGCACCAGATCCGCAACGGAGGCGATCTCCTCGGCCAGCTCCTGGTCCCGGTAGGACGGGATCCACGTTTTCTGCTGCGCGAGTGCCCACACGGCCGGTCGACGCACCACGAACGTATGCTCGGCGCCGGCGTCGACGACGACGAGTTCGCACCCCTCGTCGACGGCGGAGAGGCAGGCGCGCGGCATCCACACGGCGACCGGTCGGGCCTGCGGGTTCCATGCCGTCAGGGCCGGCACCGAGGTGAACACGGGCAGCGCCTTCCGGCCGTCGGCGGCCTCGAGCGTGACCAGCGCGACATCTGCCTGCTTGTCGCCGTGGTGGGTGTGTTCGGATCCGTCGTCGTGGACGTGGACGTGCTCGGAGTCCTCGGCGAGGGTGGGCACGACGGCGGCGAACACGCGGATCCGCGAGAGCACGTCCACGGCGTCCTCCTCGGAGGCCTGCTGGGCCGCGAGCCGCCGCATCGTCTCGTCCCACTCCTGTGGCGCGGTGCCGTCATCCGCGTCGAAGGCGTGCAGTGGGTTCGACGAGCCGTCGATCCCGGTACCGGAGAGGTCGCGGTCGGCCCAGGGGACGCCGGCGGAGTCGGTGAGACCGCCCTCGGGAGAAGCCGTCCGGACCCGGTCAAGCGCCGCGCGGATGTGCCCGGGCAGCTCGCGAGTGCCGCGGGGCACCGTGACGTTCTCACTCGCCTGAGCCGCACCCCGGTCGTCGGCGCCGCGGTCCACGGTGGGCTCTGTGCTCTGGTCGGCCTCGGGCCGCTGCGCGGTCATGACTGCACCTGCGCGTCGAACGGCCGGTCCGCGCGGGCCCTGTCCGGGCTCGCCCCTGCAGCGACGTCGAGGGCCTGCGACAGGGAGAACCTCCCGGCATAGAGGGCCTTGCCCATGATCGCCCCTTCCACACCGGCCGGGACCATCTGCCGCAACGCCTCGACGTCCTCCAGGCTCGCGATGCCGCCCGAGGCGACAACCGGCTTGCCGGTGGCCTCGCAGACGCGGACGAGCAGCTCCGTGTTCGGCCCCTGCAGAGTACCGTCCTTGGTGACGTCCGTGACGACGTACCGGGCGCAGCCGGCCTGCTCGAGACGGTCCAGCACCTCCCACAGATCACCGCCCTCACGCGTCCAGCCGCGAGCAGCGAGCACGCCGTCGCGCACATCGAGCCCGACGGCGATTCGCTCCCCGTGCTCGGCGATGACGCGCGCGGTCCAGTCCGGGTCCTCGAGCGCGGCGGTGCCGAGGTTCACCCGGGTGGCGCCCATGGCGAGGGCGTGGTCGAGGGACGCGTCGTCGCGAATGCCGCCGGAGAGCTCGATCTTCACGTCGACCTCGTCGAGCACGCGCTGCATCACCGCTCGGTTGTCGCCACGTCCGAAGGCGGCGTCGAGATCGACCAGGTGGATCCATTCGGCGCCGGCGTCCTGCCAGTCGCGGGCGGCCGCGACCGGGTCGCCGTACGAGGTGGCCGATCCTGCCTCGCCCTGGACCAGGCGGACCGCCTGGCCCTGCTGCACGTCGACGGCCGGCAGCAGCTCGAGCCGGCTCGGGGTTGTCGTCATGATGATGGTTGCCCTTCTGTGGGGGTCGGTGTCGGGCGGCGGGCGACGCGGCGGCGCCGGCCCAGAGTCATTCGAGGGTGAGCATCGCGGCGGCGATCGCCATGGCGGCCAGCACGAGCACGATCGCGATCGCCCACCGGGGCGCCTTCTGAGTGCGCATCGACCAGGCGCCGCCGAGCAGCAGACCGCCGAGGCCGAGGTAGAGGACGGACCAGTACGGCATCAGAGCGTCTCCACCCAGTTGCGCAGCAGGCGCAGCCCCGCCTCACCGGACTTCTCCGGGTGGAACTGGGTGGCGCTCAGCGGGCCGTTCTCGACGGCGGCGACGAAGTCCGCGCCGTGGTGCGCCCACGTGACCTGTGGCGGGCGCATGGCCGCGATCGTCTGGTCGAACTCCCAATCCAGCACGGCATAGGAGTGCACGAAGTAGAAGCGCTCGTCCTCGACGCCGCGGAACAGCACGCTGTCCTCGGGCGGGCGGACCGTGCTCCATCCCATATGCGGGAGCACGTCGGCGGGCAGCTGTTCGACCACGCCGGGCCACTCGCCCATGCCCTCGGTGCGCTCGCCGTGCTCGACGCCGGCGTCGAAGAGGACCTGATGCCCCACGCAGATGCCGAGCACCGGGCGGCCGCCGGCGACGCGACGCCCGATCCACCGGGTGCCGCCCGACGCGGCGAGGGCGCGCATGACGGAGCCGTAGGCGCCGACCCCGGGCACGACGAGACCGTCGGCAGCGAGCACCTGCTCGGCGTCAGCGGTGAGCGACACGGCCGCGCCCGCATGCTCGAGGCCACGCAGCACGGAGTGCACGTTGCCGGAGCCATAGTCGAGGACGGCGACGGTGGGCCGGGCGACCCCCGAGGCGGCGGTGGCGACCGGCTCGGTGACGGCGTCGGTGTTCACAGGGCCCCCTTGGTCGACGGGATGTCGGTGACGCGCGGATCGTCCTCGACGGCCGCGCGCAGCGCTCGGGCAAACGCCTTGAACTGGCACTCGACGATGTGGTGCGGGTCGCGGCCGCGCACCAGATCCATGTGCAGGCAGATGCCGGCGTGGGCGGCGAGGGACTCGAACACGTGTTGGGTGAGCGAACCGGTGAAGTGGCCGCCGATCAGGTGGTACTGCTGCCCGTCGGGCTCGCCGACGTGCACGAGGTACGGCCGACCGGACACGTCGACGACGGCGCGGGCGAGGGCTTCGTCGAGGGGGACGGAGGCCTCACCGAAACGGCGGATCCCGCGCTTGTCGCCCAGGGCCGTGCGCAGCGTTTCGCCGAGGCTGATGGCGACGTCCTCGACAGTGTGGTGCACGTCCACGTGGGTGTCGCCGCTGGCCGCGACAGTCAGATCGAGCTGCCCATGACGGGCCAGGGCGGTGAGCATGTGGTCGTAGAACGGCACTCCGGTGTCGATGCGGGCGCAGCCGGAGCCGTCCAGGTCGAGCTCGACGCGCACGTCGGACTCGCCGGTGGTGCGGTGGATGCGGGCGCGGCGGCCTTCGATGAGCTCTGCGTTCATTCTCTCTCCTTCAGGCGAGGTCCGACGTCGGTGCGGGCGCGGTGGGGCGCGACGCTGAACGACGTCGACCCATGTTACGGAGTCCACCGGCCGTCCTGCGGTTCTCCCCGGCCAGATGCTTCTCACCGGCCCGACCGCCGCACGCGCGGCCTGCGCCGACGCACCGCCCGCTCACGGGGCGAGAACCTGCGTCAGGGCCTCGAGGAAGGCGTCGACCTCCTGCTCGGTGCCCGCCGTCACGCGCAGGTGCCCGGGGATGCCCACGTCTCGCACCAGCACCCCACGGCTCAGCAGCGCGTCGAACACCGCGGACGCGTCCTCGAAGCCGCCGATGAACACGAAGTTCGAGTCGGACGCGGCGGGCGCCAAACCGAGCCGGGCGGCCTCGACCACGATGCGGTCCCGCTGCGCCATGATCTGATCGACCGTCTGCAGCAGCGCGTCAGCCTGGCGCAGCGCGGCCAGGGCGGTGGCCTGCGTCATCGCGGACAGGTGATAGGGCAGTCGGACCAGGCGCAGGGCGTCGGCCACGGCCGGGTCGGCGGCGAGGTAGCCCAGACGCGCCCCGGCCAGCGCGAACGCCTTGGACATGGTGCGGGTGACCACGAGGCGGGGCCGACCGGGCAGCAGCGTCAGCGCCGACGGTGTCCCTGGCCGGGCGAACTCGGCGTAGGCCTCGTCGACGACGATCATCGGAGCCGGTCCGCCTGCCACGGCGAGCCGCTCCCCGGCGCGATAGGCGGCGTCCACCACGTCGAGCTCGAGCGCGGTGCCCGTCGGGTTGTTCGGCGAGGCGAGCACGACGACGTGCGGGGCGTGCCGGGTGATCGACTCAGCCACGTGCTCGGCGCTCAGGGTGAAGTCGTCGGCCCGCCCCGCGTCGACGAACTGCGTGTGTGTGCCCTCGGCGAGCAGCGGATACATGGAGTATGAGGGCTGGAACGCGAGCAGACGACGCCCCGGCCCGCCGAACGCCTGCAACAGCTGCTGCAGCACCTCGTTCGAGCCGTTGGCGGCCCAGACCGCCTCCGCAGTGAGCCCGTGCCCGAGATAGTCGGCCAGCGCCTCGCGCAACGCGGTGAACTCGCGGTCCGGATACCGGTTGAGCCCCGTGGCGATGTCGCCCACGGCCTGCGCGATGGCCTCAGCCACGCCCGGCGGGACGGGGTGGGTGTTCTCATTGGTGTTGAGCCGCACCGACACGTCGAGCTGCGGTGCTCCGTACGGCGTGCGACCGCGCAGGGCCTGCCGTAACGGCAGGTCGCTGAGCCGTACCCGGTCGAGCGGGGCCACGCCGCCGTCGTTGTGCACCGTCACGGCACATGCCGGGTCGTTCGGTGTGTTCGCGGTCGGCGACTGCCCGGCCTGTGCCGCCTTCGTGGCCTGTGCATCCATGGCGTCAGTGTAGGAATCCGCGCAGCGGGCGACACCCACAAGTCACGACGAGACGTCAGCGGCCAGCCGGGACGAACAGCTCGGTCCCCGGCTGCAGCTCGGCGCCCTCGAGCTCATTCAGCTGCGCGATGCGCTCCATGGTGGTGTACCGGTCCGCGTCCGGGTCCGCCTCGGCGGCCACCTCCCACAGTGTGTCCCCCGGAGAGACCACGACCTTCTCGAGCTCGGCCCCCGATCCGGCGGCGGAGACCGCTGCGGGCGAGAACCCGATGTTCAGCGCGGACAGGGCGAACGCCGTGAGGGCGGCCATGGCAAGCATGAGCGGCAGCCCACGCAGCACGAAGCGGCCGCGCCGGTTCAGGCGCACGGCGTTCCGCCCCGAGCTCGTCGGCCGGTCGAGACGACGCGGCAGACGGGCGGCAAGAGCGGTGATGTCGGCGGTGTGAGTGATCGTCATGATGACTGCCTTTCCCTCCGTGCGCGCCCGCCGGACTCCGCTTGTCCCGACCCGGAGGTCGCGGGGAGCCCTCCGCGAGGACGCGCATGATTCGAACAGGTGTTCGATTCGTTCGATCCCATTTCTAGCACACACGTTCGAGACACGCCATGGATTCTTCGAACATATCTTTGAATCCAGCGGTGCCGTCAGCTACCGTCGTGGCATCGACCACGTCCGCTCCGGCGGGCTTGACCGACGCCCTGCGCGCCGCGTGCAGGGCCCAGATCATCAGGCGCACCCGAGACGTTAAGGACGGCGCGAGACGGCCAGGTCTGCCGCGCAGCCCCGGCCGGCCCGTCCCCGCCCGCCACGGGCACGCAGGATGACCCACGCCCCCGCAGGACGATTGGACACCGCATGGCCCCGCACGAGACTCCCGACGCCGCCGACCACACCCCGGCTCTGAGCCCGCGTCAGGCAGCGGTCCTCGAAACGATCCGGTCGTCGATCGCCGCCAAGGGGTACCCGCCGTCCATGCGCGAGATCGGTGACGCGGCCGGGCTCGGCTCCCTCTCCTCGGTCAAGCATCAGCTCAGCCGCCTCGAGCGATTCGGCTACATCCGCCGAGATCCAGGCCGACCCCGCGCGCTTGAGGTGTTGCTCGACGCGGACGGAACCCCACTCACCGCGGCCGGTCGGCCGGCCGCCGAGACCCCCCGCCCGCCCGAGGCCGAGGCACAGTCCGTCGCGGACCGCTCGGGCCCCGGCGACGACGCCGCCGAGGTGGTGGCCCTGCCCACCTGGCACACCGGTCTGGACGATGCGGACTCGGTGCCGGTCCCCTGGGTGGGCCGCATCGCCGCCGGCGGGCCGATCCTCGCCGAACAGCAGGTGGAGGACGTGATGCCGCTACCGCGCCGTCTGACCGGCGAGGGCGAGCTGTTCATGCTCCGAGTCTCGGGTGACTCGATGGTCGACGCGGCGATCTGTGACGGCGACTGGGTGGTCGTGCGCCGGCAGAGCACCGCCGCCAACGGTGACGTCGTGGCCGCGCTGCTCGACGACGAGGCCACGGTCAAGACCTTCCGGCAGCGCGACGGCCACACCTGGCTGCTCCCGCAGAACACCGCCTACGAACCGATCATGGGCGACCACGCGACCATCATGGGTCGCGTCGTCACGGTGCTGCGCTCTCTCTGAACCCGCTCACTGCCGCGGCGACGGGCGGCATCGCATTCTTGCCCGCGCTCAGCTCAGGTGCTCGCGTGCAGCCGCTGCAGCACGCCGGACACGACGGCCGGGTCCGTCGTGCGCCAGAAGTCCGGCAGGGCGGAGGTGAGAAACCCGCCGTAGCGCTCGGTCGCCAGGCGCGAGTCCAGCACCGCCACGACGCCCCGATCATCCACCGAGCGGATGAGCCGACCGACGCCCTGGGCCAGACGGATCGCGGCGTGCGTGGCCGACACAGCCATGAACCCGTTGCCGCCGCGCCGGGCGACGTCCCGGGTGCGCGCGGCGGAGAGCGGCTCGTCCGGACGCGGGAACGGGATCCGGTCGATCACCACGCACCGCAGCGACGGGCCGGGGACGTCCACGCCCTGCCACAGGCTCATCGTGCCGAACAGCGAGGTGTCGGGTTCCTGGGCGAACCGGGACACCAGGGCGGAGAGCGTTCCGTCGCCCTGGCACAGGATCTCCTGCTCGGTCCCGAGCCGCTGCCGCATGGCCTCCGCCGCGTCCTCGGCGGCTCGCTTCGATGAGAACAGCCCGAGCACGCCACCGCCGCTGGCCTGCAGGATGCGTTCGAGTTCGTCGAGCGACTCCTCGGAGGCGAAGCGACCCGGTTTGGGCAGATGACGGGCCACGTAGAGCACACCCTGCCGCGGGTAGTCGAACGGACTGCCCACATCGAGCACGGTGTACCTCGGGGCATCGGGACCGCTGAGGCCGACGTCACCGGCCACCGCCTCGAACCGGCGCTCCCCCGTGCCGACCGTCAACGTCGCCGAGGTCAGCACCGTGGTCGCGCGGCCGAACAGACCCTCGCGCAGCTTGCCGGCGACCGACAGCGGTGCGACGTAGATCTGTGGCGGATCAGCCTCATCGCCGGGAACCCACCCGGTGCCCGGCTCGAAATGCCCCGGGCGCGTCGCCCACACGACCTCGGGGAAGTCCGCCTCGGGTCGGGCCGCGAGGATCCGCTCGGTCACCTCGAGCACATCGATCACCCGGGAGCGGGCCATCTGACGTCCGCCGTCGTCCTGGGCGTCCTTCCCGCCGCCCAGATCGGACACGCACTGGCGCGCCGCCGCGAGCACGGCGTTCAGCGCGGCCTCCTGCGCCTCGTCAACGCCCCCGTGCAGCAGCCCCGACGGCGCGGACGTGAACGCGGCGTCCAGGCCGGCAGCAGCCGAAACGAGATCCTCGACCGCGACCGCCGCGTGCCGCCGCAGCGATGTGGCCGCCCCGAGCACGATGGAGCCGGAGAGCACGCCGGTCACGGCGCCGGTGACCCGGTCCTGCAGCTCGTGGGCCTCGTCGACGATCACCGCAGAGTACTCGGGCAGCACGGCCAGCCCCTCGAAGGCAGACAACGCCAGCATCGCGTGGTTGGTCACCACGACGTCCGCATCGGCGGCCTCGGCCCGGGCCCGCTCGGAGAAGCACTCCTCGGCGACCGGGCACGTCGACGCACCGAGACAGTCGACCGCCGAGACCGACACCTGCCGCCACGCTCGATCGGAGACGGGGCGCTCCAGGTCGTCACGGTCACCGGTGTCCGTCGTCTCTGCCCACGAACGCAGGGCCATCACCTCTCGGCCCAGCGGAGTCGACGGCCCGGACTCGCCGTCCGCGACCGTGTCCACCACGGCGCCGTCATCGGCCGTGGTGAACAGGGTCTCGGCGTCCTCGTCGCCCGGGTATCCGCCGTCGAGCTTGTGCCGACACAGGTAGTTCGCACGCCCCTTGACCAGCGCGACCACGGGCTCGCGCGGCAGCTCGTCCCGCAGCGCCTCAACCAGACGCGGTGCGTCGCGGCGCATGATCTGCGCCTGCAGTGCGAGTGTCGCCGTGGCCACGACGACCGGATCCTCCTGGTCCATCGCATGCTGCAGGGCCGGGATGAGGTAGGCGAGCGACTTGCCCGTGCCCGTGCCGGCCTGCACCAGCAGGTGCCGACGCGATTCGAGCGCCCGGGCCACCTCGAGCACCATGCGGTGCTGGCCCGCTCGGTGCTGGCCGCCCGTGGCGCGCACCGCGGACTCCAGCAGGGCGAGCGCCTCCCGTTCCCGGTCCGTGCGCGGGGCCGCCGCGTCCGTGCTCATGCCGATCTGCCTCCTGGCTCGGGGACCTCACGTCCGAGGCCGAGATCGTCCTCGACGCGGAAGGGCTCGAGGTCCGCGGCGATGTCCGGGCGCACGAGCACCTCGAGGCGCGTGCCGCCCTCCTCGTAGGTCTCCGAGAGGATCTCGGCGTCCGGCGAATGCAGCCGCGCCACGACGTCGCCGCGCGTGAACGGAATCAGCAGGTGCATCAGCACGTTCGGCCGCGGAATGGTGTCCGCGATCATCGCCTCGAGCTCGGCGATGCCCTCGCCCGTGCGGGCCGAGACGACCACCGTGTGCGGCTCCTTCGCCCGCAACCGCGCGAGCACGGTCGGATCGGCCGCATCCGCCTTGTTCAGCGCCACGATCTCCGGGATGCGCTGCGCGTCGATCTCCGCCAGCACGCCGCGCACCGAGGCGATCTGCCCCTCCGGGTCCGGGTGCGCGGCATCCACGACGTGCAGGATCACATCCGCGTCGGCGACCTCCTCGAGGGTCGAGCGGAACGCCTCGACCAGCTGCGTCGGCAGGTTCCGCACGAACCCGACCGTGTCCGAGAGGGTGTACCCGATGCCGTCGGGGGTGACCGCCTTGCGGACCGTCGGGTCGAGCGTGGCGAACAGGGCGTTCTCCACGAGCACGCCGGCCGTCGTCAGCCGGTTCAGCAGCGAGGACTTGCCGGCGTTGGTGTATCCGGCGATCGCCACCGACGGAACCCGGTTGCGGCGTCGGTTGGCGCGCTTGGCCTCGCGCGCTGGCTTCATGCCGGCAATGTCGCGGCGCAGCTTCGCCATGCGGGTGCGGATGCGGCGGCGGTCCAGCTCGATCTTCGTCTCGCCGGGGCCGCGCGAGCCGATGCCCTCGCCGCCGGCAGCGCGACCGCCGGCCTGACGCGACATGGACTCGCCCCAGCCGCGCAGGCGCGGCAGCAGGTACTCGAGCTGTGCGAGTTCCACCTGCGCACGGCCCTCGCGGGACTTGGCGTGCTGCGCGAAGATGTCGAGGATCAGCGCGGTCCGGTCGATCACCTTCACCCGCACGACGTCCTCGAGCGCGCGGCGCTGAGACGGCGCGAGCTCAGAATCCACGACGACGGTGTCTGCGCCGGTCATCGCGACGATGTCGCGCAGCTCGACGGCCTTGCCCTTGCCCAGGAACGTCGCCGGGTCCGGGGTGGCCCGGCGCTGGATGACGCCGTCGAGCACCTCGGAGCCCGCGGTCTCGGCCAGCGCGGCGAGCTCGTGCAGCGAGTTCTCGGCCTCTGCCGCGGTCCCCTCGGTCCAGACGCCGGCCAGCACGACCCGCTCGAGACGCAGCTGCCGGTACTCGACCTCGGACATGTCCTCCAGCTCGGTCGAGAGCCCGGCGACGCGACGCAGCGCGTGACGCTCGGCCAGCTCGTCCTGGTCGCCGTCAAAGCGCGTGTGGCCGTCACCGCCGTCCTGCAGGGCCAGGGCGCGGCCGGGGACGGGCCCCTCCACACGCGCCGGGTCCGAGTCGGGGCCGGAGCCGTCGGTCGTGTCGTCCTCGGCGCCGTGAGCCGCCAGGATCCGGTCGATGACCGCCTGGATCTCAGCGTCGCCGTCGGCATGGGGGTGGTTCTGTTCAGTCATGGTCTCCTCTGGGCCCGGGCGGGCGACGGCGCGTGTGCCGTCCGCGTCCGGCGGGCCGGGTCTCCAGCGTAGTGGCTGGCCGGACCAACGATCCCCCGGCGGCGTTCCCCGCAGCGCCGGTACGATCGACGCCGTGACCGACAGCACCCACTACTTCTCCGCCGACCCCGGCACGCCGGAGCGACGTCGCGAGCTGACCGTTGCCCTGGCCGACCGTGAGGTGCGCGTGCAAACCGCCAACGGGGTCTTCTCTCCCGATGGCATCGACAAGGGCACCCGCGCCCTGCTCTCCGTGGTGCCGGCGCCCCCGGCTGAGGGATCCTTCCTGGACATCGGCGCGGGGTGGGGTCCGCTCGCGCTGACGATGGCGCTGCGCTCGCCCACGGCGACGGTGACCGCCGTGGAGGTCAACGAGCGTTCTCTGGCCCTGTGCCGCGACAACGCGCGGGCCGCGGGCGCGGACAACGTGAGGGCTCTGCGGCCCGATCAGGTGCCCGAGGACGCCGGATTCGACCTGATCTGGTCGAACCCGCCGATTCGCATCGGCAAGCCCGCTCTGCACGCACTGCTCACGCGGTGGCTTCCGGTGCTGCGCCCCGGCGGTCAGGCCTGGCTGGTGGTACAGAAGAACCTGGGCGCGGACTCACTGCTGCCGTGGATCCGCACGATGCTCGAGGAGCAGGCCCCGGGAGAGTTCTCCGTCAAGCGCGCCGACACGGTCAAGGGCTTCCGGATCCTCACCGTGGCCCGTACCGAGTGAGGTCCGGGCCACCCGGTTCCCGGGCCGGAGCCGGCCCGGGTGGTGGCCTCAGCCGATCGTGCCGGTGAACCCGAGTTCCGCGCCACCGGCGAGAACGACGTGCTCGGTGCCGTCCTCGTTCTGCACGAAGTCGACGGCGAGCAGCCCCCCGGGCACCTCGACGAGCCACGAGTCCGAGCCCTCGGACCCGGCCCAGGCGCGCATCGCGGCCGCGGCGGCGCAGGCCCCGGTGCCGCACGACTGCGTCTCGCCGACGCCCCGCTCATGCACACGCATGCGAATGCGGCCCACTCCCTCGCGGATCAGCGGCTCGAACGCGGCGACGAACTCGACGTTGGTGCCGTGCTGCGCAGCGGGCTCGACGGTCGGGGCCTGGCTCAGGTCCAGGGCCTGCAGGTCGGCCTGGGACTCCACGGGGACCACGGTGTGCGGATTGCCCATCGAGATGCTCAGCGCCGGCCGGGGGTCCTGCAGACCGTGAGCGGCCACGACGGCGTCGGAGGCCGACTCCTGCGCACGCTCGGCGTCGATGTAACTCCACGGTCCCATGTCGATCGCGTAGCCGTGCTCGAGGCAGGTGACGCGCTTGACGCCGGCGCGGGTGCCGATCACCACCTGCTGGCCGGGCTCAGCCTCGACGAGACCTTCGGCGAGCAGGAAGTGCACGAAGACCCGCACCCCGTTGCCGCACATCTCCGACACGGAGCCGTCGGCGTTGCGATAGTCCATGAACCACCGTGCCTCCGGCTCCTGTTCGAGCAGGGCCTGGCCCTCGCGCAGCCGGTCCGCGGGCACCGCGCGAATCACGCCGTCGGCACCGACGCCACGGTGGCGATCGGTGATCGCGACGACCTGCTCGGCGGTCAGCTCGCGGCTGCCGTCCGGGTCGGCGATGAGCACGAAGTCATTGCCGGTCCCGTGCCCTTTCGTGAAAGCCACCCCGGAGGCGGCGTCGGTCAGGCTCATGCGCGTCTGGCTCATGCGGGCCAGTCTACGGACCGCGCCGCCGCGTGCGCCGTCATGGTCCGGGCCTCACACTCGGTCAGCGGTCTCGGTTTGCGGTCGCCACGATCTCGACGGCACGCTCGAGCACGTCGTCGGCGAGGGCGTCGATCCAGTGCACGCGGGGATCGGCCCGGAACCACGTCTGCTGACGGCGGGCGAAGCGACGAGTCGCGACGATCGTCTGCTGGACCGCGTCGTCGAGGCTCAGCTGACCGTCGATCACGCCCAGCATGGGCGCGTAGCCGATGCCCGCCGAGGCCGTGCGCCCGCGGCGCAGGCCGGCGGCATCGAGCCGGCGCACCTCCTCGAGCAGTCCGGCCTCCACCATCGCGTGCACACGCGCCTCGATACGCGCGTGCAGCACGGCGCGGTCAATCGTCAGCCCGATCTGCACGACCGGTGCGGCCGCGGGGTGGACACGGCGGACGGGCATGAACGAGCTGAAGGGCCGGCCGGTCAGCCGATGCACTTCGAGGGCTCGGACGAGGCGACGCTCGTCCGCGACGTTGCCCGCCGCCTCCGGGTCCACCGCGGCCAGACGCGCCACAAGGGCGTCACGGCCCTGCTCGGCCAGTTCGGACTCGATCTCGGCACGGACGGCCGGGTCCGTGGGCGGGAACTCGAGCTCATCCAGGGCGGCGCGGACGTACAGGCCGGAGCCGCCGGCGAGGATCGGCGTCCGGCCGCGTGAGCGCACGTCGGCGAAGGCCATTCGGGCCCAGTGCTGGAACTGCGCGACGGAGACGTCCTCGGTCACATCGAGCACATCCAGCAGATGGTGCGGGACACCGCCGCGCTCGTCCTCGGTGACCTTGGCCGTGCCGACGTCCATGCCCCGGTAGAACTGCAGGGCGTCTGCGTTGACGACCTCGCCGTTCAGGCGCTGGGCCAGCCCGACCGCGAGCGCGCTCTTGCCCGTGGCGGTGGCCCCGACGACGGCCACCACGGGCAGGCCCGTGCGTCGCGGCGCCGGCTGGGACGGCGCGCTCGTGCCGGCCATCGTCAGACCCGCGGGCGCAGCGTCGGCATGCCCAGGCTCGTCGCCCCGCCGCCACCGCTGGCGGGGACGCCGCATGTCTCGGCCTGCGCCCGGTCCCAGGCATCGCCGGCACGGGTGCGCCGCAGCCGGTAGTCCTCGGCATTGGGGTCGGCGATCGCGAAGTACGCGGCCGCGTCCGTGACCGTGACGCTCACCATGTCTCCCGGCCGCGGGGTCTCGGCGCCCTGCGGCACCGAGAAATGCACGAGCCGATGGTCCGGAGCACGACCGGCCAGACGCCCGGTTTCTGCCGCCTTGGTGCCGGCGGCCTCGGTCACCAGCAGCTCCTGGCGCGTGCCGATCAGGGTGCGCATCTGCTCCGCCGCAATGCGGTCCTGCAGGGTCACGAGACGTTCGAAGCGCTCCTGCACGACCGGCTTGGGCACCTGGTCCTGCATCTGGCCGGCGGGGGTGCCGGGGCGAATGGAGTACTGGAAGGTGTAGGCCGCCGAGAACCGCGAGGACTCCACGACGCTCATGGTCTGTTCGAAGTCCTCGTCCGTCTCCCCCGGGAAGCCGACGATGATGTCGGTGGTGATCGCGGCGTGCGGGATGCGCTCGCGGACCTTGTCGAGGATGCGCAGGAACTTCGCCGACCGGTAGGACCGGCGCATGTCCTTGAGAACCTTGTCCGAGCCCGACTGCAGCGGCATGTGCAGCTGCGGCATGACGTTCGGAGTCTCGGCCATGGCGTCGATCACGTCGTCGGTGAAGGCCGCCGGGTGCGGGCTGGTGAAGCGCACGCGCTCGAGGCCCTCGATGTTGCCGCAGGCGCGCAGCAGCTTGGCGAAGGCGCCGCGGTCGCCGAACTCGATGCCGTAGGTGTTCACGTTCTGACCCAGAAGGGTGACCTCGACGACCCCGTCGGCCACGAGCGCCTCGATCTCGGCGAGGATCTCACCGGGACGGCGGTCCTTCTCCTTGCCGCGCAGCGACGGGACGATGCAGAAGGTGCACGTGTTGTTGCAGCCGACGGAGATGGACACCCAGGCCGAGTGCGTCGACTCACGTTTGGTGGGCAGCGTCGAGGGGAACACCTCGAGCGACTCGAGCAGCTCGACCTCGGCGCGCTCGTTGTGACGGGCACGCTGCAACAGCGCCGGCAGAGAACCGATGTTGTGCGTGCCGAAGACCACGTCGACCCAGGGTGCCTTCTCGACGATGACGTCCTGGTCCTTCTGAGCGAGGCAGCCGCCGACGGCGATCTGCATGCCCGGATGGTTCTCCTTGACCGAGCGCAGGTTGCCGAGGTTGCCGTAGAGCCGGTTGTCGGCGTTCTCGCGGACCGCACACGTGTTGAACACGACCAGGTCCGGCTCCTGGTCCTCGATGGCCGGGACATAGCCGGTGGACTCGAGCAGACCCGAGATCCGTTCGGAGTCGTGGACGTTCATCTGGCAGCCGAAAGTGCGCACCTGGTAGGTGAGGCCGGCGTGCGGCTGCGGGTCGGCGCGGACAGCAACGTCAGCACGGTCCGCGGCGGTGAGGTCAGGCGTGGTCATCCACCGCATTTTAGTGGCATGGCCTCGGGGTCAGTCGGCGTCCTGCGCGTCGATCACATCACGCACGACGGCGAACGCCAGCGACGGAGCGTGGCCGCGCCGCGCGAGCATGGCGACCAGGCGGCGCACGTGCTTGTCGCGCTCGGCACGCTCCACGGCGGAGCCGCCGGTCGGCACGGGTCGGGCGCGGACCTTCTTCTCGACGAGCTCGCGGGCGGTGCGGCGCTCCGCCTGATCGTCGACCTGCTCGAGGGCCTGCTCGGCCGCCTCTCCTTCGACACCGGTGCGGGCCAGCTCGCGACGCAGAGCGCTGCGGGCCAACCCCCGGCCCGCATGCTTGGCGCGCACGAACATCCGGGCGAACTCACGATCGTCGACGAGGCCGACGGTTTCGAGCCGGTCCAACACCTCGGCGGCGACCTCCGCCTCGACACCCCGGTCCGCCAGGCGCTCCTCGAGCTGGTGCCTGGTTCGGGGTGCACCCGTCAGGTGCCGCAGGGCGACGTTCCGAGCGAACTCGGCCTGCTCCTGCCAGTCCGACCATGCCTGCCCGTCAGACTGCGCCTGGCCGTCAGACTGCGCCTGGCGCGGCGTCGATGCCGCACGGCGACGCCCCGTCCGGCGGCCCTCGCCCGCGGCGTTCGCTGTCCGGTCATCGTCCTGTGGGCTCCGGCGGACGAACAGGTCCGAGGAGGCCGGCGGGTCGATCCAGACGGCGTCACCCCATTCCGGGTCGCCGCGACGGCGTCCCCGACCCCGACGCGGCCCCTGAGGCTCGGCTCCTGCCTCGTGGCGCTCGGACATGCCCGTCACCAGTTCAGGATTCGGCCGACACGGCCTTCAGCGCGGGCTCGTCGCCGCCCTCCTCGGCCTCGGCGTTCGGATCCGGCTCGATGCCGAGCTTGACGCGGATGCGCTGCTCGATCTCGAGCGCCAAGTCCGGATTGTCCCGGAGGAACCGGCGGGCGTTCTCCTTGCCCTGGCCCAGCTGGTCACCGTCGTAGGTGAACCATGCACCGGACTTCTTGACGATGCCTTCCTCAACGCCCATGTCGATCAGACCACCCTCGCGAGAGATGCCCACGCCGTAGAGGATGTCGAACTCCGCCTGCTTGAACGGCGGGGCCATCTTGTTCTTGACGATCTTGGCCCGCGTGCGGTTGCCGACCGGGTTGCCGGCCTCCTTGAGCGTCTCGATGCGCCGCACGTCGATGCGGACGGAGGCGTAGAACTTCAGCGCCTTGCCGCCCGTGGTGGTCTCCGGCGAGCCGAAGAACACGCCGATCTTCTCGCGCAGCTGGTTGATGAAGATCGCGGTCGTCTTGGAACTGGACAGCCGACCGGTGATCTTGCGCAACGCCTGGGACATGAGCCGCGCCTGCAGTCCGACGTGCGAGTCACCCATCTCGCCTTCGATCTCGGCGCGCGGCACCAGAGCAGCTACCGAGTCGACCACGATGATGTCCAGCGATCCGGAGGAGACCAGCATGTCCATAATCTCGAGCGCCTGCTCGCCCGTGTCCGGCTGAGAGACCAGCAGGGCGTCGGTGTCCACCCCGAGCTTGCGGGCATAGACCGGATCCAGCGCATGCTCGGCGTCGATGAACGCCGCAATGCCGCCGTTGCGCTGCGCAGCAGCCACCGCGTGCAGGGCCACCGTGGTCTTGCCCGAGGACTCCGGGCCGTAGATCTCGACGACGCGCCCGCGCGGCAGGCCACCGACGCCCAGGGCGACGTCCAGCGCCACCGAGCCGGTCGAGATGGTCTCCACCGGCTGCATCGACTGGTCACCCAGCCGCATGACCGAGCCCTTGCCGAAATGCTTGTCGATCTGGGCCAGGGCCGCGTCGAGGGCCTTCTCGCGATCAGTGCCGTTGCTCATGGTTCACCCCTAGGTGTGATGGTCAGCTGTGTTGGTCGAGTCGGCAGGCATGCCCCGAGCGCGTGCCCGGGAGACGGACCTGCCGTCGTTCGGTTCCCGACCCTACGTCGACGCGCCGAGACGATACCGACGGTCCACGGCGATGCGGACGGCACACCGATTCCGACCTGCTGTGCAGGAGCCTACCCCATCCGTCGAACACATGTTCGAACCTGGTGCGTCGCCGCATCGCGGACGCACGCCGGCGCCGATCACGGCTTCGGCGGCATGTCCCGGCCCAGGCGACGAGACTCGGGCACCTCATTCAGATCGCACAGGGCATGCCACACGCGCCGCGGCTCGATCCCCGCTCGCAACGCCTCCGCCGCGGTGCAGTGCAGCCCGGGCAAGTGCAGGCTGTCCACCATCATCGACCCTCGGCCGCCGCCGAACTCCTCGTCGACCAGCCGGTGGAACTCACTCAGTCGCATTCATCCTCTCCTGCCGCGTCGCGCTCACCGACGTCTCCCACACAGCGGCGCCCCGCCTCCAGCGGAGACGGGGCGCCGTATCGGGCACGGTGCTGAGACTCAGCGCCCCGCCAGCGTGCTCAGGTCGACCGAGCCCGTCTCACCTTCGAGCCCGACGGTCAGTTCATCCGGCACGGTGTCCGGGACGATGACGCCTTCCTGCTCGGCCACGCGGTCGGAGACCTCGCGGAGCATGGTGGACAGCGGCACGTCCAGTGCCGCGCAGATGGAGGCCAGCAGCTCCGACGAGGCTTCCTTCTGGCCGCGCTCCACCTCCGAGAGGTAGCCGAGCGAGACCCGAGCATCGTGGGACACCTCGCGCAGGGTCCGACCCTGGCGCTGGCGCATGTCTCGCAGGACGTCGCCGATCTCATGACGAAGAGTGGGCATGTGGTGCTCCTTGGTCGCATCGGGCGTGGACGCCGCGGTCGTGTGCCGGACCGGACGGTCCTCGACCCACCGGGTGATGCCGTGGTCCTGGACGGGCTGCCTGTTCACAGTTGTATCGCTCCCTCCTGAGCATTCCCTGACAGTCGACTGGCCGTCGAGGGTGCGTGATTCGCCTGTCTCAACCCGGCTGCCGGGCCGTTCATTCCCCGCTCTCGTTCCGTGACCGGACCGTGATGCGCGCCCGGGACCCCTCACGCTCCGAAGCACCACGCCGTGGGCTCCGGGTCACCGAGGCAGCGCGTCGACCAGCTCGCTCAGCAGCGCCAGGGACGCGCTGACCGTCGCCGCCCGGATCTCGGCGCGCGCGCCGCTCAGGCGCAGACTGCGTGCCTGTCCGGCCCCGTCCGCCGTCGCCGCCACCACCACGGTCCCCACCGGCTTGCCCTCGTGCGGTTCGGGCCCGGCCACCCCCGTCGTCGCGACCCCGAGGTCTGCGCCGTACAGACGCCGTGCGCCGTCGGCCATCGCGAGCGCGACGTCCTCGTCCACCGCCCCGCGCTCAGCCAGCAGCTCCGCCTCGACACCGAGGACCGCGTGCTTGACCCGGGAGTGGTAGGCGATGGTCCCGCCCTGCAGCGTCGCCGAAGCACCGGGAACGTCGGCGATGGTCGCTGCCACCAGGCCCGCGGTCAGCGACTCCGCCGTGGCCAGGGTAAGGCCTCGCGAGGTCAGGGTGTTCACGAGCGTCCGCGCCGACACCTCGGCACCCATCACCCCGTTCACCTCGCGTCCCGCGCCTGCGAGCGCAGCACGACCGCCTGCCGCACGTAGTCGATGCCCGTCACCACCGTCACGACGAGGGCCGCGCCGATCACGGCCCAGCCGACCCACGCCCACCAGTCACCCAGCACGGGGACCAGGGGCATCAGCAGCAGGCCGATGCCGGCGGCCTGCAGCACGGTCTTGAGCTTGCCGCCCTTCGAGGCGGGCATCACTCCATACCGGATGACGATCAGGCGCATCAGCGTGATGCCCCATTCACGCACGAGGATCACGATCGTCACCCACCACCACAGCTCACCGAGCAGGCAGAACACGACGAGCGCGGCACCCGTGAGCAGCTTGTCGGCGATCGGGTCGGCGATCTTCCCGAAGTCCGTCACCAGCCCCCGGGCCCGGGCGATGTCCCCGTCGAGCTTGTCGGTGTACATCGCCAGGGCGAACAGACCGAACGCGACCCAGCGCGCCAGGAGCGAGTCCTGGCCGAAGGGGCCGCCAAGCACGAACGCCCACACGAAGAACGGGACCATGACGATGCGCGCGGCGGTGAGGATGTTCGGCAGGTTCCACGAGGACACGCTCCCCCGGGCGTCCTGCTCGTCGTGGTGTGCGCTCATCGTCCGGTCAGCTCCCATGCGTCGTCGGAGTCCTGCGTGTCAGACCCGTCGGCCCAGTCCTGCGCCTCGGGTACGCCGTCGTACTGCTCGGCCACCGCATCGCGCGGCCCCGCTGCCGCCGACGGTGCGTCACCGCCGCCGGCCGAGGCCTCCGGCGCCGACTGCGCCTGCTGCGACGGGGGCGTCTCGCCCTTGATCGTGGCGAGCACGTCGGCGAGGTCGTCCGGCTTGACGAGCACATCGCGGGCCTTGGACCCCTCCGACGGGCCGACGACCCCGCGCGACTCCATCAGGTCCATCAGACGACCGGCCTTCGCGAAGCCCACGCGCAGCTTGCGCTGCAGCATCGAGGTGGAGCCGAACTGCGTCGTCACCACGAGCTCGACGGCCTGCAGCAGCACGTCCAGGTCGTCGCCGATGTCCTCGTCGATGACCTTCTCGGATTTCTCCGGTACCACGTCGTCGCGGTACTGCGCCTGCATCTGCGACTTCACGTGCTCGACGACCGCGTGGATCTCCGACTCGTTGACCCACGCGCCCTGCACGCGCATCGGCTTCGACTTGCCCATCGGCAGGAACAGCGCGTCGCCCTGGCCGAGCAGCTTCTCCGCGCCCGGCTGATCCAGCACGACGCGCGAGTCCGTGACCGATGAGGTCGCAAACGCCATGCGCGAGGGCACGTTCGCCTTGATCAGGCCGGTCACGACGTCGACGGAGGGGCGCTGAGTGGCGAGCACCAGGTGGATGCCCGCGGCGCGCGCCAGCTGCGTGATGCGCACGATCGCGTCCTCGACGTCGCGCGGGGCGACCATCATCAGATCCGCGAGCTCGTCGACGATGACCAGCAGGTACGGGTACGGGCGCAGCACCCGCTTCGAGTCTGGCGGCAGAGTCACGGAGCCTGCCCGCACGGCCTTGTTGAAGTCGTCGATGTGCTTGAACCCGAACGCCGCGAGGTCGTCGTACCGAGTGTCCATCTCCTTGACGACCCACTGCAGCGCCTCGGCCGCCTTCTTCGGGTTCGTGATGATCGGGGTGACCAGATGCGGCACCCCTTCGTAGGCGGTCAGCTCGACGCGCTTCGGGTCGACCATGACCATCCGCACGTCGTCCGGCGTGGCACGCATCAGCAGCGAGGTGATCATCGAGTTCACGAACGAGGACTTGCCCGCGCCGGTCGCTCCGGCCACCAACATGTGCGGCATCTTCGCCAGGTTCGCCACGACGTAGCCGCCCTCGACGTCCTTGCCGACGCCCATCACCATCGGGTGGTCGGTGCGCTGCGCGGCCTGCGAGCGCAGAACGTCGCCGAGCACCACCACTTCCTTGTCCGTGTTCGGGATCTCGATGCCGATCGCGGATTTGCCCGGAATCGGGCTGAGGATGCGCACGTCCGAGGACGCCACCGCGTAGGCGATGTTCTTCTCGAGGGCGGTGACCTTCTCGACCTTGGTGCCCGAGGCGACAGCGACCTCGTATCGGGTCACCGTGGGTCCGCGCGAGAAGCCGGTGACGTGGGCGTCCACTTTGAACTCGGCGAAGCAGTTGTCCAGGGCCGCGACGACCCGGTCATTGGCCTCGGAGCGCTCCTTCGGCTGGGGACCCTGCGGCAGCAGGTGCGACTGCGGCAGCGCGTAGGTAACGTCGCCGCCCAGCTCGAGCTGCTCGGTGCGGGCCGGGGCGGCCGGCACCTCGGGCACCGGCTCCGGACGGTTCACGGAGGCCACGGAAGAACCGGATGGGCGCTGCTCGAGCGGCGCACCGGCCGCGTTCTCTCCCGACGACTCGGGTTCGTCCTGGCGGTTCTGGGCGGCGCGTGCCCGGACCTGTTCGAGAGCGCGATCGGCGGCCGTCGGGCGCTTGACCCCCGGCGGCAGGGCCGGCTCGGACGCGGCGGACTCGTCGTCGGCTCCCTCGGCCGTGTTCTGCGCCCCGGCGTCCTGTCCGGCCGCGTGGGATCCCGATCCGGCCGATTCCGCGTCGACGAAGTCCCCGGACGCGTCGACGACTTCGGCGCCGCGGCGACGACGCGGACGCTGACGCGGGACTTCGGCGGTGGTCGCCTCGTCCTCACGGGGCAGCGCGACGGTCGCCTCGTCGTCGGCGACCAGCGGGGTCTCATAGGCCTCACGCTCGGTTCGCCCGGCCGGCGCCTGTCGGTCGGTGTCCGCGCGACCGAACAGACGCGCGAACAGCCCCGGGCGGCGCGGCGGCACCGCGGCGTGGGAGCCGGTGTCCAGATAGGACTGATCGTGGTCGGGATGGGTGCGCTCGTCCTCGAGCGCCTCCGCCCGCTCCTCGCGCCGCATCTGCCGTTCTCGGCGCCGCTGCTCGGCGCGCTCGGCCGCGGCGTCGGGATCCTGGCCGGTGAGCCACACGTACCCGCTGCGCAGCCGCTGACCGATCTGTCCGACGGGCGTGGCCGTGATCACCAGGACCGAGAAGAACGCGAGCGCGATCATCAGCGCCCACACCGGAACGGTCGTCACGAGCGAGGCCAGCGGGCTCGTGGCGAGGTAGCCCAGCATGCCCCCGGCTCCCAACATGTCCTGGAAGGACTCCGCCGCCGAGGGCATCCCGGCGGCCAGGTGGGCGATGCCGGCGCCCGCGACGGTCGCCGCGAGCAGCCCGATGATGATGCGACCGTTCGAGCGATGGTGGGTCGGATAGCGGAAGCAGCGCACCGCCACGATCAGCAGGACGAACGGCAGCAGGAAGGCGAACCACCCCATCGTGCCGGCGACGACCGCGTGGACGACGCGACCGAATCCCGTCGTCTCGCGCAGCCCCCACCACTCGACCGCCGCGACGAGCGCCGCGCAGAGCAGCAAGAGCAGGCCCGTGCCGTCGCGCCGCTCTTCCCGGGGTATCTGCACATCGGGGCCAAGCTTGCGCATCGCCCCACCGACGGGGGTGGCCGCGGTCATCCAGGCCCCGTGCACGGCGCGCAACGCCAGAGGCGGCCGTTCCTCGTGCAGGGCGGAACGGTCGCCGGTGGAACGTGTGGAACGAGTGGACGCGCCCTTGCCTCGGGAGCCGGACGCGCCGGTCCGCTTACCGGAGGAGGACGACGAACGCGCGGGGGAAGTACGGGTCGCCATGGGACCAACGGTACCGGGCCGCTCCGCACACCCTCGAACACGGCGAATTCCCGCAGGCACGACGCCGCCCGTGTCGACGGTGCGATCGGGCGGCGTCAGGCTCGCAGGAAGCGGTGAGTGGGGCTCAGGCCTCCAGCACCACCGGCACGATCATCGGCCGACGGCGCAGTTTGCGGTTCACCCAGCTGCCGACGGTGCGGCGCACGACCTGCTGCAGCTGCTGCGTGGTGTGTTCCTTGTCCGAGTCCGCGGCCTCTTCGAGGGCCTTGACGATCTTCGGCTTGATGCCGTCGAAGACCTTGTCGTCCTCGGCGACGCCGCGCACGTGAATGTCCGGGCCGGAGACTAGCTTGCCGGTCTGGCGGTTGACGACGGTGATCACGGAGACGAAGCCCTCCTCACCGAGCACGCGGCGGTCCTTCAGGTCCGCGTCCGAGACCTCGCCGACCGAGGAGCCGTCCACGTAGACGTACCCGCACTCGACCTCGCCGACGATCGAGACCTCTCCGTCGGTCATGTCCACCACCGAGCCGTTGGCGGCGATGATCACGTTCTCCTTCGGCACGCCCGTCTTCTCGGCGATGCGGCCGTTGGCGATCAGGTGCCGGTTCTCACCGTGCACCGGCATCACGTTGTACGGCTCGACGATGTTGTAGCAGTACAGCAGCTCGCCCTCCGAGGCGTGACCGGAGACGTGCACCTTGGCCATGCCCTTGTGCACCACGTCGACGCCGAGCTTCATCAGACCGTTGATGACGCGGAACACGGAGTTCTCGTTGCCCGGGATCAGCGAGGAGGCCAGGACGACCAGGTCGCCCTCCTCGAGCTGCACCTGGTGGTCGCCGTTGGCCATGCGGGACAGCGCGGCCATCGGCTCGCCCTGAGAACCGGTCACCATCAGGACGACCTCGTCCTCGCGATACTTGTCGATCTTGCGGATGTCGACCAGGGTGCCCTCGGGGACGTTGAGGTAGCCGAGCTTGGCGGCGATCGACATGTTGCGGATCATCGACCGGCCGCCGAAGGCCACCTTCCGGCCGTGCTTGACGGCCGCGTCGAGCACCTGCTGGACGCGGTGCACGTGCGAGGAGAACGAGGCGACGACGATCCGCTGCTTCGCGCCGGCGAAGTAGCGCTCGAGGGTCGGCCCGATCTCCTTCTCGGTCATCGTGAACCCGGGGACCTCGGCGTTGGTCGAGTCCGTCATGAACAGGTCCACGCCCTCCTCGCCGAGGCGAGCGAAGGCACGCAGGTCGGTGATGCGACCGTCCAGCGGCAGCTGATCCATCTTGAAGTCGCCGGTGTGCAGGATGCTGCCGGCGTCGGTATGGATCGCGACGGCGAGCGCGTCCGGGATCGAGTGGTTCACGGCGACGAACTCGCACTCGAACGGGCCGAGGTGCATGACGTCATCCTCGGCGACGACCTTGGTGCGCGGCCGGATGCGGTGTTCCTCGAGCTTCGCCTCGATCAGGGCCAGGGTCAGCTTCGAGCCGATCAGCGGGATGTCATCGCGCAGGCGCAGCAGATAGGGCACGGCGCCGATGTGGTCCTCGTGGCCGTGGGTGAGCACGATGCCGACCACATCGTCCATGCGGTCCCGGATGTAGTCGAAGTCCGGCAAGATCAGGTCGACGCCCGGCTGGTGCTCCTCGGGGAAGAGCACGCCGCAGTCGACGATCAGGATCTTGCCGTCGATCTCGAACGTGACCATGTTGCGGCCGACCTCTTCGAGGCCGCCGAGCTGGACGATGCGGCACGTGCCGGGCTTGAGCTTGGGCGGGGTGGACAGGCTGGTGCCTGGAGTCATGTGGTGGGTCCTTCGATGTCGCTGAGCGCTCCGGCTCAGAATGTGATGCCGGCCTCAGCGAGGTCGGCGCGGATGTCGTCGAGCTCGTCCGCCTCAGCGGTGACGAGCGGCAGCCGCACGGCGGCTGTGGGGATCAGGCCCTGGGCGGCCAGCACGGCCTTGGCGGCGACGGCGCCCTGCAGGTGGCCCATCACGGCGCGCTGGACGGGGTCCAGGGCCAGGTGGGCCGCGCGGGCCGTCTCGAGGTCGCCGGCGCGGACCGCGTCGACCAGGGTGCGGTAGAGGGCGGGCGCGATGTGCGCCGAGACGGAGACCACGCCGACGGCGCCGAGCGCCATCAGCGGCAGCGTCGCGCCGTCGTCGCCCGAGTAGACGTCCAGGTCGGTCTTCGCCAGCACCGTGGTGGTGGACTGAAGATCGCCCTTGGCGTCCTTGAGCGCCACGATGTTCTGGTGCTCGGCCAGGTCGACGATCGTGCGCGCTGCGATCGGCACGGACGAGCGTCCCGGGATGTCGTACAGCATGATCGGCAGGTCAACGGAGTCCGCGATGGCGCGGAAGTGAGCCGCGATGCCAGCCTGACTGGGCTTGTTGTAGTACGGAGTGACGAGCAGCAGCCCGTCCACGCCGAGCTTCTGCGCCTGAATGCTCAGGTGCCGGGCGTGCGCGGTGTCGTTGGTGCCGGTGCCGGCGATGACCGCGGCACGGCTCCCGACCGCCTCGACGACGGCCCGGAACATCTCCAGGTTCTCCTCATCGGTGAGTGTGGAGGTCTCCCCCGTCGTGCCGGTCACGACGAGCCCGTCGGCCCCCCGGTCCACCAGGTGGGTCGCCAGCGACTGCGCCGCGTCGAGGTCGACGGAGCCGTCATCGTGCATGGGCGTGACCATGGCCGGCACCATCGTGCCCAGCACGGGGTCGGCGGTGCGCGAGATCGGTCGAGGCTCAAGCTCAGTCATGCGCCCCACCCTACCCGTCGGCCACTCGCGCACCGCTCGACGCGCGAGGCGTGGCCCCTGGTCGGCCCCCCGTTCCGGCCCGACATTCGTTCAGGCCCGGCGCTGCGCCGTGAACAGCCGCGAGGCCCGATGCACCGCGGCGCGGCCCCGACGTCGGTCCCCGGAGGCGTCGTAGGCCAGTCCCAGGCGATACCACGCACGCCACGACTCGGGACGGGCCTCGGCCTCGCTGCGGTAGGCCTCGAACTGCGCGTCCGCGGCCTGGCGGTCGATACGCCCGCCCGGCGAGCGCGGCAGATCGTCGACGGGCAGGCCGTCCTCGGCGTCCAGGACGCGGGCCATGCGTTCACTGATCAGCCCGAAGCGCAGTTCGCGCCACAGCGTCCACAGTCCGACCGAGACGATCACGAGCACCGCCGCGCCGATGGTCTTGGCGATCGGCTGCGGTGCCTGCAGGAAGCCGATCGCGGAGAACACCGCGAACACACTGAAGAACAGCATCAGCGCGGTGACGGCGGCGACCGCGAGCTTGCTCAGCCCCGGACGCGGCCGCGGCGCCGCCGTCTGGTCGGTGGGGACGCTGTCCGGACGCTCACCGGGACCGTGGAGTGGGGCGTGGCGCTCAGTCAAGGTCGAGGTATCCGTCCAGCCCGTAGGTCAGGCCCGGGTGCGAGGCGACGGCCCGCAGACCCAGCAGCACCCCGGGCATGTAGGCGCCGCGGTCGAACGCGTCGTGGCGGACCGTGAGCTGTTCGCCGGGCCCGCCCAGCAGAACCTCCTGATGGGCGTGCAGACCGCGCAGGCGCACCGCGTGCACGTGCACGCCGTCGACGACCGCACCGCGCGCACCGTGCGGGTCATGACGTGTCGCATCGGGCGAGGCGGGCACGCCGGCCTCGGCGCGTGCCTGTCCGATCAGCTCGGCCGTGCGCACGGCAGTGCCGGAGGGGGCGTCGGCCTTGTCCGGGTGGTGCAGCTCGACGACCTCGACCGACTCGAACCAGCGTGCGGCCTTGGCCGCGACGGCGCTGGCCACCACCGAGCCCAGCGAGAAGTTCGGGGCGATCAGCACACCGACACGCGGGCTCTGCCCCAGCTGCGCGACGAGCTGCTCACGGCGCGAGGCGTCCCAACCCGAGGTGCCGATGACCGCGTGCAGACCGTGCTCGACCGCGAACGCCGCGTTCTGCGGCGATGCCTCGGGCACCGTCAGGTCCAGCACATGCGTGGCGCCGGCGTCGAGAGCCGCATCCAGCCGATCCGAGGAACCGAGCCGCGCCACCAGCTCGATGTCGGCCGCCTCCGAGATGGCGTCGACGGCACGGCGGCCCATGCGACCGTGCGCGCCGAGCACGGCGACGCGGATGGACCCTGAGTCCTGCTGCGTGTCACTCATGCGCCCCACCCTACGCCGCCGCGATCTGCTCACGCCGTGCCCGGCACCGACGGCGAGGCATGCTCCGCCTCACGCCACTGCCGATAGCCCGGATCGTCCGCCATGAACCGCTCGACGTCGGCGGCACTGGCCCGCAGCGACGGGTCGTGGCGCAGGTAGGCCCGCGTCTCTCGGGCGATGAGGCCCGAGAGCAGCACCAGGCCGATCAGGTTCGGCAGCGCCATCATGCCGTTCATGATGTCGGCGACGTTCCACACGAGCGTGAGCTCCTGGGTGCATCCGACGAAGACGACCAGGGTGAAGATGCCGCGGAACACCGGCACGGCCGACCGCCCCAAGAGACGCTCGACGTTGCGCTCGCCGTAGTAGGACCAGCCGAGGATCGTCGAGAAGGCGAACATGAGCAGACCCAGAGTCACGATCATGTGACCCCACTCGCCCGGCAGGCCGGTGCTGAACGCCTGGCCGGTCATGGTCGCGGCGGCCTCCTCGCCCTGGCGCCACATGCCGGTCGTGATCAGGGCCAGGCCGGTGAAGGTCACGACGATCATCGTGTCGATGAAGGTCTGGGTCATCGAGACCAGACCCTGGCGGACCGGATGAGTCGTCTGCGCGGCGGCGGCGGCGACGGCGGCCGAACCCATGCCCGACTCGTTCGAGAACATCCCGCGTGCCATGCCCATCTGCACCACGAGCGCCAGGGTCGATCCGGCGAAGCCGCCGGCGGCGGCCGTACCCGTGAATGCATCGGAGAAGATCAGCGCGAACGCCGCGGGGATCTCGGCGACGTTCACCGCGAGGATGAACAGCGTCGAGCCGATGTAGAGGGCGATCATCACGGGGACGAACGCGGCGGTGACCTTGCCGATGGACTTGATGCCGCCCAGCAGCACGACGCCGGTGAGCACCGTCAGCACCGCACCGGTGAGCCACGGGGCCACGCCGAAGGAGGCCTCCATGTTGGTGGCGATCGAGTTGCCCTGCGTCATGTTGCCGATGCCGAAGCAGGCCAGCGACGCGAACACCGCGAAGAGCACGCCGAGGGTCTTGCCCAGCGGGCCGCGGATGCCGCGTTCAAGGTAGTACTGCGGACCGCCGGACTTCTCGCCGGCGGCGTCCGTGGTGCGGAAGCGCACCGCCAGGAACGACTCAGCGTACTTCAGGGCCATGCCCGTCGTGCCGGTGACCCACATCCAGAACAGGGCGCCGGGGCCGCCGATACCCACCGCCGTGGCGACGCCGACGATGTTGCCCGTGCCGACGGTCGCGGCGAGCGCCGTGGTGAGCGACTGGAACTGGGAGATGTCACCCTCGCCCGCGTCGTCGCTGCGTTTGAGCAGCCCCAGACGCAGGGCGGGACCCAGGCGCCGCACCTGGATCAACCCCAACCGTGCCGTCAGCACGACGCCCGAGAGCAACAGCAGGGGAATGAGCAGGAACGGCCCCCAGATAAACGCGGAGACCGCCTCCAGGACGGCGTTGACGGATTCGACGGCGTGGTCCACGAGCGGCTTCCTTCCGAGAGCGGCAGGCCCACTGTGAGAGCGGGCACACACTGTGATGCTGGACACTGTAGCGCTCATGGCGCGACCGCGTCGCCGCGCGGCCGCGAGCACCGCCGCCGACCGGCGGCGCACGCCCCGTCCGGGCGGATCAGCCGGCCGCGCCCACCGGCCCCACCACGACGGTGCTCTGCGGACCGGACAGCAGGCGTCGGGCGACACCGCGCACCGCGTCCGCATCCACAGCGCGCACCCGAGCGAGCGCATCGGACAGGCCCGTGAACTCCCCCAGCACCAGCTCGGCGCGGCCGAGACGGGACATGCGCGCGCCCGTCGACTCCATGCCCAGCACCGTGCCGCCGCAGATCTGGCCGTGTGCCCGGTCGAGCTCCTCCACGGTGACCGGATCGGTGGCCAGACGCTCGAGCTCGGCCGTCATGAGCCCGGCCACCTCGTCCACGCGCGAGGGCTGGCAGCCCGCGAACAGACCGTAGTAGCCGACGTCGGAGTAGGCGGCGGAGAAGGAGTACGTCGAGTACGCGAGCCCGCGCCGCTCGCGAATCTGCTGGAACAGACGCGAGGACATGCCCCCGCCAAGCACGGCGTTCAGCACGCCGAGGGCGAAGCGGTCCTCATCGGTCGTGGACAGAGAGCGTCCGCCGACGATCACGCTGGCCTGCTCGACCGGCCGGTGCACCGAGTGGGTCCCCTCGGCCACGCTCGCCCGCGCCGCGGCCGTCGTGTCCACGGCCCGGCGCGGCGCGGGTGCCGCCCCCTCGGGCAGGTCCATCCCGGCCCGCGTCAGGGCCTCGCCCACGAGTCGGCACACCTCGTCGTGGTCCAGCCCGCCTGCGGCCGTCACCACGATCTCCTCCGGGCGGTACCAGTGCCGGTAGTGGTCCCACACATGCTCACGAGTCACCGCGCGGATCGTCTCGGGGGTGCCACCGATCGGGCGGGCCAGCGGGTGTTCGCCGAGCAGCACCTCGGCGAGCTTCTCGTGGGCCGCGTCCATCGGATCGTCCGCGTCCATCGCGAGCTCCTCGAGGATCACCCCGCGTTCGACGTCCATCTCGTCCGGGTCGATCACGGAGGCGGCGACCATGTCGGCGAGCACATCGACGGCCATCGGCAGGTCTTCATCCAGCACGCGGGCGTGGTAGACCGTCGACTCCTTCGCGGTCCCCGCATTGGACTCGCCGCCAACCCGGTCGAACGCCGCCGCGATGTCCATGGCCGAGCGTGTGTGCGTGCCCTTGAAGAGCAGGTGTTCGAGGAAGTGGGTGGCCCCGTGGCCGTACGCGAACTCGTCCCGCGAGCCGACGGCGACCCAGAAGCCGACGGTGACCGAGCGCTGATTCGGCATCGACTCGGTGAGCACCCGCACTCCCCCGGGCAGCACGGTGCGGCGCACGAGGCCGCCGGCTCCGTCGTCGGCGAGGGTTCCGGTGAAGTCCAGGGGGATCTGCTGCGTATCGGTCATGCCCGCCATTGTCCCCGAGCCCACCGCGTCGAGGCGACGCGGCAGACAGACGACGACGGCGCCGCCTCCGGCCCGGACAGGGCTGCGGAGGCGACGCCGTCGGCGCGGTGCGCTCAGCGCGCGGGCGAGATCAGCCCTCGCCGTCGGAGTCCGAGGAACCCTCGGCGACCACCGGGGCGAGAGACAGCTTGCCGCGGTCGTCGACCTTGGTGATCTCCACCTGGACCTTCTGGCCAACGCCCAGCACGTCCTCAACGTCCTCGACGCGCTTGCCGTCGTTGAGCTTGCGCAGCTCCGAGATGTGCAGCAGGCCGTCCTTGCCCGGGGTGAGCGAGACGAACGCGCCGAACGAGGTCAGCTTCACGACGGTGCCGAGGTAACGCTCCCCGACCTCGGGGACCTGCGGATTGGCGATCGCGTTGATCGCCGAGCGGGCCGCCTCGGCCGCCGGGCCGTCGGTCGCGCCGATCAGCACAGTGCCGTCGTCCTCGATCGAGATGTCCGCGCCGGTGTCTTCCTGGATCTGGTTGATCATCTTGCCCTTGGGGCCGATGACCTCGCCGATCTTGTCCACCGGGATCTTCACCGAGATGATGCGCGGGGCGGTCGGCGCCATCTCATCCGGCTCGTCAATCGCGGCCGAGAGCACGGAGAGGATGTGCAGACGGGCCTCGCGGGCCTGGGTGAGCGCGGCGGCCAGCACGGAGGCCGGGATACCGTCGAGCTTGGTGTCGAGCTGGATCGCGGTGACGAACTCGGAGGTGCCGGCCACCTTGAAATCCATGTCGCCGAACGCGTCCTCGGCCCCGAGGATGTCGGTCAGCGCCGCGTACTGGGTCTGGCCGTCCACCTCGGCGGAGACCAGGCCCATCGCGATGCCGGCGACCGGAGCGCGCAGCGGCACGCCGGCGTTCAGCAGCGACAGCGTCGAGGCGCAGACCGAGCCCATCGACGTGGAGCCGTTCGATCCGAGGGCCTCAGAGACCTGCCGGATCGCGTAGGGGAAGTCCTCGCGCGAGGGCAGCACCGGCACGACGGCGCGCTCTGCGAGGGCGCCGTGCCCGATCTCGCGGCGCTTGGGCGAGCCCACGCGGCCGGTCTCGCCGGTCGAGTACGGCGGGAAGTTGTAGTGGTGCATGTAGCGCTTGGCCGTCTCCGGCGCGAGCGAGTCGATCTGCTGCTCCATCTTGAGCATGTTGAGCGTGGTGACGCCCATGATCTGGGTCTCGCCCCGCTCAAAGATCGCCGAGCCGTGTACACGGGGCAGCACCTCGACCTCGGCGGTCAGACGACGGATGTCCGTCAGACCGCGGCCGTCGATGCGGACCTGCTCGGTGAGGATCCGCCGCCGCACGACCGCCTTGGTGACCGCTCCATAGGCCTTGGCGATCTCGTCGCGGCGCTCCTCGAACTCCTTGCCCTCACCGGCCAGCTCCTCGAGCACCTCCATGTGGTAGGCGTCGGAGGCGGCCTCGCGCTCCTGCTTGTCGCCGATCGAGAAGATCTCGGTCAGGCGATCGGTGGCGGTCTTCTCGACGGCGGCGTAGGCGTCATCCTCGTAGTCCTTGAAGACCGGCACATCGACCGGCTGCCGCCCCGCACGGGCGGCGAGGTCCTTCTGCGCGTCGCAGAGCGCGCGGATGAACGGCTTGGCGGCCTCGAGGCCCTCGGCGACGACCTCCTCGGTAGGAGCAGCCGCGCCCTTGTCCTTGATCGAGGTCCAGGCGTGCGGCGTCGCCTCCGCCTCGACCATCATGATCGCGACGTCGCCGTCCTCGGTCATGCGGCCGGCGACGGCCATGTTGAACACAGCGTCCTCAAGCTGCGAGTGCTTCGGGAACGCAACCCACTGGCGCGAGCCGGAGCCGTCATCCATCAGGGCCATGCGCACGCCGCCGACCGGGCCGGAGAACGGCAGCCCGGAGAGCTGCGTGGAGATCGAGGCGGCGTTGATGGCCACCGTGTCGTAGATCTCGTCCGGGGCGATCGAGGTGACGGTCACGACGACCTGGACCTCGTTGCGGATGCCCTTGGCGAACGCCGGGCGCAGCGGGCGGTCGATCAGCCGACAGGTGAGGATCGCGTCGGTCGACGGGCGGCCCTCACGGCGGAAGAACGAGCCGGGGATGCGACCGGCCGCGTACATGCGCTCCTCGACGTCCACGGTCAACGGGAAGAAGTCGAAGCCCTCGCGCGGGGACTTGCCCACCGTCGTGGCGGAGAGCATCGAGGTCTCCTCGTCGATGTAGACCATGGCGGCGCCGGCGGCCTGCTGGGCGAGGCGGCCGGTCTCGAAGCGAACGGTGCGCTTGCCGTAGGCGCCGTTGTCGATGACGGCCTCGGCGTATGTGATCTCAGGACCTTCCATGGGCCCCTCCTTATGCGTCGTGAGACGCGCCGGCCGGATGCGCCACCGTCCTGGTCATCGATCGAGGCCCTCGGCGAGTCCGCGCCCCGCCTTCCGGAGAAGGCCGGGCGGACGTCCGGGAGCCACTGTCGAGGACCGCGAATCAGCGGCGCACACGGCATCGTCACGCGTGCTCGGGTGTTTCTCGTCTGGTGATGCCCCGCATTCGGGGCCCGCGACCCGACGGGCCGCGCACCGAGCCCGAGTCTACGCGGCGGCCAGGGCGGGGGCCAGGAGGCAGGGGCGAGGACGGGGCCCGGACATGCGACAGGGCCCCGGGGCGGACACGCGGTTCCGCCCCGGGGCCCGGTCAGCACGAGGTCACTTGCGCAGGCCGAGGCGCTCGATGAGCGAGCGGTAGCGCTCGATGTCGACCTTCTGCAGGTAGCCGAGCATGCGACGACGACGACCGACCATGGCCATCAGGCCGCGGCGGGTGTGGTGGTCGTGCTTGTGGTCCTTCAGATGCTCGGTCAGGTCCTTGATGCGGCGCGTGAGCACCGCAACCTGCACCTCGGGCGAGCCGGTGTCGCCCTCGTGGGTGGCGAACTCCTTGATGATCTGCTGCTTGACAGCGGGATCCAGGGCCATGACAGGCCTCCTTCACTATGGTGCCGCGAACAGGTGACCCGGCGCCGGGCACCGGGCGCGCCCTCCACCGCGGACTGCAGCGGGCGCAGAGAGCCATTCTACACGGGCACCTCGTCACTGCCCGAGGACCGTCCCGGCCAACCCCGGCCTCCGTCGCCCTCCGGCGGCGCTCAGCGCACGCGAGCCCGCCAGGCGACGGTGAGATGCGGCAGGACGATCTGGGCGTCGCGCCCGTGCCCGAGGTGCTCGTGCAGATACCACGAGAGATTCTCGGCCATGCGAGCACGAGTCCGCTCGCCGGAGCGCAACCAGTACGAGCGCGAGGCCATGAGCGCGTGCAGAGTCCGCGGCGTGACGGTCAGCGACCAGGTCCACCGTTCGTGGTCCTCAGCGCCGAATGGCGCGGCGAACCGCCGTTGCTCGGGTGCGGCCGCGTGCACGTCCCCGGCGTGCATGATGCGCGTGAGCCGGTGGACCCACGGCACCTGGGTGTCCAGCTGATTCCACACGGCCATCAGGTGGCCGCCCGGCCGCAGCACGCGGGCCGCCTCCCGGCTCGCGGCAGCGACATCCACCCAGTGCCAGGCCTGGGCCGCCACGACGACGTCCGCGCTCGACGATGGCAGGCCCGTGGCCTCCCCGGTGCCGGACAGCGCCCGCACGAGGCCGTCGGAGCCGGCGACGACGTCGCGGACCAGGAGCGCGCGCATATGCTCGGCCGGCTCGACGGCCCGCACCGAGGCCACCGCCGGATGGGCTGCGAGCGCCCGGGTACACAGGCCCGTCCCGGCACCGACCTCGACGACGTCGAGGCGGGGCCCTGCAACGCCGCCCTGGTCCACCCCGGCGGACACCCCCTCGAGGGCCCAGTCCACCGCGGCGGCGGGATAGGACGGGCGGACGGCGGCATAGTGCTCGCCGTCGGCAGCGCTGACGTCGAACGGGTTCCTGCCGCCCGACCGCGTGATGGCCGGACGTGCAGGCAGCGACGGGGTCTCAGCCACGCGCCTGGGCTCGGGCGGCGGACGGCCCGTCGCCCTCGGCGGGCTCGTGCGTCTCGGACAGGATCGCGCGGACCCGACGAACGTCATCGTGCATCTGCGCGATGAGCCGCTCCACGCCTTCGTAGGCCACCATGCCGCGGATGTGCTCGACGAAGTCGACGTCGACGCGCTGCCCGTAGAGGTCGAAATCCTCCACGGGCTCCTCGGGACGGTCGATCACGTGGGCTTCGACGGTCCTGCGCACGCCCTCGAACGTCGGGTTCGTCCCCACCGAGACCGCGGCGGGCCACCGACGTCCGGTGGCATCGCACAGCCAGCCGGCATAGACGCCGTCCGCCGGGATCAGCCCCTCGGCGTCGGCGCACAGGTTGGCGGTCGGGAATCCCAGCTCGCGCCCGCGGGCGTGCCCGTGGACGACTTCGCCGCTGACTCGATGGTGGCGGCCCAGCACGGCCGCGGCCTGCGCCACCTCCCCGGCAGCGAGCGCCTGCCGGATCCACGTCGACGAGCACCGACGGCCCGGGTGCCCCGGCACGTCGGCCGGCAGCTCCTCGACGGCCTCGACCTCGAACCCGTGGCGACGGCCGAGCTCGACCATCGTGTCGAAGTCCCCCGCATTGTCCCGGCCGAAGCGCACGTCCCGGCCCACGACGACGACCGAGGCGTTGAGGGTCTCAACGAACGTCGAGCGCACGAACTCCTCCGGGCTCTGCCGCGCGAACTCGAGGGTGTAGTGCTGCTCGAGCACCCCGTCCACGCCGGACTCGGCGAGACGGTGCGCCCGCTGGTCCGCACTCAGGATCCCCACGTGCTCGACCTCGGGACGGTGCACCGTTCGCGGATGCGGGGTGAAGGTCACCACCAGCGCCGGTGCGCCGATCCCGCGCGCACGGTCAACGACGCGGCCGAGCACGGCGCGGTGCCCGGCATGCACGCCGTCGAAGTTGCCGATGGTCACCACGGAGCGGGGCAGGTCGGCGGGCACCTGTGACGGATCAGTCCAGCGCTGCACGGGCGGGATCCTTCCGGGCGGGGTCGGGGGACGGACGATGAGCGAGCAGCCAGGCGAGGCCGACGACGGGCAGCACGAGCGGCACCCAGCCGTAGCCCGCGCCGAAGCGGGACCAGACCGTCGCGTCGGCGAACAGCTCCGGGTGCAGGACGGTGGCCAGACCGACGCCGAGCACACCGACCAGTTCAATGAGCACGGCGACCAGCGCGATCCGCCAGGCCCGGTCGCCGGAGCGGGCCAGGGACAGCGTCGCCACGATGTAGACCAGCGCCGCGAACGCCGAGAGCAGATAGGCGGCGGGGGCCCGACCGAAATGGTCGAGGATCTGAAACAGGCTGCGGGCCGTGGCAGAGAGGGCGAACACGGCATAGACCATGACGATCAGTCGTCCCAGGCCCTCATTGCGCCGCGGGCGACGAGCCCGGTCGCGTCGGTCGGAGCGCGCCTGGCTCGCGCGCGCGGCTGCGGTGTCCTGCACGTCGTTCACCCCCATGGTCCGAACCAGATGTACTGCATGCGGTGCAGCATGACGACGACGGTCGGCCCCGCGACGGCGAGCACAAGGTTCGACCAACGGGTCTTGTCCGTCACGGCCCAGGCCAGCGCGATCGGCGGCACGAGCAGCGCCGTCAGCACATAGCCCCAGAACTCCCAGCCGGGGCCGTTCAACGACGTGCCGGAGAGCTGACGCACGGCCGCGGCCACGGCATAGACCAGCACGAACAGCTCCACCGCGGCGACGGAGACGATCGAGGAGTCGGCCGGGTGACGGCGGGTGATGGTCGCGAGCGCACACACCGCAAGGCTCACGAGCCCGATGACGGCGCCGCTCCAGAACCAGGCGTCGAGGATCACGATCCGCCTCCCTCGGCAGGGGCGAAGACCAGCTGCGGTTTGGCGACGAGCTCGCCGCGACGCCGCACGTCCTGCACGAGCGCCACGACCACCCCGTCGGGACGCCGGGCGGCGGTCAGGCGCTCCGGGTCGGCTCCCTCGGCAGCGCCGGTCGCCTCGATCGCCCGGCCGAAGGCCAGCTCGGTCGCCTCGTCCTCGGTGAGCTCACGCACCTCGAACAGGCCCGCGGCCGCTTCCGAGAGCTCCCGCATGCGGAAGCCCTGGGCCAGCTCGTCCAGGCCGGCCGCATCGGTCACGTCGAACGGGCCCACGCGGGTGCGCCGCAGCGCGGTGAGGTGCCCGCCGGTCTCGAGCGCTTCCCCCAGATCCCGGGCCAGCGCCCGGATATAGGTGCCCGAGGAGCAGTGCACGCGCGCGTCGACGTCGACCACGCGACCGTCGTCGAGCCGGCGCACGTCCAGCACGTCGAAGGCGTGCACCGTGACGGGTCGCGCGTCGAGGCGCACGTCCTCGCCCGCACGCACCCGATCGTAGGCGCGACGGCCGTCGACCTTCACCGCGGACACCGAGGACGGCGCCTGCAGGATCTCGCCGGTCAACCGGGCGATCTGCTCGTCGAGGCGCTCGCGCGTCACGGCGTTGGCCAGGCGCACGTCGAGCACCTCGCCCTCGGCGTCGTCGGTCACGGTGCGCACACCCAGCCTGATGGTCGCCTCGTAGACCTTGTCCGTGCCGGTGATCGACGTCAGCAGACGCGTGGCCTTGTTGACGCCCACGACCAACAGGCCGGTGGCCATCGGGTCGAGCGTGCCGGCGTGGCCCACCTTGCGGGTGCCGGCGAGTCGGCGGAGTCTGCCGACCACATCGTGCGAGGTCCATCCGGCGGGCTTGTCCACGAGGACGACCCCCGACGCCCGAGTTCCCGGGGCGTCGGGGGCGGTGCCCGAGCGTCGTAAGGTCACCGTGTCGGTGTCCTCACGCACGCTCGTCGTCGGACTCGCCCGTGCGATACGGGTCCGCGTCACCGGCGAACGTCGCGCCCTGACGGGCCGCGGCGATCTGCGCGTCGCGCTCCTTGGCCGCGCGCAGCACGTCCTCGAGGTGCGCCGCGGCTTCCGGGACGGTGTCCGCGACGAACTCGAGCGTGGGCACCAGGCGGATCGTCAGGTTCCTGCCGACCTCGCGGCGCAGGACCCCCCGGTTCTCCTGGATGCCCTCATGGGCGGCGGCGACGGTCTCGTCGTCGCCGAGGACGGTGTAGTACACGGTGGCGTGCTGGAGGTCGTTGGTCACGCGGACCTCCGTCACGGTCACCGGCTCCACCCGGTCGTCCTTCACGGATCGCCGCAGCGCTTCGGCCACGAGGACCTTGATGCGCTGAGCCAGCCGCGCGGCGCGAGCCGGATCGGCCATGGTGGTCTCCTCTCCCTTGGCGGCAGGGGAAGCCGGGCGTCAGACGCGCGGCTTCTCCTGCATCTCGAAGGTCTCGATGACGTCGCCTTCCTTGATGTCGTTGAAGCTGCCCAGGCCGATGCCGCACTCGTAGCCCTCGCGGACCTCGGTGGCATCGTCCTTGAAGCGGCGCAGCGACTCGATCTTGAGCTTGTCCGCCACGACCGCGCCGTCGCGCACGAGGCGGGCCGAGGCATTGCGACGGATCAGGCCCGAGCGCACGAGCGAGCCGGCGATGTTGCCCCACTTCGAGGAGCGGAAGACCTCGCGGACCTCGGCCGAGCCGAGCTCGACCTCCTCGTACTCCGGCTTGAGCATGCCCTTCAGAGCGTTCTCGATGTCGTCGATCGCGTCGTAGATGACCGAGTAGAAGCGCATGTCCACGCCCTCCTTGTCGGCCAGCTCCGAAACGCGCTCGGCCGGGCGCACGTTGAACCCGATGATGATCGCGTTGTCCACGGTCGCCAGGTTCACGTCGTTCTGCGTGATGGCGCCGACGCCGCGGTGGATGACGCGCAGCTGCACCTCGTCCTCGCCGATCTCGATCTTGAGCAGCGAGTCCTCGAGCGCCTCGACCGGACCGGCCGCGTCGCCCTTGATGATGAGGTTGAGCGTGTCGATCTTGCCCTCGGCGACCGCCTGGTCGAAGTCCTCGAGCGTGATGCGCTTGCGCCGCTTGGCCAGCAGCGCGTTCCGCTCGGCGGCCTCGCGCTTCTCGGCGATCTGACGTGCGGTGCGCTCGTCCTCGGTCACCAGGAATCCATCACCGGCGCGCGGCACCGACGACAGGCCCAGCACCTGGACCGGACGCGAGGGATCCGCCTCGTTCACGCTCTCGCCGTGCTCGTCGAACATGGCGCGCACGCGGCCGTGGGCGGTGCCCACGACGACGTTGTCGCCGACACGCAGGGTGCCGGTCTGCACGAGCACGGTGACCACGGGGCCGCGGCCCTTGTCGAGGTTCGCCTCGATGGCGACACCGCGTGCGGCCTTGTCCGGGTTGGCGTGCAGCTCCAGGGCCGCGTCAGCGGTGAGCAGGACCGCCTCGAGCAGCTTGTCGATGTTCAGCCCGTCCCGGGCGGAGACGTCGACGAACATGGTGTCGCCGCCGTACTCCTCGGGCACGAGGCCGTACTCGGTGAGCTGACCGCGGATCTTGTCCGGCGCGGCGCCCTCCTTGTCGATCTTGTTGACCGCCACGACGATCGGCACGTCCGCGGCCTGGGCATGGTTCAGGGCCTCGACGGTCTGCGGCATGACGCCGTCATCGGCCGCCACGACCAGCACGGCGATGTCCGTGACCTTCGCGCCGCGGGCACGCATGGCCGTGAACGCCTCGTGACCGGGGGTGTCGATGAAGGTCAGACGACGGTCCTCGCCCTCATGCTCCACCGGCACCTGATAGGCGCCGATGTGCTGGGTGATGCCGCCGGCCTCGCCCTCGATCACCTTGGAGGAGCGGATCGAGTCGAGCAGACGCGTCTTGCCGTGGTCGACGTGACCCATGACGGTCACGACGGCCGGACGGGGCTCGAGATCCTCATCGTCCTCGTTGCTCTCCTCGGCGTCGAGGTCGATGTCGAAGGCCTCGAGAATCTCCTTGTCCTCGTCCTCGGGCGAGACGATCTGGATCTTGTAGCCCAGCTCCTCGCCCAGCAGCGCGAAGGTGTCCTCGTCGAGCGACTGGTTCGCGCTGGCCATCTCGCCGAGCGTGAACAGCACCTTCACCAGATCAGCGGTGTCCGCCTTGATCTTGTCCGCGAAGTCCGCGAGCGAGGCGCCCCGACGCAGGCGCAGGACGGTGTTCCCGTCGCCCTTGGGAATCTTGACGCCACCGATCTCGCGGGTGTGCTGCTGCTCGAACTCCTGACGCTTCGCGCGCTTCGACTTGCGCCCGCGACGAGGACCGCCGCCGCGTCCGAAGGCGCCCTGCGCATTGCCGCGGCCGCGACCGCCCGGACCGCCGGGTCGGCCCGGGCCGCCGCCGGGGCGTCCCCGTCCGCCGCCGCGCGAGGGCGCCGGGGCGGGGGTGATCTGCTTGGGCATCATGCCCGGGTTCGGGCGCGGCGCACCCGGGCGCGGACCGGCCGCACCGGCCGCGGACCGAGGTCCGCCGGCACCCGGACGAGGCGCACCGCCGGGACGCGGACCGCCGCGGTCGTCACGGCCGGCACGCATGCCCTGGCTGGGCGCGAACGGATTGTTGCCCGGGCGCGGACCGCCGCGACCACCGGGGCGGGCGCCGGGACGCGGACCGCCGGATCCGGCCTTGGGGCTGAAGGGGTTGTTGCCCGGACGGGGAGCGCCCGGCTTGGCCGCGGAGGGCTTGGGCGCCCCGGGCTTCGGAGCCGCAGCACCGGGCTTGGGCGCACTGGTCTGACCGGGCTTGGACGACGGGGCCGCCTCACCGGGCTTCGGCGCGGCCGACTGACCGGGCTTGGGCGACGGGGCCGACTGACCGGGCTTGGCGGTCCCAGCGGGCCCGGCCGGGGTCGGAGCGGCGGTCTGACCCGGCTTCGGCGCCGTCGTCTCGCCGGGCTTCGGTGCGGCCGTCTGGCCGGGCTTCGGTGCGGCCGTCTGGCCGGGCTTCGGTGCGGCCGTCTGGCCGGGCTTGGCGGCGTCAGACGACGCCGGGCTCTGCGCGGCGGGCTTCTGCGCGGCGGGCTTCTGCGCGGCCGACGCCGGGGTCGGGCGGCCGGACTGCCCGCCCGAGGCAGGCTTGGCCGAACCGGAGGGCGCGGAGCCCTCGTAGGCGTTGCGCAGCTTCTTCACGACCGGGGGCTCGATCGTGGAGGAGGCGGAGCTGACGAACTCGCCGAGCTCCTTCAACTTGCTGAGGGCTTCCTTGGACGGAATGCCGAGCTCCTTGGCGAGCTCATGGACGCGGACCTTGGCCACGGTTCTCCTGTTCTGGCCTCACTGCGAGAGCGAGACCGGACGGGGCCGTGGGCCGCCGTCAGCGCTCGTCGCGCAAGACCGTTGACGTTGTCCAGACCGTCGGGGCCGTCGGAGACGGCCGACACGCACGGTCTGCCTGATAGCAGGGGGTGATGTTCATCGCTGGGCACTCATGCTTCAGTGCTCATCGGGTACGCATCAGATCTCTGACCCGCCTTCATCTGTCGGTGTGGAAGCGTCGGACGTGGGGCGGCGTCCCGAGGCCGAGACCTCGTCATTCCGCCACGCCTCCTCGAACGCCGTCGTGTCCACCGGGCCTCGGAAGGACCGCTGGAAACCCCGGCGGACGAGGGCGCGTTCGACGCAGTCAGACCGCGGATGCACCCAGGCACCTCGGCCGCCGCGTCGCCGGTCCTCGTCCCAGTGCACGGATGGGGGGTCCGTGCTGCGGTCGAGGGCCACGCGCACCAGCTCTTGCTGGTCCACTGCCTCATGGCAGCCGACGCACGTGCGCACGACCGTGGTCGAGGACATGCACGCCTCCTGGCTGCTTCGCGGCACCCGACGGATCGGGCCGCGCGAGAAAGTGGACTCGGATCAGTCTAGCGCCTCCCGGGCCGTTCGCCGCGTGCCGGGGCGCGGGGACGTCATCCCTCGGTCTGCGGGGCCTGCGACCCCTCCCCCACGATGTCGATCCGCCACCCCGTGAGCTTTGCGGCCAGGCGGGCGTTCTGCCCCTCCTTGCCGATCGCCAGAGACAGCTGATCCTGGGGCACCGTGACGCGCGCCGAGTGGTTGGCCTCATCGACGATCTCGACCGCGGTGACGCTCGCCGGCGAGAGGGCGTGCGTGATCATCGTGGCCGGATCGTCCGAGTGGTCGACGATGTCGATCTTCTCGTCGTTGAGCTCGGTCATGACGGCGCGCACGCGCGTGCCCATCTCTCCGATCGCCGACCCCTTGGCCTTGATGCCGGGCCGCTTGGCGCGCACGGCCATCTTCGTCCGGTGGCCCGCCTCGCGCGCCAGCGAGGTGATCTCGACCGAGCCGTCGGCGATCTCCGGCACCTCGAGCTCGAAGAGTTTGCGGACCAGACCCGGGTGGGTGCGCGAGAGCGTGATCGACGGGCCCTTGGCGCCTCGGGTCGCGGACACCACGAAGGCGCGTAGGCGCCGACCGTGGCTGTAGTCCTCGCCCGGCGCCTGCTCGGACGGCGGAAGTACGGCCTCGATCGTGCCCAGGTTCACCTGGATCATGTGCGGGTTGTTGCCCTGCTGGATCTGGCCGGAGACGAGCTCGCCTTCCTTGCCGCGGAACTCACCGAGGACCTTCTCGTCGTCGACGTCGCGCAGGCGCTGCACGATGATCTGGCGAGCCGTGGCGGCGGCGACGCGACCGAAGTCGTTCGGGGTGTCGTCGAACTCGCCGACGGCGGTGCCGTCCTCGTCGATCTCGGTGGCCCAGATCGTCACGCGACCCGTCTTCTGGTCGAGCTCGGCGCGAGCGCGCTTCACGGCGCCGGGCACCCGGTGATAAGCGGTCAGCAGGGCCTGCTCGATCGTCGGGATCAGCTTCAAGAGAGGAACGTCGCGTTCCTTCTCCAGCATGCGCAGTGCGCTCATGTCGATATCCACTTAGGCCTCCGTGGTCTCGTGCGTGCCGGCGGCGTCCTCGCTCTCCGGCTCGTCCTGCTGACGGGTCCCCCACTCTACCTGGACGACCGCCGGTCCCAGGCGGTCATAGGCGTGGGCGACCGGCGCCGCCTCCTTCGCCGGCATGCCCTTCTTCGCACCGGGCCGGTGCACGGCGAGCTCGACCTGCTCCTGCCCGGCGGACACGATGCGCGCGAGCACCGGCTCGGCCCCGTCGACGGCGACCTCGACGAGCCGCCCGAGATTCCGGGCGAAGTGCCGCGGCAGCGTCAGCGGGCGCTCCACGCCCGCACTGGAGACCTCGAGCAGGTACTCGCCCGAGCCGACGCCGGGCACCTCGTCACCGAGAGCGTCGAGGGCCTCGGACACCCTGCCGGTGGCCTGTTCGATCGCCTCCATGTCGACACCCTCGGTGCCGCGAGCCCGATCGAGGCTCACCTGCAGCGTGGGCGTCCGGCTCGCGCCGGTGACGCGGACCTGCTCGACGAGCAGGCCCAGATCGGCGACCGCGTCGTCGACGACGGACCGCAGTCGGTCCGATTCGGGGCCGGCGGGGCGAACGTCACGGTCAGGACGTGAAGTGTGCACGGGAGCGCTCCTGGACGGGTCGAGTGCGTCGGTCGGCTCGGCGTCCCTGCCGGGTCCGGTCCCCGTCGTCGACGACGACGGATCAGCTGGATACTGTACCGGCGGCCGAGCACGCGGCGCCGCCTCCACGCGTTCAGGCGTCGGAACCGGAACCGGCCACGGCGGCGCGCACCTCGTCGACGATCTGGGCGACCGGGACCTCGCGCGCCCGACCTGTGGCACGGTCCTTGAACTCGACGGTCCCCTCGGCCAGGCCCCGACCGACCACGACGCTGGTCGGCACACCGATCAGCTCGGCGTCCTTGAACTTCACGCCCGGGCTGACCTTCGCACGGTCGTCGAGCAGCACGCGCGCCCCCGCGTCCTCCAGCTCGCCGGTGAGCTGATCCGCGTAGGCCGCGGCGTCCTCCCCCTTGGCGGCGACGACCACGTGCACATCGGCCGGGGCGACCGCGCGGGGCCACACCAGGCCCTTCTCATCGTGGTAGCGCTCGGCGATGGCCGCGAGCGCGCGGGTCACCCCGATCCCGTAGGAGCCCATCGTGACGACGACCTGTTTGCCGTTCGCGTCGAGCACCTTCAGGCCGAGCGCCTCGGCGTACTTGCGGCCGAGCTGGAAGATGTGGCCCATCTCCACGCCGCGCCGGGCCGTCAGCGGGCCCGAACCGTCCGGAGCCTCGTCCCCGTCGATCACGCTCGTCGCCTCGACCACGCCGTCCCAGCCGAAGTCGCGTCCGGCGACGAGGCCGAACACGTGCCGCTGGTCGGCATTGGCCCCCGTGATCCACGCGGTGCCGACCGCCACGCGCGGGTCGACGAACAGCGGCAGCCCGGTGACGGAGTCCTCCGCGCCGAGCACCGTGCGCTCGCCGTCGGCCCCCGCGCCGGGGCCGATGTACCCGCGCACGAGTGCGGGGTGACGCTTCAGATCGGCCTCGGTCGCCGCCTCGAGACGCGGCTCGCCCGAGACGCCGAGGGCCGCGCCGATGCTCGCCTCGAGACGCTTGAGGTCGACCTCACGGTCGCCGGGGACCGCCACGACGAACTGCCGCCGCTGTCCGCCGTCGAGGACGGCGGTCAGGACGACGCATTTCAGGGTGTCGGCCGCGGTCCAGGTCCCCGACTCGCGCGGGGCCACCTGGTTGGCGACGTCCACCAGCGCCGCGATCGTCTCGGCGCCGGCGGTGTCCTTCACCTGCGGGGCCGGCAGGGCCGCGATCGCTTCATCGGAGAGCGGCTCGGGAGCGACCGTCGTGACGGCCTCGACGTTGGCGCGGTAGCCGCCCGGGGACTCGACGTAGGTGTCTTCGCCGATCGGCGAGGGGTGCAGGAACTCCTCGGACCGGGAGCCGCCCATCGCCCCGGAGGTCGCGGCCACGGGGACGACGTCGAGCCCGAGCCGTTCGAAGATGCGCAGGTATGCCTCGCGATGCGCCTCATAGGCACGGGCGAGGCCCTCGTCGTCGACGGAGAAGGAGTACGAGTCCTTCATCACGAAGGCGCGGCCGCGCAGAAGTCCCGCGCGGGGACGGGCCTCATCCCGGTACTTGGTCTGGATCTGGTAGAGCGTGGCGGGCAGGTCTTTGTACGACGAGAAGTGGTCCTTCGCCAGCAGCGTGAACATCTCCTCATGCGTGGGGGCCAGCAGGTAGTCGTTCTCCTTGCGATCCTGCAGACGGAACAGGCCGTCCCCGTACTCGTCCCAGCGACCTGTCGCCTCATAGGGCTCGCGCGGCAGCAGCGCCGGGAAGTGGACCTCCTGGCTTCCGATGGCCTCCATCTCCTCCCGGACGACAGCCTCGACGCGAGCGAGGACCTTCAGGCCCAGCGGCAGCCACGTGTAGATGCCCGGGGCCGCACGCCGGATGTAGCCGGCCCGGACCAGCAGCTTATGGCTGGCGACCTCGGCCTCGGCCGGATCGTCTCGGAGCGTCCGCAGGAACAGTGTGGACATGCGCATGGCCATGGGGCCTCCTCGGGTGGAGCGGGACGGGCTCGGCCGCGCCGCGCCGGTCGTGACGGACAGCCGCGGCCGACGCACCGACCCCCACGTCGCCTCGTCCGGCCTCGGGGTCGGCGCGTCGGCCGCGCCTCAAGCTTCGTGCGCGATCCTACCTCTCACGCGGCCGGGGACCGATCCGGCCTGCGCCTCACGAGGCGACGGCCTCCATCACCTGCGTCGCCATCCGGTCGCGCTCGGCGTGATCGTCCTGCGCGGAGCGCTGCGCGCGACGGCCGTAGAGGGACACCTCGCCGATCACATCGTCCTCGCGAACATAGAGCGTGGTGGTGTCGACCGGGAGCAGGCCGTCCTGGGACACCGCGTGACCGCGGATCGCCAGTCCCTCGCGTCCGTCGACACGCACGGTAGACACCTCGTACTCCCACGTCCCCGAGGCCCCGCTGTGGTCCTGGAAGCGGAACCGCGCGCACAGGGACATCACGCTCGTCGCCTCCTCCAGGACCTCGGCGGCGACGTCGGCGTCGGCGTATCGCACCGCCGAGAGGACGGCTGCCCCGCCCTGGTCGCTGTGCTGACCGATGATCGCGTCCTGCGCCTTCGGCGCCATCACCGAGGACGCCATGTTGGTCATGGGCGCGCACGAGGCGGGCACGGTGTGCATGGGCTGCGCATCGCTGAAGCGTTCGTTCTCTTCCTCGAAGTTGTCCGGAGGCAGCACCCGCGAACCCTCACCGAGGATTCGGGAGAAGTCGTCCTGCGCCCGCGCATGCAGGGAGTCGCCGCTCGGCCGGGACGCGGACCCGGCAGTCGAGCCGGAGCCCGCGGTCGAGGACGAAGCGGACGCCTCACCGGACCCCGATGCCGACCGGGCCTGCTCCTCGGCGGGCCCGCACGCGACCAGACCCACGAGGACGGCACCGAGCACGGAGGGAAGCACCAGGCGCTTCACGGGTGCGGTCAACTCCACGGGGCGGCTCCTGAGTGTCTGGCGCGGGGTCGGGTGCGAGCGCCGAGAGCGGCACCCGAAACCCGCCGAGTATAGGCGACTGCGACAGTCGATGAACGACTGGCACACTATTCATGACACAGCATGACGACACATCAGTCTACGCTTTCACACAGGGTGTGCGCGAGTCGACATCAGTACAGGACCGTGGCGAACGTGCCGACACGCGTGAATCCCGCCCGCAGATAGGAACGCAGCGCCGCCGTGTTGTACGCGTTCACATAGAGGCTCACGAGCGGGGCGAGACGACGGGCGGCGTCGACCACCGAAGCCGTCGCCGGGGCGGCCCTGCCCTGCCCGCGCAGATGCGGCGGGATCCACACGCCCTGGATCTGGACGCAGGCCGGTGAGACGACCCCCAGGTCCGCTTTGAACCGCACCGGCTCGACGACGCTGGGCTCGGAAACCCGGTCGATGAGCACCCGGCCGAGCTGCACGAGCCGACGCACGCGCTCGCGGTAGGCCTCGGCCCCCGCGCGCAGCGGCGAGACGCCGAGCTCCTCGGTGAACATGGCGACCGATGCCGCGAGCACCGCGTCGTAGTCGGAGGGCACCGCCGGCACGACGGCGTCGTCACGGCAGATCGACGGTTCACCGGCCACCAGCAGGGGCTGCTCGGCTCGTAGGGAGCGTGGCCGGTGGCCTGCCTCACGCAGCCGCTGTTCGATCGCCGCCACATGCGCGGCCGGCCCGTACAGCGAGCCGAACCGTCGGCGCAGCGCGGCCACGGCCGCCCCCAGTTCGGGCGCGGGGGGCTCGTCCGTCGCGGCGGGGACGACGTTCGAGCCGACCCAGGCCGCCTGGTGCAGCGGATCGCCCGGGCCGGAGCCGGGGTCACCCACTCCGAGGAAGAGCGTGCCGCCCGAGCCGCCACGCGGCCCGGCCAACCGCCCGCCGTGCAGCAGCGAGGCGAGGTAGGCGTTAGCGACCGGATGGGCGTCGACCAGCGCCGTTAGCGCCGACGTGTCCGCGTCCGTGAGCACCCGCACGCGGCCGGCGCCGGCCACGCGGACCGCCTCGTCAGTGGACCGAGACCGTCGGGGTGCCGGCTGCGTCACCGCCATCGCCGTCGACCTCCATGCCCATCTCCTCGGCGATGCGGGTGGCCTCCTCGATGAGCGTCTCCACGATCTGGTCCTCGGGCACGGTGCGGATCACCTCGCCCTTGACGAAGATCTGGCCCTTGCCGTTGCCCGAGGCCACACCGAGGTCCGCCTCACGCGCTTCGCCCGGACCGTTGACGACGCAGCCCATCACGGCCACGCGCAGCGGCACCGTGACGTCCTTGAGGCCCTCGGTGACCTCGTCGGCGAGCTTGTAGACGTCCACCTGGGCTCGGCCGCACGACGGGCAGGAGACGATCTCGAGCTTGCGCTCGCGCAGGTTCAGCGACTGCAGGATCTGCAGACCGACCTTGACCTCCTCGACGGGCGGGGCGGAGAGGGACACACGGATCGTGTCGCCGATGCCCTGGCCCAGCAGATAGCCGAATGCGCTGGCCGACTTGATGGTGCCCTGGAACGCCGGACCGGCCTCCGTGACACCGAGGTGCAGCGGCCAGTCGCCCTCCTGCGCGAGCAGCTCGTAGGCACGGGCCATGATCACCGGGTCGTTGTGCTTGACGGAGATCTTGAAGTCCCGGAAGCCGTGCTCCTCGAACAGCGAGGCCTCCCAGACGGCCGATTCGACGAGCGCCTCGGGGGTGGCCTTGCCATACTTCTCCAGCAGGCGCTTGTCGAGCGATCCGGCATTGACGCCGATGCGGATGGACGTGCCGGTCTCCGAGGCCGCCTGGGCGATCTCCTTGACCTGATCGTCGAACCTGCGGATGTTGCCCGGGTTGACGCGCACGGCACCGCAGCCGGCCTCGATCGCAGCGAAGACGTACTTGGGCTGGAAGTGGATATCCGCGATCACCGGGATCGTCGACTGCTGCGCGATGACCTTGAGCGCGTCGGCGTCCTTGTCCGTCGGGCAGGCCACGCGCACGATGTCGCAGCCAGCGGCCGTCAGCTCGGCGATCTGCTGCAGGGTGGCGCCGATATCGTGCGTCTTGGTGGTCGTCATCGACTGGACCGACACCGGGCTCTGCGAGCCGACGCCCACGGAGCCCACCGTGATCTGCCGGGTCGGCCGGCGCTTGGCCAGGGTCGGCGGCGGGGCGGACGGCATTCCGAGGCTCACGGGCACGTCAGGTTCTCCTTGGTGTTGCGGATGGCAGGGGCGACCGTCGGCGCCGAGTCGAACCCCGCGCCGTGGACGTCTGCCCATCCTAGGACGCCGAGGACGGCGCGGGCACCGCATCGAGCACGACGTCCGAGCACGTCAGAACACCCGGATCGGCTCCACCAGGTCCGCCACGATCAGCAGCAGGCCCATGCCGAGCATCGCGGCGCCGACAACGTAGGTGAGCGGCATCATGGTGGCCAGGTCGAAGGGACCCGGGTCCGGGCGGCCCCGCAGTCGGGCCCACCACCGCCGCAGCTGCTCGAACAGCGCCCCGGCGACGTGCCCGCCGTCCAGCGGCAGCAGCGGGATCAGGTTGAACACCATCAGCGCGACGTTCACCCCGGCGAGCAGGGAGAGCAGCATGGCCGCCTTGTCCGACAGCGCGACGTCGTCCAGGGCCGCGGCCTCTCCGGCGATCCGCCCCACGCCCACCACGGACATGGGGCCGTTCGGGTCACGCTCGGCCGGCGTGACGACCGCGACCGCGGTGTCCCACAGGCGCTGCGGGAGCACGGTGACGACGTCGACGACGCCCGAGACCTGCCGACCCACAACGCCCACCGCGTCGGCCGGCGTGCCGCGCACGTTCTGGATCTGCGATCCCATGCCGATGAAGCCGACGTGCTCGGTCTGCGCGGAGCCGTCCGGCGCCCGCTCCGGCTGGCCAAGGGCGTCGGTGACGGGCCGCTCCGTCAGCCGCGGGGTGATCTCCCCGTGCATGCGGCGCCCGTCGCGCTCCCACGTGATCGCGGTCTGCTGCCCGGCCCGGTCGCGGATCGCCGCGGACAGCTCGTCCCACTCCTGCATCGCACGTCCGTCGAAGGCGACGATCCGGTCCCCCGGACGCAGCCCTGCCTCATGGGCCGGGGCGGCCGGGTCCGAGTCTCGGCACCGGTCCTCATCGTCCGGGCGCTGGGCCTGCTCCTGAGCCGAGACGACGCAGCGGAAGACCTCTCCGACGGTCGTGGTCGGGGTGGCCGTGCCGAGCGTGGTGACCAGCAGGACCGTCAGGCCCAGAGCGATCAGCAGATTCATGAACGGCCCGCCGAGCATGATCACGACGCGCTTCCACACGGGCAGCTGAATGAACTGGCGCCCCTCGTCCTCGGGCCCGAGCTCCTCGGCGGCGCCGACCCGCGCGGTGTGCGCCAGGTCGTCCATCTGCTGCAGCAGCCCCGTCGACGCGGTCCGGGCCGGCCTGCCCTCGCGGGGCGGGGGCAGCATTCCGACCATGGAGACGTAGCCGCCCAGCGGGATCGCCTTCAGCCCGTATTCGGTCTCCCCGCGCCGCCAGGAGACCAGGGTCGCGCCGAACCCCACCATGTATTGCGTGACGCGCACGCCGAACAGTTTCGCGGGCACCAGATGGCCCACCTCGTGCAGGGCGATCGACGCCGCGATGCCCAGCGCCATCGCGAGCACGCCGGCCACGAACCAGAGCAGCTCCATGCTCACCACCGGGACCGGACCGTCTCACGGGCCCAGGACTCGGCGGCCAGCACGGCCTCCACGGTGAGCTCACCCGGGGCCTGGCCGGCGGAGAGCAGCACGACGGCCGGGTCGTAGTCCTCCACGACGTCTCGGACCGTCTCGACGATCTGGTCGAACCGGATCCGGCCGTCGTGAAAGGCGTCGACGGCCTCCTCGTTGGCCGCGTTGAACACGGCCATATGCGTGTCCGAGGCCGCACACGCCGCCTTGGCCAGGGAAACAGCCCCGAAAACCTGCTCGTTGAGGGGCTCGAACGTCCACTGCGTCGCCTGCGTCCAGTCGCAGCCGGGGACCGCTCCGGGGACGCGATCCGGCCAGCCGAGGCCGAGAGCGATGGGCAGGCGCATGTCCGGCGGAGAGACCTGCGCGAGGGTCGAGCCGTCGACGAACTCGACCATCGAGTGCACGACGGACTGCGGGTGCACGACCACGTCGATCCGGTCAAGGGGCACATCGAACAGCAGGTGCGCTTCGATCACCTCGAGCGCCTTGTTGACCAGGGACGCGGAGTTGGTCGTCACGACGCGGCCCATGTCCCAGGTCGGGTGCGCGAGGGCCTGCGCGGGAGTGACCTGCCGCAGGCGCTCAGCGGTGGCCCCGCGGAACGGACCGCCCGAGGCGGTGACCACGAGTCGGGAGACCTCCTCGGCACGGCCGCCCGCCAGGGCCTGGGCCAGCGCGGAGTGCTCCGAGTCGACCGGGACGATCTGCCCGGGGGCGGCGGCCGCCTTCACGAGCGCCCCGCCGACGATGAGCGACTCCTTGTTGGCCAGGGCCAGGCGGTGCCCGGCACGCAGGGCGGCGAGGGTGGGCCGCAGGCCGATCGAGCCGGTCATGCCGTTCAAGACGGTGTCGGCCGTCGGCCACGCGGCGATGAGCTCGGCGGCATCGGGGCCGGTGACGATCTGCGGCTCGGGCGTCGGGACACCCGCCTCGGCCGCAGCGGCGGCGAGCGCGGCACGCACCTGCGTCTCGGAGGCGGTGGCCACGCCGACGGCCTCGGGGGCGAAGGCGATCGTCTGCCGGGCGAGCAGGTGGACGTTGGCGCCCGCCGCGAGCGCCACGACCTCAAACCGGTCGGGGGCCGCGGCGATGACCTCCAGTCCCTGGGTGCCGATCGAACCGGTGGACCCGAGCAGCACCACGCGGCGTGCAGCGTCGGACGACGTCGTCGAAGGGTTCTGGGTGCTCACCCGGCACATCCTACGTAAGCAGCCACGGGCCCGGCGTGGACATCCACGCCGGGCCGCTCGTGCGGTGCCCCGCTCGGCGCAAGAGCCGAAGACCGCGTCGGGAGCGCCTCCCCGCTCTCATCCCTGGTCGACGGCGTCGGCACGGCGCAGGGTGATCCGTGCCTGCGCGAGGACGACCTCGTCGACCATGGCGCCTTCGAACGAGAACGCCCCGGGGTGGCGCTGCGCCTCGGCCAGCAGGGTGCGGGCTCGGTCGACCGCCTCCGATTCGGGCCGGTACGCCTCGCGGATCACCGGCACCTGCCCCGGGTGCAGACACACCGTTGCGGCGCAGCCGACCGCGGCGGCGTCCCGTGCCTCCGCGGCCAAGCCATCATGGTCCTTCAGGTCGAGAAACACGGCGTCCCACGCGGCGGCACCGTGGGCCGCCGCGGCCAGCAGCACGCTCGAGCGAGCATGCCGGACGACGTCCCGGTAGGTCCCGTCGGGCGTGCGCGAGCACGTGCCTCCCATCGATGCCACGAGGTCCTCGGCGCCCCACATCATCGCGACCACGCGCGGGTGTGCGGCGATCCTCGCCGACGCCACGATCCCGAGCGCGGTCTCGCACAGGGCCACGACGCGGGTGTGCGCACCGAGGCCGGCGACCACCGCGTCGACCTGCTCGGCCGACTCGGTCTTGGCCAGCATGACGGTCCGCCAGCCGGTCTGCGCCAGCATCGCAAGATCCTGCTCGTGCGCGGCCGTGCCCACCGGGTTGACCCGGACGACGACGCGCTCGGGGTCGAGCCCGCGCTGCTGTCGCTCGGCCCACGCGGCGACCACGGCCTCGCGCGCGGCGGGCCGGTCGGCCGGCGTGACCGCGTCCTCCAGGTCGAGGATCACCGCATCGGCCCGTTCGAGGCCCTTGGCGAAACGCTCGGGCCGATCTGCGGGCGTGAACATGATCGCCGGGCCCAGGTCGAGCGGGCCGGCCGGGCGGTACTCCGCCGCCGAACCGGTCTGAGCGCTCATGACCGCTCCCCCGCGTCGGCGCGGGCCTGCTCGTGCGCGGCCTTCGTCCACATCAGGCAGGTGCGTTGGGCACGGGCCACGACGTCGCCGTCCTGGTTGACGCCCGTCAGCGCAAAGGTGACGATCCGCTGCCCCGGCCGCGACGAGGACTCGCGGATCGCGGTGACCTGGGACGAGCCATACAGGGTGTCCCCGTGGAACACCGGCTTCGGGAAAGCGATCTCACCCAGGCCCAGCTGGGCCACGAGCGTGCCCTGCGTCGTCTGCCCCACGGAGAGGCCGACGAGCGTGGAGAGCGTCAGCATCGAGTTCACCAACGGCCGCCCGAACGGCTGCGTGGCGGCATAGGCGTGGTCCAGGTGCAGGGCCTGGGGGTTCATCGTCAACGTCGTGAACGCCACGTTGTCGGCCTCGGTGAGGGTGCGCCCGGGCCGGTGCAGATAGACCTGACCGACCTCGAGCTCGTCAGCGTAGCGACCGCGTTGCTCGATGTAGACGGTCGGCGGTGTGGAGCTCTGCTGTGCCTCTGCCACGGCCCGATCAGAGCCCCAGCTCGCGCGCGATCAGCATGAGCTGCACTTCGGTGGTGCCTTCGCCGACCTCGAGGATCTTCGAATCGCGGTAGTGGCGCGAGACGAGGGTCTCGTTCATGAAGCCGTATCCGCCGAAGACCTGGGTGGCGTCGCGGGCGTTGTCCATCGCGGCCTCCCCGGCGAGCATCTTGGCCATCGCGGCCTCGGTCTTGAACGGCTTGCCCGCGAGCATCTTCTGGGCGGCCTCGTAGTAGGCCAGGCGCGCGGCGTGCGCCCGGGCCTGCATGCGCGCGATCTTGAAGGAGATCGCCTGGTAGGAGCCGATGTTCTTGCCGAACGCGGTGCGGTTCCTCGCGTACTCGACCGATTCGTCGACGCAGCCCTGCGCAGCGCCGGTGGCCAGCGCGGCGATCGCGATGCGACCCTCGTCCAGGATCGCCAGGAAGTTCGCGAAGCCGCGGCCCCGCGTGCCCAGCAGGTTCTCCTCCGGCACGACGGCGTCGGAGAAGTGCAGCGGGTGCGTGTCGGAGGAGTTCCAGCCGACCTTGTTGTAGGCCTTGCCGGCGGAGAAGCCGGGGGTGTCGGTCGGGACGATGATGGTGGAGATCTCCTTGACGGGTGCGCCGTCGGGGCCGGTCTTGCCCTCGACGGTGCCGGTGACGGCGGTGGCCGTGACGAGCGAGGTGATGTCCGTGCCCGAGTTGGTGATGAACTCCTTGGCGCCGTTGACCCGCCAGTTCCCGTCCTCGAGCGTGGCGGTGGTCTGCGTGCCGCCGGCGTCCGAGCCCGCGCCGGGCTCGGTGAGGCCGAACCCGGCCAAGCTGCGGCCCGCGACGAGGTCCGGCAGCCACCGTTCCTTCTGCTCCTGTGTGCCGAACTTGTAGATCGGCATGGCGCCCAGGGAGACGCCGGCCTCCAGGGTGATGGCGACGGACTGGTTCACGCGGCCCAGCTGCTCGAGCGCGAGGGACAGGGCGAAGTAGTCGCCGCCCATGCCGCCGAACTCCTCGGAGAACGGCAGGCCGAACAGGCCCATCTCCCCCATCTGCTTCACGATCTCGTAGGGGAACTCGTGCTTCTCGTCGAGGTCGGCGGAGACGGGGGCGACGACCTCGTCGGCGAACTCACGGACGGTGTCCGAGAGCGCCTGGTACTCCTCGTCCAGGGCGGGCAGGGTGCGGTGCTTGGTGCTCATGGCAGGGGCTCCTTTCACTGGGCGCGGCGTCGGGCGCCGCGCTCGGGCGGTCGTGGTGGGATCGTGGTGGTGCTGGCTCGCGGTGGCAGGGGTCAGTCGGATGCCGGGTCCGGATCGATGGTGGCGATCACGGCGTCCGCCGAGGCGGAGTCTCCGACGGCGACGTGCACCGTGACGGTGCCGGCCATCGCCGCCGTGACGGGGTGCTCCATCTTCATCGCCTCGACGTCGGCCAGGTGGGTCCCGGCCTCGACCCGGTCACCGGTGGCGACGTGCACGGCGACGACCGTGCCGGGCATCGGCGTGCGCGCCTCGGGCGAGCCGGCTCCGTCGGGGGCGCGGCGGGCCGCGGCCGCCGCACGGGCGGCGGACAGCAGCTCGGAGCGGCTGAGGCGGTGCACGCGCCAGGTGACGCCGTCGCGCCGCACCCACGCGGTGCGCGGATCCCGGCGCGCGTCGAGGCGGACGTCCAGGTCGGACGCGGCCACGTCCGGATCATCGGCCGGCACGACGGAGTGGGTCTCGCCCCCGACTTCGAGGGTGAGCGCCGGGCTCGGTGCTCCGACCGCGCGCCACGCGTCGGCGGCATGCCAGGCGCCGACCCGCTCGGACGACGCGGATCGGTCGACCTCGGCTAGGCGAGCGGCCACGACCGCCAGCTGCGCCGCGGAGAGCGCCGGCGGCGACCAGGCGTCCATCTCGTCGATCATCGTCGTCGTCAGGGCGCCCTGGCGGACCGCGGGCAGAGCAGCCAGGTCACGCAGCCACGCCAGGTTGGCGGTGACCCCTGTCAGGACCGTTGTGGCGAGCGCGCCATCGAGTCGCTGCATGGCCTCGGTCCGGTCGACGCCGCAGGCGATGATCTTGGCGATCATGGGGTCGTAGAACCCCGTGATCGCGGGCTGTTCGTCGGGTGTGTCCGGGAAGAGCATCGCGTCCACCCGGACGCCCTCGCCGCGCGGCGGCTCCCAGGTGAGTACCTGCCCCGTGGAGGGAAGGAAGCCGTTCGCCGGGTCCTCGGCGTACACACGGGCTTCCAACGCATGACCCTCGAGGCCGACGTCGTCCTGAGTGAAACCGAGCTCTTGCCCCGCGGCGACGCGCACCTGCAGCTCGACGAAGTCCTGCCGCCGCCCGCGCACGCGCACCACCTCCTCGGAGACCGGATGCTCGACCTGCAGACGCGTGTTCATCTCCATGAAGAAGAACTCGTCGGGCCGGTCGTCGGAGACGAGGAACTCGACGGTGCCGGCCCCGACGTAGCCGACAGACCGGGCCGCATTCACGGCGGCCTGGCCGAGCCGGGCGCGCAGGGCCCCTCCCCCGTCGTCCATGGCGCTCAGCAGGGGTGCCGGCGCCTCCTCGATGACCTTCTGGTGCCGGCGCTGCAGTGAACACTCACGCTCGGCCAGGTGCACGACGGTGCCGTGGGCGTCAGCGAACACCTGGACCTCGATGTGCCGCGGCGACGTGATCAGCCGCTCGAGCAGGAGGGTGTCGTCACCGAACGCGCTGGCCGCAGTGCGGCGGGCCGAGGCGAGCGCCGCGGGCAGATCCGCCGCGGCGTGGACGGCCACCATGCCCTTGCCCCCGCCGCCGGCCGAGGGCTTGATCAGCAGGGGGAAGCCGACCTCGTCTGCCTGCGCGACCAGCTGTTCGTCGCTGAGGTTCGGGTCGGCGATGCCGGGCACGACGGGCACCTGGTGCGCGCTGACGGTCTCCTTCGCGCGGATCTTGTCCGCCATGGCGTCGAGCGAGGCCACCGGCGGGCCGATGAAGACGATGCCGGCGGCTTCGAGAGCACGGGCGAAGTCCGCGTTCTCGGAGAGGAAGCCGTATCCGGGGTGCACGGCCTGAGCACCGGCCCGCCGGGCCGCGTCGACGACCGCATCGATGTCCAGGTAGGACTCGCGAGCGGGGGCGGGTCCGAGCCGGACGGCCTCATCGGCGAGCCGGACGTGGCGGGCCTGCACGTCCGCGTCCGAGTACACGGCCACGGCCCGGATGCCGAGGCGTTGCACGGTCTGGATGACGCGCACCGCGATCTCGCCGCGGTTGGCCACCAGCACAGTGTCGAAGAGCTTCTCGGTCACGTCGATCACATCCTGAACAGGCCGAACTGCGTGTCCGGCAGCGGCGAGCGGGAGACGACGTCGAGGGCCATCGCGAGCACGCGGCGGGTCTGCCCCGGCGTGATGATGCCGTCGTCCCAGAGGCGGGCGGTGGAGTAGAGCGGGTTGCCTTGGTCTTCGTACTGCTGCCGGATCGGCGCGGAGAATTGGTCGATCTCGGACTCGGTCATCGGCTCCTCACCGGCCTTGACACGGGCGTCCTGTTTGATCTGGCTGAGCACGGAGGCCGCCTGCGTCCCGCCCATGACCGAGATGCGGGCGTTGGGCCACATCCAGAGGAACCGGGGCGAATAGGCGCGGCCGCACATGGCGTAGTTGCCCGCGCCGAAGGAGCCGCCGATCACGACCGTCAGCTTCGGCACGCGACACGTGGCCACGGCGGTGACCATCTTGGCGCCGTCGCGCGCGATGCCCCCGGATTCGGCGTCGCGGCCGACCATGAAACCGGAGATGTTCTGCAGGAACAGCAGCGGCACCCGCCGCTGGTCGCAGAGCTCGATGAAGTGGGCCCCCTTGCGGGCGGACTCGCCGAAGAGGATCCCGTTGTTCGCCACGATGCCCACCGGGTGCCCGTCGATCCGAGCGAAGCCGGTGACGAGCGTGGTCCCATAGAGCGGTTTGAACTCATGGAACTCGGACGCGTCGACGAGGCGTGCGATGACCTCCCGCACGTCGTAGGGGCTGTTCACGTCGACGGGCACGGCGCCGGTGAGCTCGCCCGGGTCGACGGCGGGCTCGGCCGCCTCGACCACCTCCCACGCCGGCTCGTTCGGCCGCGGCAGGGTCGCGACGATGTCGCGCAGCAGCTGCATCGCGTGGGTGTCGTCGTCGGCGAGATGGTCGGCGACGCCCGAGCGTTCGGCGTGCAGTCGGCCGCCGCCGAGCTCCTCGGCGGTGACGTCCTCGCCGATGGCGGCCTTCACCAGCGGCGGGCCGCCCAGGAAGATCGTGCCCTGCTCGCGGACGATCACGGTCTCATCGCACATCGCCGGGACGTAGGCGCCGCCCGCGGTCGAGGAGCCGCACACCGCGGCGACCTGAGGGATCTTCCGCGACGACAGCAGCGCCTGATTGCGGAAGATCCGACCGAAGTGCTCGCGGTCCGGGAACACGTCGTCCTGCCGCGGCAGGAACGCGCCACCGGAGTCCACCAGGTAGAGGCACGGCAACGCGTTCTCGAGCGCGATCTCCTGAGCGCGCAGATGCTTCTTCACGGTCATCGGGTAGTACGTACCGCCCTTCACGGTGGCGTCATTGGCGACGACCATGACCTGGCGACCGTGGACGAGCCCGATGCCCGCGATGACGCCGGCCGCCGGGCTGTCCCCGTCATAGAGGCCGTGCGCCGCGAGAGCCCCGATCTCGAGGAACGGCGACCCCTCGTCGAGCAGCAGGTCGACCCGCTCACGCGGCAGCAGCTTGCCTCGGGCGACGTGTCGCTGCCGTGACTTCTCGGGACCGCCGAGCGCCGTGCGGGCCACGAGCGCGTCCAGCCGCTGCTCGAGCTCGGCGTGCCCGGCGGCGTTCGCGGCGAACTCGTCGGAGCCCGCGACCACCCGGGTGGACAAGACGGTCATTCCCGACCTCCACATCAGTGAATAACGACTAACTGGAATACTGCGGCGAGTGTAGCCCCGGTCACTGCATGTCGTCCAGATCACACCCAGCGTGGCATCGCTAGAGTGTCCGCATGACCGCCGCCCGCGACTGCCTCTCGCCGCCGCCCTCCGCGCGCCGCTCCTGCGCCACCCCGCGAGAGAACGCGAAGGCCCAGCGCCGACAGGACCTTCTCGACGCCGCGACACGCCTGTTCGCCGACCGGGGCTTCGACGCGGTCCGCCTGGAGGACATCGGCGCCGCCTCGGGGATCTCCGGCCCGGGCGTCTACCGCCACTTCGCCGGAAAGCAGGCCGTTCTCGCGCAGATCCTCCAGGACGCCTCGACCGGCCTGCTCGACGGCGGCACCCGCGCCGTCGAGGGGCTGCGGCCCGGTCGCGAGGCCCTGCAGGCCCTCGTCGAGTTTCACGCCGAGTTCTCCCTGCGCCGACGCGACGTCATCCGCGTGCAGGACCGAGATGTGCACGCCCTGGAGCCGGAGACTCGGCGCGCAATCGTGCGCGTGCAGCGCGCCTACATCGACCTGTGGGCCCGGCACGTGAGCGCCCTCCATCCCGACGAGGACGAGGCGACGGCCGTCTTTCGCGTCCAGGCGGTGTTCGGGCTGCTGAACTCGACCCCCCGCTCGGTGCGCCGCTCCGCCGCGGACGTCCGACGCCGCCGCCCGGCGCTGACGGCGATGGCCTGGGCGGCCCTGGGCTCCGGCCCCGAGCGGACCGGCTGAGCCGGCGCCACCGGTTCGCAGCGCGTCGACCGCGCCCGAACCGAGCGCCGGACGCGGTGGTAGCGTGACCAACGATCATGCGGCCGCCGCGCCCGGTCCCCGCCGGGCGGCACGACGAGGTGCGCGCGGCCGTCCATCAGCCACGAAAGAGGTACGCCGCCGTGACGCTTCGCGAAGTCCGCCCTGAGGACCTGGACGCGTTCTTCGACCACCAGCAGGACGAGCGGGCCAACATCATGTCCGCGTTCGCCCCCCGCAATCCCGCCGACCGCGGCGTGTTCGACTACCACTGGAACCAGCTTCTCAGTGACGAGAACACGACGGTCCGCACGATCGACGCCGACGGCGAGGTCGCCGGCGCCCTGATCTGCGACGAGCACGACGGCGTGGCCGATCTGTCCTTCTGGACCGCCCAGGAGTACTGGGGCCGCGGCCTGACCACCGCCGCGGTCGACGAATTCCTCGCGGAGTACACCCGCCGGCCGGTGCGCGCCCACGTGCCCTCCGACAACGCCGGGTCGATCAAGGTGCTCACCCGCCGCGGCTTCGTGGTCGTGGGCGAGGAGAAGGTCTTCTCCAACGCCCGCGCCGAGGTCGTCACCGAACAGATCATGGAGCTGCGCGACTGACCGTCGCGGCGCGGCCGACACCGACCGCCGTGCTCGATCCGCCGACTCGCACACACACGCCGGGGCCGGCGTCCTCCTCGGGGAGGGCGCCGGCCCCGGCGCATCGGCGGGTCCGCCCGTCGACGGTCGCGGGCTCAGACCATGGTCAGGGTCAGGCCCGGCCGGCGCAGGATCGCGCCGACATCGGCGAGGAAGCGCGAGCCCTGTTCGCCGTCGACGAAGCGGTGGTCGAAGGACAGCGACAGAGTCATCACCTCGCGCAGCGCGATCTCACCGCGGTACTCCCAGGGCATCCGGCGGACCTGCCCGATCGCGAGGATCGCCCCCTCACCCGGGTTGATGATCGGAGTGCCGGCGTCGATGCCGAAGACACCGACATTCGTCAGGGTGAACGTCCCGCCGCTGAGCTCGGCCGGCGAGAGCCCGCCCTCCCGGGCGCGACCCGTCAGCTCCCGAATGGCGTCCGCCAGCTCGGTGAGCGACATCGCCTGCGCGTCCTTCACATTGGGCACCATCAGCCCGCGCGGGGTGGCCGCGGCGAAGCCGAGGTTCACGAAGTTCTGCTGGACGATGGCCCCCGCCTGCTCATCCCACCGGGCATTCACGTCCGGGGTCCGCTCCATGGCCACGAGGCAGGCCTTCGCGGCCAGGGTCATCGGAGTGAGCTTGACGTCGCGGTAGTCGCGGGAGGCCTTGAGCTCGGCGAGCAGCTCCATCGTCTCGGTCACGTCCACCTGGAGGAACTCCGTCACGTGCGGGGCCGTGAACGCTGAGGACACCATCGCCTGCGCGGTCGCCTTGCGCACGCCCTTGACCGGGACGGTTTCGGTGCGGGGCCGGCCGCCCAGCGTGCGCGTGGCCGTGGACTGCCCGGTCGAATCCGACCCGGCTGCCCTCGGGCCCTGCGCGGGCGTCGCCGTGCCGTCGGCGAGGACGGCCTCGACGTCGGCGCGCGTGATGACTCCGCCGGCGCCTGAGCCGCTGACCTGTTCCAGGTCCACACCGTTCTGTTTCGCGAACAGTCGCACCGGCGGGGTGCTGCGGGGCCGCTCGCCCGAACGCCCCGCCTCGTCGGCAGGTCTGAGGGCCTGCGCCGCGTCTGCGGCAGGCGGCTCGGTCTGCGCGGTGGCCGCGGCAGCGGATGTCGGTCCCGAGGTGCCCCGACGTGCGCGCCGGGCGGGACGCCCCTTGTCCGGGGCCGAACCGTAGCCGACGAGCGTCGGCACACGGCCACCGTCTTCCTCGTCCGATCCGTCGTCGTCCGTGCCGCCGAGGTCGAAGGTGATCACGGGGGCGCCCACGTCCACCGTCTCGCCCTCGGCCGCGTGCAGCGACCTGATCGTGCCGGCGTAGGGGCTCGAGAGCTCCACGACGGCCTTGGCCGTCTCGACGTCCGCGAGCACCTGGTTGACCTCGACGACGTCACCCTCAGCGACACGCCACGACGAGATCTCCGACTCAGTGAGGCCCTCGCCGAGATCCGGCAGGTTGAAGACCTTGGTCGACATCAGTTCCCCTTCCCCGCGGCCTGGGCGGCCAGGTGATCCTCGGCGGTCTGCGGCGCAGCGAACACGTCCACGCTCTCGAGCGAATGCGACCGTCCTGCGGCCCGGTCGATCCCGTCGAGGATCCGGTCCAGGTCTGGCAGGTGGTGCTCCTCGAGCTTCGCCGCGGGATACGGGATGTCCCAGCCGGTCACGCGGACCGGCGCGGCCTCCAGCCAGTGGAACGAGCGTTCGGTGACGCGTGCGACGAGCTCGGCGCCGACCCCGCCGGTGCGGCCCGCTTCGTGGGCGACAACGAGCCGGCCGGTGCGGCGAACCGAGGACTCGACCAGCCCCGAGTCCAGGGGCGCGATGCTGCGCAGGTCGACGACCTCGACCTCGAGCCCCTCCTCGGCGGCCACCTCGGCGGCCTGCAGTGCGGTCTTGACCAGCGGACCGTAGGCGACGAGCGTGACGTCGCGCCCGGGGCGCAGGACGGCGGCCGGAGCCATCGGACGGATCGGCGCCTCGAGATCCACCTCGCCCTTATCGTGGTACCGGCGCTTCGGCTCGAGGTACACGACCGGGTCGTCGGAGGCGATCGCCGCGCGCAGCAGGTCGTAGCCCTCCTGCGGGGACGAGGGACTCACCACGCGCAGGCCGGCCGTGTGCATGAAATAGGCCTCGGGCGACTCGGAGTGGTGCTCCGGCGAGCCGATGCCGCCGCCGAAGGGGATGCGGATCGTCACGGGAAGCCGGACGGCGCCCTGCGTCCGAGCGAACATCTTCGCCAGGTTCGCGACGATCTGATCGAAGGCCGGGTACACGAAGCCGTCGAACTGGATCTCGACGACGGGCCGGTAACCCCGGTACGCCAGGCCGATGGCGGTGCCGACGATGCCGGACTCCGCCAGCGGCGTGTCCATCACACGACGAGCGCCGAACTCCTCCTGCAGGCCGTCCGTGATGCGGAAGACGCCGCCCAGCACGCCGATGTCCTCGCCCATGAGCACGACCTTCTCGTCGTCGCTCATCGCCCGGTGCATGGCCCGATTGATGGCCTTGCCGAACGTCATGGTCTGCCCGCTCATGCCTGGCCTCCCTCGTCTGCGCTCTCGGCGCCGTCTGCGAACATGCGGTGATAGAGCGCGGCCTCGTGCCGCTGCCGGTCGATCTCCTGGTGCGGTTCGGCGTACACGTGCTCGAACAACACGTCCGGGCCGGGCTCCTCGAGCCGCTCGAGTGCGGCCCGCACGTCGCTCGCCAGCGCGTCGGCGGCCGACGTCGCCTCAGCTTCAAGGGCCGCCATGTCCGTGCCGCGGTCCCGCAGATACGCAGCCACGCGGTCGATCGGGTCGCGACGGCGCCACTGTTCGACCTCGTCCGCCTCCCGATACCGGGTCGGATCGTCCGCCGTGGTGTGCGGGCCCATGCGATACGTGACGGCCTCGATGAAGGTCGGGCCGCCGCCGGAGGCCGCACGTTCGACGGCGCTGCGGGTCGCCGCGAGCACCGCCAGCACGTCATTGCCGTCGACGCGCAACGACGGGACGCCGAAGCCCCACGGACGGTCGGCCAGGTGTCGCTTCGACTGCACCCGGACCGGTTCGGAAATGGCCCACTGGTTGTTCTGGCAGAAGAACACGACCGGAGCACTGTAGGAGGAGGCGAACACGAGAGCCTCGTTCACATCGCCCTGGCTCGTCGCACCGTCGCCGAAGTAGACGATCGTGGCCGCGTCCTCGCCGTCCATGGCCGCGCCCATCGCGTAGCCCGTTGCGTGCAGCGCCTGCGCGCCGATGATGATCTGCTGGGCGGCGACGTTGTGCTCGAACGGATCCCAACCGGTGAAGGTGGACCCGCGCCACAGCCGGATCAGGCCGAGCGCGTCGACGCCGCGCAGCAGCGCGACGCCGTTCTCGCGATAGGACGGGAAGACGAAGTCGTCGTCCCGCAGCGCCGCGGCCGACCCGACCTGAGCCGCCTCCTGGCCCAACAGCGGCGGCCAGAGTGCGAGCTGGCCCTGGCGCTGCAGATGAGTGGCCTCGGTGTCCAGGCGCCGGATGAGCACCATGTCCCGGTACAGCCGGGCCACCGCGTCATCGTCGATGTCCTCGATCCACGGGTCCAGCTCCGGCTCCGCACGCCGGATACCCTCGGCGTCCAGGACCTGCAGGAAGTCACGGTCCTGCCCCGACGACTCCGGGGTGCCGGGGCTGCCCGGCGTGGTGCTCTCCGCCTGTGGCGGAGTGAGTTCGACGTCCGTCATGTCCTCGTCTCTTCCTCGTGGCGGCCAGCCGCGCCTGCAGGGACGGCGCGAGCCGGACCGCTCTGGCACTGATCGGCGCAGGCGGGCAGACCGTCTACTGTGTGGCATGCATCACGGTCCGAATGTGACCTGAGTCTAACGATCCGGACCACACTTGACAATGGCACCCCACGGTGTCCGCGCTCACGCGCGGCGCACCAGCACATCGACCGTGGCGTCCAGGAAGGCGTCCACCTGAGCCTCCTCGTACCCCTCGTCGCCCTGTGCGGATGCGAAGGCCGCCCGGCGCACGTCATCGGCGCTCACGGTGCCCTCGGCGCCGGGCTCGGCGCCCAAGGTCCGCGTGATCTGTTCGCAGAGCTCGTCGACCTGTTCCACGTCGTACGACTCCGCGCCCTCGCGACTGGGTCGACGAAACCGCTCCCCCGGAGCGCGCTCGAGCCGACCGCGCAGCTGCTCGATGCTCTCGGCGAGCATGGCCTCCCACTCGTCGTCGCCCCGCTCCCCGGTGACCTGTTCCCGCTCCCGCGCGGCGAGCAGATCCTCGATGTCGTCCAGGGTGTCGTCCACCTGTTCGGTGTCGTAGCCACCGGCCACCGTGGCGAACCGGGCCTGGCGCACATCGGACACCGTCAACTCGCCCCGGCCCTGATCGGCGCGTCGGGCACGCTTCATGAACGCATCGACGTGGCTGGGCTCGTAGCCGATCTGGTCTGCGGCGGCGCGGCCGAACCGGACGTCCGCCAGCTCGGTGATCGACGGCGTCGTCTGCTCTGACATTCATCTACTCCTGACGTGACGGGAACACCGCGCGGGCGACGCGCGGCAGGGAGACGGGGCGGCCTACGCGACCGGAAGTGCGAGCACGGTGTAGGCGACGGGGGCAGCGAACACGAGCGAGTCCAACCGGTCCATGACGCCGCCGTGCCCGGGCAGCACCGAGGACATGTCCTTGACGCCGAGCTCACGCTTGACCATCGACTCGGCGAAGTCGCCGCTGGTGGCGGCGGCCACGGTGGTGACCCCCAGGATGACGCCAGCCCACCAGGGCAGGCCGGTCAACAGCGGGACGGCAAGGACGCCGACGAGGACCGAGCCGGCCAGGGACCCGGCCAGGCCCTCCCACGATTTCTTGGGACTGATGCGCGCCGCGATGGGAGTCTTGCCCAGGCGCGAGCCGACGAGATAGCCGAACGTGTCGTTCGAGACGACCATCAGCAGCAGACAGGCGACCAGGTAGTTGCCCCGCGGTTGATCGAGCAGGGCCACGCCGAAGGACAGCAGGAACGGCGCCCACATCACGGCGAACACACCGGCCAGGATCGTCTGCCCGGTCGGGCGGACGCGCCGCGCCTCCGTCCAGAGGCACAGGAACATCAGGCAGCCCAGCAGGGCGAAGAACAGCCCTTCCACGCCCGAGATCCACGCGGAGACGGGCAGCACGACGGCCGAGAACCACAGCGGCGGCAGCGGCACGTCGAGGCCCGTGGTGCGCACGGCCCTGCCGACCTCCGTGACGCCGACGACCAGCAACGCGGCGACCAACAGGACGACGAGCCAGTCGAAGACCAGCAGGCCCACCAGGGCCACGCCCAACAGGCCGACCCCCACGAGCACGGCGGCCTTGAGATCGCGACCGGCGCGTGGGGGCGCGGATTCCTTGGTCTGTGCCATCGACGTGGCGTCGGTGCGGAGCCTGCTCAGAGCTCGAGCAGCTCCGCCTCCTTGTTCTTCGCCATCTCGTCGACCATGTCCACGTGCTTCTTGGTCAGCGCGTCGAGGTCCTTCTCGCCACGTGCGCCCTCGTCCTCGCCGACGTCGCCGTCCTTGACCGCCTTGTCCATGGCCTCCTTGGCCTTGCGGCGGGCATTGCGCAGAGAGATCTTGTGCTCCTCCGCCTTGGACTTGACGAGCTTCACATACTCCTTGCGCCGCTCCTCGGTCAGCTCGGGCATGACCACGCGGATGACCTTGCCGTCGTTCGACGGGTTCGCGCCGACCTCCGACTCGGAGAGGGCCTTCTCGATGTTGCGCAGAGCGCTCACGTCGAACGGAGTGATCAGCAGCGTGCGCGCGTCGGTCGTGGTGAACGAAGCGAGCTGCTGCAGCGGGGTGTACGAGCCGTAGTAGTCCACCATGACCTTCGAGTACAGGCCGGGGTTGGCGCGGCCGGTGCGCACGGACGCGAAGTCCTCGCGGGTGGCCTCGATGGTGCGCTCCATCTGCTCTTCGGCGGACTTCAAGGTCTCCTGGATCACGTTCTCTCCTTGGGATTCGGTGTGCTCCAGCCCATCCTACGCGTCAGGGCAGGGCCGTTCTGTCACCGCAGCGACGCCGATGCGGGACGCTCAGGGGGTGACGGTGGTGCCGATGTCCTCGCCGCGCAGTGCGGCCGTGACATTGCCCGGCCCTTCCATGCCGAACACGCGCATCGTCAGCGCGTTGTCCTTGCACATGGTCATGGCGGTCAGGTCCATCACCCGGATCTCGCGGCGCAGGGCGTCGTCGTAGGTGAGGTGCTCGAGGCGCTCGGCCGAGGGGTCCCGCTTGGGGTCGGCCGTGTAGACGCCGTCGACGCCCGACTTCGCCATCAGCACCTCGTCGGCGCCGATCTCGAGAGCGCGCTGGGCGGCCACGGTGTCCGTGGAGAAGTACGGCAGTCCGGTCCCGGCCCCGAAGACGACGACCCGGCCCTTCTGCATGTGCCGGATCGCGCGCAGCGGAATGTACGGCTCGGCGACCTGCTCCATCGAGATGGCCGACTGCACGCGGGTGGAGACACCGGCCTGCTGCAGGAAGTCCTGCAGAGCCAGGCAGTTCATGACGGTGCCGAGCATGCCCATGTAGTCGGCCCGACGGCGATCCATGCCGTTCTCGGAGAGCTCGGCGCCGCGGAAGAAGTTGCCGCCGCCGACGACGATGGCGATCTCGACGTCCTTGGCCGCTGCCGCGATCTGCTCGGCGATGCCCCGCACCGTGTCCGGGTCCACACCGACCTTGCCGCCGCCGAAGACCTCGCCGGAGAGCTTGAGCAGGACGCGGCGACGTCCGGTGTCCGCGTCGTCGACCGTCGGGAAGCTCTGGGTGTGCGTGCTGACGTCCATGCGTGTGGCTCCTGTGTGGCTCGGGTGCGGTTCCGGCTCGTGCCGCGCGTGCGGCGCTGTCGGGCTCGGGCCTGATCTTACCGGCAGGCAGGCACGCGACGAACGTCGACCGGACCCGCCGAGTGAACACGCACAAGGGCGGCCACCGGGGCTCCGGTGACCGCCCTTGTGCGGTGGCGCGGCCGTCGTCGACGGGCGCGCGTGGATCAGTTGCCCACGCGGAAGCGCGCGAAGCCGGTGACCTGCGTGCCGGCCTCCTCGGCGACCTTGCCGACGGTGGTCTTCGGGTCCTTGGCAAAGGGCTGGTCGACCAGCACGATCTCCTTGAAGAAGCCGGTCAGGCGACCCTCGATGATCTTCGGCAGGGCCTGCTCGGGCTTGCCCTCGGAACGAGCGGTCTCGTCCGCGATGCGCCGCTCGTTCTCGACGGTCTCGGCCGGCACCTCTTCACGGGAGAGGTACTTCGGCGAGTACGCGGCGGTGTGCACGGCGATGTCGTGAGCGGCGACCTTGGCCTGGTCCGAATCCGAATCCACGGCCAGCAGGACGCCGACCTGGGCCGGCAGGTCCTTCGAGGTCTTGTGCAGGTAGGCGTCGACCTCGGCGCCCTCGACACGGGCGAGGCGGCGCACGGCCACCTTCTCGCCGAGCAGGGCGCCCTCCTCGGTGACGTACTCGCCGAGGGTGCGACCCTCGTGGTCCGAGGCGAGCAGGGTGTCCAGGTCCGCGGCACCGGAGGCCACGGCGGCCTTCAGCACGACGTCGCCCAGCGCGATGAACTTGTCGGCCTTGGCGACGAAGTCGGTTTCGCAGTTGAGCTCGATCATCACGCCGACGCCGTTCTCGACGGTCGCGGCCACGAGGCCCTCGGCGGCGGAGCGGCCCTCGCGCTTGGTGGCGCCCTTCAGGCCCTTCACGCGGATGATCTCCATGGCCTTGTCGGCGTCGCCGTTGGCCTCGTCCAGTGCCTTCTTGACGTCCATCATGCCGGCGCCGGTGCGCTCGCGCAGGGCCTTGATGTCAGCAGCGGTGTAGTTCGCCATGCTCGTTCGGTCCTTCCCGTAGGTCAGTGGTGGTGCAGGGGTGCGGGGTCTGCGTGCCGACCCCGGCGGCGCACCGTCGAAGGCGCGCCGCCGGGACCGGCCGGACTCACTCGGCCGTGGGGGCCTCGTCAGCGGCGGCCGGGGCGGCGGCGGTCTCGGCAGCCTGCTCGCCCTCGGACTTCTCGGCGGTCTCGGTGGAGGCCTGCTCGCCCTCGGCCTTGGCGGCCTGCTCGGCGTTGTGCTGCTCGAGCAGCTCGCGCTCCCACTCGGCCATCGGCTCGGCGGCCTGGTCGCCGCCCTTGCCGCCCTGGCGCTCCAGGAGGCCCTCGGCGACGGCGTCGGCGATGACGCGGGTGAGCAGCTTGACGGAGCGGATCGCGTCGTCGTTACCCGGGATCGGGTAGGAGACCTCGTCCGGGTCGCAGTTGGTGTCGAGGATGGCGACGACCGGGATGCCCAGCTTCTTCGCCTCGTCGACGGCCAGGTGCTCCTTCTTGGTGTCGACGATCCAGATGGCGGACGGGGTCTTCGCCATGTTGCGGATGCCACCGAGGTTCGCCTCGAGCTTCTCCAGCTCGCGGTTGAGCAGCAGCAGCTCCTTCTTGGTGTGGCCCGAGCCGGCCACATCCTCGAAGTCGATCTCCTCGAGCTCCTTCATGCGCTGCACGCGCTTGGAGACGGTCGCGAAGTTGGTGAGCATGCCGCCGAGCCAGCGGTGGTTCACGTAGGGCATGCCCACGCGGTTGGCCTGCTCGGCGATGGCCTCCTGGGCCTGCTTCTTGGTGCCCACGAAGAGGATGGTGCCACCGTGCTTGACGGTCTGCTTGACGTACTCGTACGCCTGATCGATGTAGGACAGCGACTGCTGCAGATCGATGATGTAGATGCCGTTGCGCTCGGTGAAGATGAAGCGCTTCATCTTGGGGTTCCAGCGACGGGTCTGGTGGCCGAAGTGGACACCGGAGTCGAGCAGCTGGCGCATGGTCACGACGGGCATGACGATTCCCTTCTGTGGCAGCCGTAGTCACCCCGCGCCTCACGCGCAGGCGGTCTGCCGATGGTTCTTTCACGGTTTGACGACCGCCCGGCGGACGGTCCCTGGCATCACGACGATCGGTGCTCGGACGCCGCCGCCCCGCCCTGCGGCGGAACCGTCGGCGACGCCTGCACGGAATGAGGACCCCGTGCACCGCGATGCGCGTAGTCAGCGCAAGTGCGCGCGCTCGTCTGCGCGGCTCTTGCCACTGCTGCGGCCATTCTACCCCAGGAGCCCGGAGGGCCGGTCATCGGCCCCCTCCTGCACAGCAGTGCGTTCCGACCGGACGATCCCGCACACGCCGCACGCGTCACGCCGTCCCCGGACGAGGCGGTCCCGGGTCGGCAACCGTGGTGGCATGCCTTCACCTGACCGCTCCATGTCTCGGACCCCTGGGCTCTGTCGTCGACCCCGCCGCGTCGGCGTCGCGAGACCGGCGGCGGCTGCACTGGCCGCCCTGCTCCTGCTGATCTGCCCGCTGCTGTCCGGCGCCGCCCCGGTCGCCCAGGACGGCGTCGCGTCGCCCGCGGCCACCGCGATCCTGCCGGCTCGCCCCGTCCCGACGGGCCTGCACTGGCACTCCCCCGTGCCACGCCCGGACCCGCCCGAAGTGCTACGCGCCTTCCAGGCTCCCCCGCAGCCGTGGCGTCCCGGGCATCGCGGGGTCGACCTCGCGGCGGACGAACCGACCGTGCTGGCACCGGCGGACGGAACCGTCCGGTTCGTCGGCAGTGTGGCGGGGCGTCCGGTGGTCAGCCTTGAGCACCCTGGCGGCGTGATCAGCGCCGTGGAGCCGGTGAGCGGCTCGGTGTCGGAGGGGCAAGCCGTCCGGGCAGGGCAGCCAATCGGCACGGTGGAGTTGGGTTCGCAGCACTGCGAGCGAACCTGCGTGCACCTGGGGGTGCGCCTGGTCGACGGCTGGCGGATCGGCACCACGGTGCGCGACCGCTACCTCGACCCGTCGCTGCTGATCGGAGTCACGGGGCCGTCGGTGTTGTGGCCGCTGGAGGGCACTGCTCCGGCACCGACCGGCGGGCCTGGAGCACGGCCTCGGCGGCGTCGAGCAGGCGATCAGCCGAGGCGTCCCAGGTGAACCTCTCGGCCTGGCGGGCTGCTGCCCGCGATGCCGCCGCGAAGGCATCGGGACGTTCCAAGCGTCGCACCGCGGCGGCGAGCACCGTGGCAGGCGCCTCGGCAACATCGACAGGCAGGTACGCGCCGTCATCTCCGCCGATCTCATGGAAGATCGGCAGGTCCGTCGCGACGACGGGGGTGCCGTGGGACATGGCCTCAGCCAGCGGCAGCCCGAAGCCCTCGGCCCGGGAGAGGGTCACCAGTGCCGTGGCCGACCGCAGCAGCTCGACGTACCTCTCGTCGCTGACACCGCCGTGGAACACGACCGTCCCGCCGCAGGCGCCCTCCCGCCGTCGTGCGGCGTCCAGGGCCTGCTCGAGCTCAGCGCGCCGCCCCGGGGTGATCGTCGAGAGCAGGTGCAGGGTGTAACCGGGCAACAGCGGGACAGCGGCGACGAGATCATCGACACCCTTGTACTCCATGAAGGAGCCCATGTAGACGAGTGACTTGTCCGGGGCCCGGTCCGGGTCGCGGGGCGCCTGGACCGCCTGTGGCGCATTGGACACCACGTCCACGGGACGCCGGGTCAGCCGATGCCGCCGGATGAGGGCGGCGGTCGTCTCGGACACGGTGGCCACCCGGTCCGCCCGGTTGAGCAGCAGGCGCTGCGGTCCGTATCCCAGGTGATACAGCCGCCACAGCAGGCGCACCGGCAGGGGAAGGTTCTGCGGTGGCGTGCGGTGCTGGTAGTAGATCAGGTCGTGCAGGGTCAGGATCAGCCCGTAGCAACGCCCGAAGGAGCCCATGGTCTGCATCGGGGAGAACACCACGTCCGGGGCCAGAGCGTTCACCCTCCGGGCCACGAGCGGCTCTGCGACGGAGGTTGGTGCACCGACCCGGTGCCACGAGACCCCCACGGGCAGCAGGGCCAGCTGACGCTCGTCGTGAATGAGCATCTCGACACGGAACCGAACCGCCCCCTCGCGGCGAGCCGCCCGGCGAACCACCGCGTCGATCAGACTGGAGCCGTAGCGCGAGATGCCGTCGTGGAAGTCAGTCCGGGTGTAGCGGGCGTCCATCAGCAGGAGTCGTTCCTCACACCGCGCCGGGGCAGACGGGGGTGTCGTCGAAGTGCACGTGGTCGAGTCGCCTGAGTTCACGCGCCTCACGCTACCCGGGCCGAGGGTCGGCCTCGCGGGGAACTTGTCCACACCCCGAGTGCCAAATTGCGTTTCGATAACGAAGGTGTATATTCGATAACAACGGGCACGGACGTGCTCGATCCGGGCCTTCCCCCGGCCGCAGTTTGCGGCTCCGGCCTCACCATCGCTGATCACTTCGCACCGGTATTTCGGCGCGGGCGCTGCTGTGCCCGCAATGGAGCCGGGCCCTGTATTGGGAGAACAACATGACTGAGACCTCGAAGCACAACCGCGCCCCCCGTTCCGCCGCCGCTGGCCTCGCCTTCGCCCTCGGCGCAGGCACCCTCGCCTCCGCTGGCGCCCTGACCACCGCCGAGCAGGCCCAGGCCGCTCCTGCCGCCGAGACCTACACCGTGCAGGCCGGCGACGGCTGGTGGCAGGCCTCGGTCGCCACCGGCATCCCGATGTACGCGCTGGCCGCCGGCAACGGCATGACCATCGACACCCCGCTCCACGCCGGCATGCAGCTGAAGGCCGCCGCCGGCGAGATCGCCGACCGCGAGCTCGCCGAGGGCACCGTCGGCGTCCGCCAGGGCGAGGGCTGGTACACCGTCGCCGCTCGCGCCGACATGTCGATGCAGCGCCTCGCCGAGCTGAACGACATGACGCTCTCGGACATGCTGCACCCGGGCATGGTCCTCAAGACCGAGGCCCCGGCTGAGGCCCCGGCCCCGGTCGAGACCGAGCCGGTCGTCGACGTCGAGCCGGCCCCGGTCGTCGAGGAGACCCCGGAGCCCGCCCCGGCCCCCGCTCCGACTCCGGCCCCGGTCGAGACCGCTCCGGCCCCGAAGCCGGCTCCCGAGCCGGTCCGCCAGTCCTCCGGCAAGCAGGCCGCCGTGAACACTGCGGTGTCCATCGCGAACAACCCGGGCTCGTTCTACCTGTGGGGCGGCAACGGCCCGGCCGGATTCGACTGCTCCGGCTTCACCAAGAACGCCCTGTCGGCCGCCGGCATCTCCGTGCCGCGCACCGCAAACTCGCAGTACGCCTCCTCCACCAAGGTCCCGATGTCCCAGGCACAGCCGGGCGACCTGCTGTTCTGGGCCAACGGCTCGGGCCGTGTGTACCACGTCGCCATCTACCTCGGCGGCGGCCAGATGGCCCACGCCCTGAACCCGTCGGACGGCATCCTGATCACCTCGACCGACTACATGCCGGCCAACATGCTGGGTGTGGCCGGCCGCTACTGAGCCGCCGCGCCCGCCGCGATCTGATCACGACGACGGCCCCGCTCCGCGCATCCGCGTGGGACGGGGCCGTCGTCGTGCGCCACTGCAACGGCGCCGCTCAGGGCAGGCGGACGAAGGCGCGCAGTCCCGCGCCGGGGAAGTCGCGGGTCTCGCGGAAGCCGAGCGACTCGTAGAACCGGCTCTGCCCGGGCTCGGCGTCCGTGAGCAGCACGTGCTGCCGCACCGAGGCGAAAGGCTCAAAGACGCGGCGCACCAGCTCCGTCGCCACCCCGCGACGCCGATGCTCCGGGCGGACGAGGACGTCCTGCAGGTAGGCAATCGTGTGACCGTCGGAGATGACGCGGGCCAGGCCGACCAGCGTCTCGTCGTCCCATGCAGTGACGACGTTCGCCGAACCGGCCACACCGGCGACGAGCGACTGCGGATCGTCCGTGTAAGCGGTCCATCCGACGGCGTCGTACAGGGAGCGCAGCTGTTCAGGGACGGGCGCACCGTCCACCCGGTAGTCGATCACGACCGCCTCACGGTCGCGCTGGTCAGACACAAGCATGCGTCGAGTATGCATCTGAGCCGCCGCATCCCGGGCATGGAGGCGATGACGTTTTCAGAACGATTCGCTCGGCTCCGGATCACGGCGCACGCGCGCCGCCCCTGCTCGGGTGCGGCGTCAGGGTAGGGCGTGCGGGACTTGAACCCGCGACCAAGGGATTATGAGTCCCCTGCTCTGACCGACTGAGCTAACGCCCCCAGTGCCGCGCGCCGAGACCCTACAGCGGCCGCGGGCACCGGCCCATCCTATCGTGACGGCTCAGCCGCCCAGCTCGGCCCGCACCTGCGCCGACGTCTCCCCCCGATAGAGCCGTTCGAACACGTCGACGGTCTTCTCGGCGGAGTGCTTGAGGGCCTTGGCATGGGAGGCCTCCCCCATCGCGCGGCGGTCCGCCTCGGACGCGCCGAGCACCCGGCCCAGCTTCTCGGCGAGGTCCTGCGCATCCCCCGGCACGAAGAGGAATCCGTTCTCGCCGTCCTCGACCAGGTGCGGCAGCGCCAGGGCGTCGGCCAGCACGACGGGCGTCGAGGCGCTCATCGCCTCGAGCGAGACGAGTGACTGCAGCTCCGCGGTGCCCGGTTGGCAGAACACGTCAGCCTTCAGATACGCCTGGCGCAGGGCCTCCTCGTCGATGTGGCCACGCATGTGCACGCGGTCGCCGACGCCGAGCTCGTCGATCAGCTCACGCAGCACGGTGCGCTGCTCGCCGTCGCCGACGATCTCGGCGTGCACGTCCAGCTCTGGCCGGTGCTCGGCCAGCCAGGCGATCGCACGGATGAGCACATCGATGTTCTTCTCGACGGCCAGGCGCCCCACGAACAGGACGGTCGGCGAGGCGTGCGGGTCGAGGGTCTCACCCTCGGCGGGCTCATAGCGGGAGGCGTCGATGCCGTTGGACACGGGCAGCACGGTGTCCAGCCCGGCGTGCTCGGCCATCGCGCGGGCCGCCAGGGCGGTCGGCGTCGTCACGACGGCTCCCTGGCCCATGAGCCGGCCCATGTCCTTCCACGAGTTCTTCGAGACGATGTCGAGGAACCACTGCGGGAACGGCAGGAACGGCTCGAGGTTCTCCGGCATGAAGTGGTTCGTCGACACGGTCAGCACGCGACGGCGCACCGCCGCGTTGATCGCGGCCTCACCGACCATGTAGTGGCACTGCACGTGCAGGGCGTCGGGCCGGACCTCGGACAGGATGCGGTGCATGGAGCGCTTGGCGTGCCAGGGCATGACGAGCCGGTAGTACTCGTGCGTCGGGGTCGGCAGGGACTGCAGACGGTGCACGGTGGCCTCGGGACGGTGCTCAAGCGTGTCCGGCCCGCCGTCCTGACGCGCGGCGACGACGTGGACCTCGTGTCCGCGCTCATGCAGCGAGGTAGCGAGGCGGAAGCAGAAGGTGGCCGCTCCGTTGACGTCCGGCGGATAGGTGTCAGCGGCGATCATCACCCGGAGCGGGCGCTCGGCGGCGGTCTGAACGGAAGTCATGTCTGGGACGCTCCTGAGGTCGAGGGTCGTGACGGGGCGGCATCCTGCTCGCGTCGGGCCAGGACGTCGGGGTGGTTGCGTGAGAGCACGACGATGCCGGCCACGGCCACGACGGCGGCCACGAGCATCGCGGCCACGGCGCCGACGGGCGGGTATGCCTGCAGCTCGCCGAGAACCGTGACGCCGACGAGCACGCCCACCATCGGGTCCACGACCGTGAGACCGGCGACGACGAGGTCCGGCGGGCCGTGCCGGTAGGCGGTCTGCACGAAGTACACACCGAGCAGCGCGGCCACGGACATCATGCCCGCGACCGTCCAGGGCACGCCGAGAAAGCCGCCCCGGTCACCGGCGAGCACGTGCACGGAGGCGAGACGAACACCGACCGCGACGAAGCCGTAGAGCACGCCGGCCACGAGCACCGGCAGCCATGCGTTCGGCCGACGATGCAACACGAGGGCCGCGACGAGCGCCAGGCCCGTCATGATGGCCGCCAGCACCACAGTGCGGTGCTCCTGCGCGGGGCTGGGGGTGGTGTTCGGATTGGTGAGGGTCAGGGCGACGAGGACGAAACCGATCGAGCCGGTCACACAGGCGGCGACGGCGGTCCACGTGGCCGGGTCGATGCGGATGCGCATCGACCGGGCATGCAGCACCGTCGTGACGGCGACGGCGAAGGCCCCCAGCGGCTGCACGACCGTGAGCGGGGCGTGCGCCAGCGCAGACACGTTCAGACCGATGCCGGCCAGCATCAGTGCGCCGCCGACGAGCCACGGGCCGGAGCCCAGCAGGGCGAGGAAGCCGAAGCGCCGTGTCGCCAGCGCCGTCTCCGCAGCTCGAACCCCCGCGGACTGCCGCTCGCTGCCGAGGGCCAGGCAGACGGCACCGCCGAGGGCACACAGGATCGGAAGCAGATACTGCGGCTGCATGCGTGCTCCTCCCCCGTCGAGATGCCCCGATTCTACAGAGAACGGCGCCCCGATCCGGGCGGATCGGGGCGCCGTTCAACGTGGGCGTCAGCAGATGACGCCGACGGTCACTTGCGCTTGGTCAGGCGGGTGGCCAGCACACCGAAGGCGGTGCCGGAGGCACCGAGCAGCGCGAGCGGCTGCCAGCGGTCCTTCACGTAGTCCTCCGCGACGCCGGCCTTCTCGCCGGCGCGGGCGGCGCCGGTGTACGGGGCGGTCACGCCGGTAGTGCCCTTGGTGTCGGCGGTGGCACCGCGGCCCTTGCGCTGCGCGGAGAACGCAGCGATCTGTCCCTTGACCGAGGCGCGCTCCTCGAGGCCCGAGCGAATGTCGCCCAGGTGACGGCGGCGCAGGTCGGCACGGCGGCGCACCTCGTCGGTCGAGGCCTGGTCCTTCGACGGGTGCGGCAGCGCCTCGCCGTTCTTCTTGGCCTTCTTGTTCTCCTTGGCCTCGATCTTCTTGCGCTCGGCGGCACGCTGCTTCTCGAGGCGGGCCTTCTCGGCGCGCTCGGCCTTGACCCGGTCGTACTCGGCCGGGTCGAAGTTGTTGCCCTCCTTGAGGTAGCCCAGGTCGTACTCCAGGTTGCGCACCGTCTCGGCCGGGACGATCGGCATGGCGCCCTTGATCATCATGGCGCCGATGCCGGCGAGGATCAGGCCGAGCACGAGGAAGCCGGCGGCCACGAGCAGGGCCGGCAGCCAGAACTGGGAGGGGGCGAACGCGCCGATCACGGCGACGACCAGCGAGACCAGCATGCCGGCGAGCATCACCAGGCCCACGATGATCAGACCGGCCGCGACGCCGATCTTCACGCCCTTGGACTTCGCCTGCGACAGGGCGAGCGAGAGCTCATCCTTGATCTGCAGAGGCAGCAGGCGGATCAGAGCGGCGAGCAGGTCGCCCATCGAGCTGGAGCGGGTCTGGTCGGAGACGTGGAGACCGCGCGGGGCCCCCGCGGTCTGCGTCGAGGCCGTTGGAGTGTGAGAACCCATCGGTGTGTGCCTTCCGGTGTCGGCGGTCAGGTGTCGCGGCCCGTGTGTCGCGCACTGCCGGCTCGGCCGACGGCGGACCCACGTGGGCGCTCTTGGCCCCAAGCTACCACCGCCGTTGTCGCCACCGGGATGGCTCGGCGTCGGTCAACACCCGCCGCCGGACCGTGGAATTTGCACGATCCGGCGGCGCCGGCGCCGCAGCAGGGCTCAGAAATCACACTCAGCCGGGTCGGGACCGATGCGCCCGTCGGCCCGGTCCAGGCCGTCGATCCGGGCGATCTCCTCGCTGCTGAGGCGCACGCCGGCGGCCTCCAGGTTCGCGACGATGCGCTCGGCGGTCACGGACTTCGGGATCACGACGTTGCCGATGGCCAGGTGCCAGGCGAGCACGACCTGCGCCGGTGTGGCGCCGCGGTCCGCGGCGATCTGCGTGATGACCGGATCCTGCAGCAGGTTCCCGCCCTGGCCCAGCGGTGACCAGGCCTCGGTGAGGATGCCGTGCTTCTCGCCGAACTCGCGCAGCGGACGCTGCTGGAAGTAGGGGTGCAGCTCGATCTGGTGGATCACCGGGGTGACGCCGGTGGCCTCGATGATCTCCTCCAGCTGGGCCTGCGGGAAGTTGGAGACGCCGATCGAGCGGACCTTGCCCTGCTTCTGCAGCTCGATGAGCGCCTTCCACGTCTCGACATACTTCTGCTGGGCGGGCTTCGCCCAGTGGATGAGGTACAGGTCGACGTACTCGGTGCCGAGCTTCTCGAGCGAGGCCTCGAGTGCGGCGAAGGTCTCGTCGTAGCCCTGGTCCGAGTTCCACACCTTGGTGGTGAGGAACAGGTCCTCGCGGGCGAGGCCGGATTCCTTGATCCCCCGACCCACTCCGGCCTCATTGCCGTAGATCGCGGCGGTGTCGATATGGCGGTAACCGGCCTCGATCGCCTGGCGGACGACGTCGGCGGCGGTCTCGTCTTCCACCTTCCAGACGCCGAAGCCGAGCTGCGGAATCGTGTTTTCATCAGTGAACGGCAGGTTCTTCACGTCAATCATGGTGATGCTCCTTCCGGAAGCGTTCGGATGTCGTCGTACCGCCCGGGCGCCTCCGTTGGAACGGAGCCATCGGGGCCGGGGCCGCAGGTGGGGAACCGTCGTTCAGCCGCCGGCATTCCCACCGGTGATCTCGCGCAGTCCGGCCATCGCATCCCGGTGGCGCAGCACGTGCAGGTCCCAACGCGCCGAGAGTTCCTCGAAAACGCCGATGCCGCGCACCGAGTTTCCCTGCCCGTCGAGCCGGGGCGACCACGAGGCGATGCCCAGCGCCCCGGGCACCGCGCCCATCAGAGCGCCGGAGACGCCGGACTTCGCCGGAATGCCGACCTCGGCCATCCACTGGCCTGAGGCGTCGTACATGCCGCACGAGAACATGACGGACATGGTCTGCTGCACGACCCACTCCTCGAGCACGCGCTCCCCCGAGACGGGGTTCACGCCGCCGGCCGCGATCGTCGCCGCCATCGTGGCCAGCTGTGAGACGGTCACCTCGACCGAGCACTGCGCCAGGTAGCCGCGCACGACCTCCGGGGCGTCATCGGGAAGCATGTCCGCGGCCTGGAGCATGTGTGCCAGGCCCAGGTTGCGATGGGCCCGCGCCAGCTCCGCATCGAGCACGTCCTGGGAGACGGACAGTTCCGCCGCCGCGAGGTCGCTGTAGCGCTGCAGCAGCAGGCGCATGCGCGCCTGTTCGTCGTCGCCGGGGATCAACGCATGGGTCATGATCGCGCCGGCGTTGATCAGCGGGTTGTACGGCCTGCCGTCGGCGTGCAGCGTCAGCTCGTTGAACGCTGCGCCGCTGGGTTCGACGCCGACCCGCTGCAGGACGGGTTCAAGCCCGCGCTCCTGCAGGGCGACCGCGTAGGTGACGGCCTTGGAGACCGACTGCAGGGCGAAGGCGCGCGACTCGTCGCCCTCGTCCGCCTGCACGCCGTCGGTGGTGCAGACCGCGACCGCGAAGGAGTCCGGGTCGCGGCCGTCCACGTCGGCCAGATAATCCGAGGGCTCCCCGCCGTCGGTGCCACGGACCTGCTCGATCACCTCGGCGAGCTCGGCCTCGAGGCGGCGCGGGTCGGTCTTCTTGTTCGGATGGGTGCACATGCGCCCCACCCAATCCCTCGTATGGACGCCGACGCAAGCGTTCGGGGCCGAGACGAGGGGCGGGCGGGGCGCTCAGCGGCTCAGGGCTCGTAGCGCACGGGGGCGTCCGGCCCGAGCGGCAGGTCCAGAACCATCCAGCCGATCGTCATTCCGCTCCAGGCGAGCAGGAACGCGATCGAGTACGGGAGCATCGTGGCCACCAGGGACCCAATGCCCATCTTCTTGTCGTACTTCTGCACCACCGCGATGATGAGCGCGAAATAGGTCATCAGGGGCGAGAGGATGTTCGTCGACGAGTCCGCGACGCGGTAGGCGGCCTGGGTGAACTCGGGCGAGATGCCCAGCTGCATCATGATCGGCACCATGATCGGCGCGAGCATCGCCCACTTGGCCGAGGCGGAGCCGATGACCAGGTTCACGAGGGCGACGAACAGGATGAACACGAGCAGCAGCGGAATGCCGGTCAAGTTGATCGACTCCAGCAGTGCGGCGCCCTTGACCGCGAGCAGCAGGCCGAGCTTGGACTCATTGAAGAACGCGATGAACTGGCCCGCGGTGAATGCGAGCACGAGGAACACGGACATGCCGGCCAGGGTCTTGGAGAGCTGCTCGACGACGTCGGCGTCGCTGCGGATGACCTTGGTGACGATGCCGTAGACCAGCCCCGGCACGAAGAACGCGACGATGATCACCACGACGAGCGAGTCCATGAACGGGGACTGCACCACGCCGCCGTCCTCACCGCGCAGCATGCCCCACTCGGGGACGATCAGCAGCGCGAGCAGGGCGACGGTCGCGGCGCCGGAGACCGAGGCCCAGATCAGGCCCTTCTTCTCGAGCCCGCTAAGCTTGACGGCCGTCTCGGTGTCGATCCGGCCCTCACCCTTCCACGGGCCCAGACGGGGCTCGACGACGAACTGGCTGACAAGGGTGCCGACGATCGTCAGCAGGAAGGTCGAGACGATGATGAACCAGTAGTTCATCGCCAGGTTCATGCCGTCCGCGTAGGCCGGGTCGATGGTGCGGGCGGCCTCGATGGTCAGCTCGCCGAGCATCACGTCGGTGCCCGAGAGCAGCAGGTTAGCGCTGAAGCCGGCCGAGACACCGGCGAAGGCGGCCGCCAGGCCCGCCAGCGGATGGCGTCCGACGGCCATGAAGAGGATCGCGGCCACGGGCGGCAGCACAACGTACCCGGCGTCGGAGGCGACGGAGGACATCACGCCGGCGAAAACGATGCCGGCGGTGACCAGGAAGTTCGGTACCGAGAGGATGAACTGGCGCAGCACCGTGCCGATGAGCCCGGACTGCTCGGCCATGCCGATGCCGAGCATCGTGGCGAGAACCACTCCCAGCGGTGCGAAGCCGACGAAGTTCTCGACCGCGTGCGTGAACATCCACTGCACACCGGCGGGCGAGAGGAGGTTGAACACCTCGACCTGGCCGCCCTCGACCGGGTCCTCGAATTTCAGGCCCATCGAGGAGAACACGGCCGACAGAACGGCGACGAGCAGTGCCAGCAGGGCGAACAGGGTCGCCGGGTGGGGCAGCTTGTTGCCGACGGTCTCGACCGCGTCGAGGAACTTCTGCGAACGGGGCCGACGGGTCGGCGTGGGTTCCGCAGGGTCCTGATCGTGCGGTGGCGGCGTGTTCTCGGCGGACGGGGCGGCGGTGGCCATCTCGGGGGCTCCTCGGTGACGGTGCGATGGACACGCCGCCGATGCCGTCAGGGCGCGCCCACGAGTGATGATGGACGCGGCACAGGCTACACAGTGCTGTATTTTATGTCACATTGTCGTGCGGGTCCGAGGTACGCGCAGACCAGAACGCGCGAATCAGAGCGAGGGCGCGTCGACCCGGGACAGCCGCCCCTGCGCATCGAAACCAAACGCGACGGTGCGCCCCGCGCCGTCGTGGAGCGTGGCACCAGAGCGGTGCGGACCGTCCCAGTCGAGGCGCCAGCCGAGGTGCTCGGACAGGCCCACCACCGCCGACCGGGCGTCCTGGCAGCGGGAGAACTCCTCGGCGACGCGCGGGAACCGCAGGACGATCTCGGCGATGGTGGGCTCGGGCACCTCGATCCCCTGCAGGTGGAGCACCCCCCGCGTGCCGCCACCGGCGGGGAAGGTGTAGTAGACGCCCGCGCGCACTGCCTCGACGGCGGCGAGCCCGGCCAGGTGGGCGAGCGCGGTGACCTCCGCATCCGAGTCGTGGGACGCGTCGGCGGCAAACGGCACCTCCGGAGCGACCAGCTCATCGATGCCGTACTGCTGGCCAAGGTCTCGAGTGGCGGTGGCTTCGGGGCCGGGAACGTCGTGACCGGCCCACCCCCACAGCAACGAGCGTGGACCGGGGGCAACGGAGGCGACGAGGGTGGGGGTGGCCGTGACGGACTGACCCGCCTCGCCCAGAAAGGCGAACTCACCGGCGTCGAGATCCACAGTGAAGGTGTAGTCCTGGCCGAGCCGCTCTAGGAGCAGGTCCTCGAGCAGCGACTGGCGGATCATGCCGTAGTACGCGGCGCGATCGGCGACGGCCTGCAGGCCCGGATATGCACCCACGCGGGCACCCCTCTTCTGACACGCCAGCCTGAACCGGCGCGCTCTATGGTGTGACTGCTGGAACTCTACTGCGTGTCACGGCAGGAGACCAGGGCGTCCTGCCCCACGGTACTGTCGAGTCCCGCCGATCCGCCCGCGGCCCCGGTGCACCGCCGCCGAGGCGCCGCCGGGCACCGTCGTCCCCTACGCCCGAGAGGTTCTCGATGCCCGTCCGCCTGCGCCCCGGCCAGACCCTGCTGCTGGCCTCCCTGATCTTCGGCCTGTTCTTCGGTGCCGGCAATCTGATCTTCCCGGCAGGGCTGGGCCGGGACGCGGGCGCGTCGGTGGTGCCGGCGGCTCTGGGCTTCCTGGCGACGGCGGTTGGCCTGCCGGTGCTGGGGATCGTCGCCTCGGCGGTGACGGGCTCACGCTCGGTGCGGGACATGACCGCGCCGCTCTCGCCGGTCTTCGCGGCCGTGTTCACGTGCCTGCTGTACCTGACCATCGGCCCGCTGTTCGCGACCCCGCGCACGGCGACGGTGTCCTACGAGATCGGCGTCGCTCCCCTGGTGGGCGACGGCGGCCCCTGGCTGACAGTGTTCACGGTGGTGTTCTTCGCGGTGGCGGCGGTGGCGGCGTTCCGGCCGGGGCGGCTGATGGACTGGGTGGGGCGCTACCTGACGCCGGTGTTCCTGGTGCTCTTGGGCGCCCTGTTCGTCGGGGCGCTGGTCTCGCCGATGTCGACGGGGGCCCTGCCAGCGCCGGGCGAGGCGTATGCGAGCGGGGCCGCAGGCCGGGGCCTGCTGGACGGCTACAACACGATGGACGCGCTCGCCTCGCTCGCGTTCGCCGTGGTGATCGTCGACGCGGCCGGCCGCCTGGGAGTCGAAGGCCCGCAGCGCATGGCCGTCGAGCTGGGTAAGGCGGGCGCCGTCGGCGGGCTGGGCATGGCGGCGGTGTACGCGGCGCTGGCGTACATGGGGGCGACCAGCCACGGCGCGCTGCCGGACGCCGAGGGTGGCGGCGACGTGCTGGCCGGCGCATCGAGCCACTACTTCGGGACCGTCGGTGCATATCTGATCGCGGCGATCGTGCTGGTGGCCTGCCTGAAGACGTGCATCGGGCTGACGGTGGCGTGCGCCGAGGTGTTCTCCGAGATGTTCGCCGGCTCCTATCGACTGTGGGCCAGCGTGTTCCTGGCGGTCTCGTTCGCGCTGGCGAACCTGGGGCTCGAGGCGATCATCGAGTGGTCGATCCCCGTGCTGATGTTCCTCTACCCGATCGCGATCGTCGTCATGCTGATCGGCCTGGCCTGGCGGTGGACGCGGCGGCGGCTGACGGTGGCCCGCTGCGCGGTGGCGTTCACGGCGGCCGCGGCGTTCTTCGACCTGCTCGCGGCCCTGCCACCGGTGCTCGCGGAGACGGCCCCGGTGCAGGCGCTGACGGGCGCGGCGGCGACGGTGCTGCCCTGGTACGAGGTCGGTTTCGGGTGGATCGTGCCGGCGGTCATCGGCGTGCTCGTTGGCCTCGTGTGGACGGCGGTGCGCGGGGCGGACCGTGACGAGACGCGCCGTGATGAGATGCGCCGTGATGAGACGGAGCGGCGGGGCGACGTCACGACCGGCTGAGCCTGAGCGCCGACGGGAGTTCAGCCTCGGCGGTCGTCCTGCGGACCGGCTCCCTCTGCTACGGAGGGAGCGTCTGGCTGCTCGGTCCGCTGGCCCGCGACGAGGGCGGCCACGATCACGACGACGACACCGGGCCCGATCAGGGCCCAGGCGAGCAGCCCCCTCCACTCGTACCCGGAGAAGGCCAGAGTGAGGCAGCCGACCAGGAGGAGCGCAGGCCCCATGAGGCGCAGGAGCACTCGCACGATCCCGTTCACACGCATGCCCGGAGCGTAACAAGGGCGGCACTCGTCACATTCGGCTCAGGCGTGCCGACTCCCTCGAAGGACTCTTGTTGATCCTGCTGTGAACGGCAGTGGACGATCGGTACCACCGAACACGAAAGGTGAGGAGGCGTCCATGAGCGAGACCTCGATCCAGGACGAACTAGAGGCACTCCGCGAACACGTCCGGGCGCTGTCCATCAGCGTCCAGTTCAACGATTCAGAGCCCCTCGAGGCCTTCCACGCCAAGTACGCCATCACGGGCAGCCATCGCACGGCGCTGCAGATTGCACTGATGGCCATTCTCGAGCGGGCTCAGGGTAAAAGCCCGACGCTGCCCCACGACGACGGGCTGCTTCAGCAGTACCCCAGTCTCGAGGACGTATGCCGGCCTGGGCCGATCGATATCGCTGAGGCCGTACGTCAGATCGGGCATCTGCTCTACGGCAATCAGGCTCGGGCGCTGGAGTACATCCAAGCGCACGCCGCTCGTGGGCTCGGCGCTGACGGCCACGCCGCCCTCGGCATCTGAGTTCGGCGTGCGCGCGTGACCGGGCGTTCGGTCTACTGTGAGCGGGTGATGCGCTGCATGAGCTCGCGGAGCTGGTCCTTGTCGTGCTCGTCGTTGGCCAGGCGGCAGGCGCGGTCGTTCTCGGCCCCGGAGACCGCGGACCAGCCGAGCAGCCATCCCGCGTCGTCGGCGACGCGAGACCAGAACAGTCGCTGCGTCCGACCGTTGCCCTCTCGGAACGGGTGGATGTAGTTCAGTTCTTCGTAGTAGTCCGTCAGCCCGTCCACGAACCCCGCGCGGTCTCGTCTGCGTAGGTGGTCGTCCTCTCGCAGCCGTTGGGCGAGGAAACTCGTCGCGGTCGGGATCACCGCCCACGGCAGGAACACGGCCGCGCCGTCGACGTTCTTGCGCATGTCCACGGTCCGAACCTGCCCGGCCCAGGTATAGACGTCCTGGAACAGGTGATGGTGAATCACCCTGAGCTCATCCAGGTCACGCGAGGCAGGCAACGGCGTGTCCAGCAACTGCATCCTGCGCCAATGCGAAAGGTCGCCCTCCGCTTCCTCGAGGGCGACCTTCTCTGTGATGCCGAGTCGGTTCCGGAGCACCCCGGCCTCAGGACCGACGTAGGGGTCCATGTTCAGTTCCGGCGATGCCGTGCCAGCGTCCGCGCCAGGCCCTCGTCCGCGGTGATCTCTCCCGCCACGAACCGTCGCGTGTCCGCCTTCGTCTCCTCGCTCAGCTCCAGCCCCTCCATCCGAAGGCTGTGCTCCGACTCTCGAGCGGCCCACGCGCGCTGAGCCTTCGTCGTCCGCACCTTCTGCCGAGTGCTCGTCTTCGCGGCCATGCTCGGACCCCCTTGATTCGTTGCCCTCATGCTACCGGCGGCACCCCTGACGACACTCGGCTCCCCTCACCCCGCAGGCCGCCGCCAGCCCCGCGAGCCCGTCTCGCCACGGCTGTCCGGCGGCGCCCGGCGCTCACGTCCCGGACCGGACCCTGGTCGGCCTCGGCCCTGCCCGTGATCAGATCACATCGCAGATGCTCACTCAGCTCCGGTGCCGTCAGCACGGACAGCGTGCGCTCGTGCCGGTCAGCTTCGCCCCCCATGCCTCCGAGCGTAGAGGTCCGCGTAGTCGCTCTCGGTGAGCTTGCCCGTGTCGACCGCCAGGACCACGACCCCGAACTCCTGCGGGTCGAGCATGTCGTACTCCGGGTCGTCGCTCGGCTCAGGCTTCACGTACGGGTACGCCGCCAGGTAGTCCAGCAGCTCGTCCCGGCCGACGCGGCCCGAAACGTAGTGGTCGATCGCTTCTTCCGGCAGCGGGGTACCCGCCACGCCCTCAACGGACAAAGTCACGGTGTTCTGCATGATGCCTCCTCTTTGTTCTCCAGCGTCTGCTCGTCACAGGCGCTGTGCTCGCCTGCCTTGACCCGCGAGATCGCCCGCGGTGAGACGGTGAGACCCCGTGCAGCCGGGCCACGTCCGCCCGCGATACCCCGGCCTCCAGGGCCGCGATGATCGCCGCCTGATCGGTCTCCGAGAGCACGCGCGGACGCCCGCCGACCCGACCATGCGCCCGCGCGTGCGCCAGGCCCTCCTTGGTGCACTCCACGGGCACGTCCCGCTCCCACTCCGCCAGCGAGACCAGCGTCCGCATCACCAACCGCCCGGCCGGCGTCGAGGTGTCCAGGTCAATATCCGGCGCCTTCACCCGCACCCCACGGCCGTCCAGCTCACGGACGGTGTGCAGCGTGTCCAACGTGCTCCGACCGAGCCGGTCCAAGCGAGTCACAACGAGCACGTCACCGTCGCGCGCCCAATCCAGTGCAGCCGCAAGGCCCGGACGATCCGAACGCATGCCGCTCACCTCGTCCTTGAACACCCGCTCAGCCCCCGCGTCCAGCAACGTCTCCTCTTGCGCCCGCAGCGATGTTTCCTGGTCGCGCGTAGAAACCCTGGCGTACCCAAGCACCGCCATCAGTGTCCCCCGTTCGCCTCCAGCTCGCGAGCTAGCGTCCGCTCCGCTGGGCCAAGCACCAGAGACGCCAACGCACTGAACAGGAACACGAACACGGCAGTGCCGCCGACTACCCCCAACATGTCTACGTCCTTCTGGCTCACATCCTCGTTTGCGATCAGGGCAACCACGCTGTTGCCTGCGAACGCCAACACCGCGGCACCCGCGCCAGCGAACGACTGCACGACCTTCCTCAGAACCACCACTCGCTCCAGCTCGCCACAGCCACCGCACTTATCCCAGACCAACACCGCCACAAGACCGGCGAACGCAACTAGTGCAAGCGTGACGCAGTAAAATACGTCGACGCCTGCCTGCCACAGGCGGAAGCAATTGACCAGCATCATCAAGAACCATCCGCCCCATACTGCCCAATAGATAACCCAGAACCGATGCCTCGAGCCTTCACTGCCTGCCATCCATTACCCCTTGTCTCTAACGGTCGTTTGTGATGCACGAGGATCGGCACGAGACAGTCGATCTCACCTTCGCGCCGGTAGTTCTCGATTCTGGAGGCGCGTGGAGTCGTGCTCTGCGTGAGCGAAGAGGACATCGAAGGCTTCGCCGATCTGCCTATAGACCGCTGGCGCTTCCCCTCGAAGACGTAACAGCATGTATACCCGGACTGACGCTGACCCGATGCTTGTGTGTACAGCTCCGTCCCCCTACCCATACCAGGCGGCCTGGGGTATCACTCGAGTAGTCCCCCACGCCGACTCTTCTCCTGACGCCGGTCGGTGTCTAAGTCCGGCTAACCGCCTACCATTGACCTAAGTACACCCCGCCGGGCACCTAGAAGCCGACAGGTCTTTCACGTGAGCCCAGGTTGGAACATCGATGAGCGGAGTGGCATGACCAACGGCGAAGTAGCATCGATCGATCGGGACCCGATTCTGCTCGCGGAGGTGCGTGAGTCCTTCGGGCGCGTGGCCTACAGCCATAAGACCCATGAGAAGCAAGCCGACATCTGCTTCGTCAGACATCGGTGGCTGCAGGGCGCTCTCATTACGCTCACCGCTGCTAGCTCCACTACTTTCCTGGTCACCGTGCTCGGCCTCTTCGGTAACTCTGTCGTGACGAGTCTGACCACCTCCTTCATCGCTCTGGCGGTCACTTGGATCACCCTCGGTGTTAAGACATTCAAGTTCGCGGAAGAGGCGGACGACCATCGCAGGGCGGCCTCAGAGCTATGGGACGTCCGCGAGTCGTACATCTCCCTGATCGCGGACCTGATGTCGGGCACCGTGAGCCATGCCGAAGCCCGAGAACGGCGCACCGAACTCCAGGAGAAGGCTCATACTGCATACTCCGACGCGCCGAGGACCACCTCGAAGGCCTACACCCGCGCGAAGGACGCACTTAAGAACAAGGAGGAGCTGACGTTCACGTCCCGCGAGATCGACCACCTCCTCCCAGAAGCTCTTCGGCTCAACGAGAGCCAGGGATGAGCGAGAAGACATCAGAGATTTTCGGCACGCTGCTTCAGAACCTTAAGGTCGGCGATGCGGCCAGCGCCGTGGCCTCCCGTCGAGACGAGATCACCAAGGCACTCAACAGGGACTTCCGCAGCAAGGATGGCTGCACCGACTACCAGCTCATGGTCGGCTCCTTCGGACGTCACACAGCCATCAAGGGCGTGTCCGACCTTGACATGATCTTCATCCTTCCGCCCAAGATCCGGCCGAACTACGACGCGGAAACGGGGCCCCGGCGGATGCTCGAACGCGTCCGCGACGCCCTAACGGCACGGTACCCAACCACTTCCGTCCGGGTCGACCAGTGCGTCGTACGAGTTCAGTTCATCTCCAACGCCTTCAAGTTCGAGGTCCAGCCGGCGTTCGCGAACGCCGACGGGAGCTTCGACTACCCGGACACGAAGGCTATGGCCTGGAAGGTCACCAAGCCGCGCGAGGAGATCGCGGCGACCAAGGAGTGCAACGACCTGACCTCAACGAACATGCGGCACCTTGCCCGCCTGGCCCGGGCTTGGAAGAACCACAACGGGGTCAACATGGGTGGGCTGCTCATTGACACCCTCGTGCACCGATTCTTCTCACAAACCCGCAACTACGACTCGGCAGGCACCGGT